>PSRM01000340.1 GCA_003176045.1 Verrucomicrobiota bacterium | reverse complement strand
CTCCCCTTCGGAAGGGGAGAGGGCCGGGGTGAGGGGTCTTTCTCGGGAGAGCCGTTCCTGGGCAGAAGTCCTCTTTCCGAACACGACGGCAGAACGGGACTCCTTACGCTGTCCCCTACAAATTCCAAACCACAAGCACCCGCCAATACCGTGAAGGTGGACACTCAAAAACTCGACAGCCTCATGGATTTGGTCGGGGAGATGGTTATCGCCCAATCATTGGTGGTGCAAAGCGATGACCTCGCCACCGTCAAAAGCGAACAACTCACGCGCGACCTCTCCAACTTCTGCCGCATCACCAAGGATTTGCAGCGCATTGCGATGTCCGTTCGCATGGTTCCCATCCGCCCTGCTTTTCAAAAGATGAATCGCCTCGTTCGGGACCTCACCGCAAGGCTGGACAAGCAGGTTGAGCTGGTTATCACCGGCGAGGAAACGGAGTTGGACCGAACGATTGTCGAGGAAATCAGCGACCCACTCGTCCATATGATCCGCAACGCGATTGATCATGGCATCGAACGGCCTGAAATGCGGCTGGAACGGGGTAAACCTGCCCGCGGCAGGATCTGGTTGAGCGCCTACCATCAAGGCGGCAGCATTGTGATCGAGGTCAAGGATGATGGGAACGGGCTCGATCGCGAACGCATCCTCGCCAAAGCCATCCAACGCGGCCTCGTCAAAAGCGGCGAACCGCTCTCGGACAACGAAGTCTTCAGTCTGATTTTTGCCGCAGGCCTTTCCACCGCCGAGCTAGTGTCGGACCTTTCCGGCCGGGGGGTTGGGATGGATGTCGTTCAACGCAACATCGAGAAGCTTCGCGGAAAAATTGAAATAGCATCTACTTCCGGCCAGGGCTCAACTTTCAAGATCTTCCTGCCGCTCACGATGGCCATCATTGATGGATTGGTTGTCGCGATTGGTGAGCAGCGTTACATCATCCCTACTCTTTCGGTGTCCGAATCCTTTCGCCCCTCCGCAACCATGGTTCACACCATTCAAGGCCGCGGCGAGATGATCCAGGTGCGCGGGCGACTCAGACCCCTGCTGCGCCTCTACCAGGAATTGGGAATCACGCCGACATCCAGTCATCTTGCGGATGGTCTGGTGGTTGTGGTCGAGTCCGGTGGGGCCGCGCGGTGCATTTTCGTGGACCGTTTAATTGGCAAACAGGAGGTGGTCATCAAAACCCTCGGGGAAACCATCCGCCAAAGCCGATTCGTGGCAGGCGCAGCCATCCTCGGCGATGGTTGCGTTAGCCTCATTCTGGATCCCCAGGCCCTGGTACACCCCGATGCGTCGCCCCTGGAGGCCGCCGCCTGATGAATACTCCCGAAACCGAGGCCTGCCGCTACATCAGCGAACTCGTCCACGCCCGTTCCGGCATTAAGCTGAACAAGGACAAAGAAACGCTGATCAAGGCCCGGCTTGGCAAACGCATCCGGTTGCACGGCTTCGCCACCCTGCCGGAATACTGCAGGTTTCTGCGCGTGCGCGCCGGGGAAGAGGAACTGACGCAGGTTGTGGACGCCCTGACGACCAACTTCACCAACTTTCTGCGCGAAGCGGACCATTTCCAATTCCTGGCCGCAGAGGGCTTGCCCCAGTTGCTGGCCCGCGGCGAGCGCACGATCCGCATCTGGAGCGCGGCCTGTTCTTCCGGCGAGGAAGCCTACTCGATGGGCTTTTATCTCAGCGAGTTTTTCCCGCGCGCCTCCGGCTGGCTCTGGCAACTGACCGCTTCAGATATTTCCACCAGCGCGCTGGATAAGGCGCGCCTCGGCGTTTACTCCGACGCTCGCGTGACCGGCCTTCGGGCCGATTGGCTCAGAAAATACTTCCAACGCGGAACTGGCCACTGGACCGGACACTACCGTATCAAACGCTCGGTTGCCGACCACATCCAGTTTCGAAAACTCAATCTGATGGAGGAATACGCGCACCCTCATCCATTCCACGCCATCCTCTGCCGCAACGTGATGATTTATTTCGATCGCCCCACGCAGGAGCGCGTGGTGACCCGGCTTTGCCGAGCCCTGGTCCAGGGCGGCTACTTGATAGTCGGCCACTCCGAAAGCCTCAACGGCCTGAATGTTCCCGTGCGTTGCCTCCGGCCCAGCATCTACCAGAAGTAATCGTGAGCACCAACAACAAACCCGTACGGCTTCTGGTGGTGGACGACTCCACCCTGGCTCGCAAGGCCATCATCAGCAGCCTCGCGCCCTTTCAGCAAATCCAGATCGTCGGCCAGGCCGCCGATGCCTACGCCGCTCGCGATAAAATCCTCGAACTCCGCCCCGATATCATCACCCTCGACATCGAAATGCCGCGCATGGATGGCCTCACCTTCCTCAAAGCCATCATGAAACACCGGCCCATGCCGGTAGTCATCATTAGTTCGCTGACCAAGGCAGGATCGGAAAAGGCGCTGGAAGCGCTGCACTTAGGCGCAGTTGACGTCATGGAAAAACCCACCGGATCACAGGCGCCTCGTCTCGATGGAAGGCGGTTGGCTGACAAAATCATTGCCGCCGCCGGCGCGAGACTTCGACAAACTCGGGATGAAGCTGCAATCCAAACACCCGCGGCTGTGGCCAGGCCCGCCCCTTCGCTTGATCGGCAAGTGTTTTCACCGCGCAAACTCATTTTGATCGGCGCTTCCGCCGGCGGCACCGAGGCGCTCAAAGCCGTGTTGGCCTCGATGCAGCCCGGTCTGCCCGGCATTTGCATCGTTCAACACATCCCGCCTTATTTTTCCAAAGCGCTGGCCGACCGCCTGAATAAAGTCTGTCCCATGGAGGTGCGCGAGGCAAAGACCGGAGACGTTGTGAAGCCCGGACTTGCGCTCATTGCGCCCGGAGGATGGCACATGCTGGTCAAATGGCAGGGCTCCCAATACACCGTCGAACTCAACGAGGGGCCACAAGTTCATTTTCAGCGCCCCTCTGTGGACATCCTTTTCAAGTCCGCTGTCCGCGCCGGCGCCGGGCCGCACGTTGCCGCCGCGCTGCTCACTGGCATGGGCTCCGATGGCGCCGAAGGCCTGCTGCGCTTGCGCGAAGCCGGCGCCGCCACCATAGCTCAAAACGAAGAAACCTGCGTCATCTTCGGCATGCCTCGCGAAGCCATTCGCCTCGGCGCCGCCCAGCGCGTCCTGCCCCTGGACAAAATCGGCGAACAACTATCCTCCCTCATCTCGAAAAGCCCTACCCGCCCACCTCTTGCCGCCGTGGAGCAGAGGTCAGAGGACAGAGAACAGAGGACAGATACCAGAATCTAGGGTTCACGGACTCCGGGCTCCGGACTCCGGACTACTGACTACTGCCTGTCCAAAAATTGGACTTCGTCTCCACCCTGAATAATTCAGTTCAGTTCGGGCTTAAGTCATCGCCTTCCCATTCCGATATATCAATCGGAAAGCCGCGTCCAGTCACCAAGATGGGTGGATGCGGCCGTGAGATTCAACCGACATGTTATGACCTTCGTTACTACGATCGGGACGGCAAGCAAGGCTCGCCAGAAGCGAGCCGCGAACAACTCTTTCCTGCGGGCCGTCCTTGCATTGACGATTTGCCTGCTCGCGGCGCCGGGTGTCTGCGCGGCCGACACAAACCAGATCTCGCCGGAATTCGTGCGGCAGATACTCGAGCGGCTTGAAAAAGACGAAAACGAGATCAAGGAGCTGCGCCAGCTCGTCGCCAAGCAACAGGCGGCCTCTACGCAGGCGTCCAACACGGCGGCTGCGGCGCCGGATGGTCAATTGCAACTGCGGTTGAACAAGGATGAATCGGAACTAGCCGATCTGAGGACGCGTATGGCCGAGAAGGACAACGCGGAAAGCAGGGCTAAATATCCCTTCGTGCAATTCCATGGGTTCGGCGATTTGGACTTCGCCGCTGATAATCGGCACCCGCAGAGTGTCCCGGGCAATGTCCGATCCATACCCTATGGCGTGAATTTTTACGGCATCAAGGACACCTTTTACATGGGCGAATTCGACTTGTTCCTGAAGGCGCAATTGGCTGAAGACACCAGCGTTGTCAGTGAAACCGTGCTCGCAGCGGATTCGAATAATGATATGGGAGTGGATATCGAGCGCCTTTATCTGGAACACCGGTTCAACGATTCGTTTATTGTAGATCTGGGGCGGTTTCACACCTCGATCGGTTACTACAACACTACCTACCACCATGGCACCTGGCTGCAGACGGCCATCGGTCGGCCCACGTTTCTTATGTATGAAGATTCGGGCGGCATCCTGCCGATTCACATGATTGGCCTCTCCCTTCACGGCGCGGTGCCTTCCAGCGGCCTCAACCTGAACTATGCCGTGGAACTCGGCAACGGCCTGGAATACTCCGCCAATTCCGTGAACGCCAACCAGCAGGTCTTCTCATCTTCGGACACCAAAGCCATCAACCTGGCCTTGACCGCCAAACCCGACGCCCTGCCCGGGACGCAATTTGGCGTGAATCTTTATTACGACCACATCGAACCCGACAACAGCGGCACCACCAACCAAGTCCCGAACTACGACCAGTTTATTTTCGGCGCGCACGCCGTTTACAACCGCGGCGATTGGGAGTTTCTGAACGAGGGTTACCTTATTCTCGACAAGCCAACGAGCGGAGAAACCCACTGCAATCCGGCTTTCTACACTCAACTGGCGCACAAGTTTGGTCCGCTGACACCGTACGTCCGTTTCACTTACTACCATGTGATGCAAAACGACCTGCTCTACGCGCTGGATTGGGCCGGCGGTGTGAATGCCGGAGTGCATTACGGCCCGAGTGTGGGTTTGCGCTACGATTTCACCACCTTCGCCGCCCTCAAGTTACAGTACGATTATCTGGTGGATTCCGGCCTCAATGATGCCAGCCGTATCAATGTGCAAGCGTGCTTTACATTTTAACCTGACCTAACCACTCCTCCCGCCTATGCATAAAACACTTTCGGCCATCATGGGTCAGCGCAAAGCGCCGGGTGAGGGCATCCGGCCTACAGGCGCAACGCTATGTACATGTAGGCCGGGTGCCCTCACCCGGCGGGCGTTGGGGGAAATGTCCCGGCTAACGGTAAATTCAAGATGCGCCCATTGGATACTTTTGCCTTTGATCTGTCTGGCGCTGCTCGCGAGTTTTTCAGCCTGCGCCGAGGAGCGAAGCGATTACCTGGCGATCGTCGTCAATTCGGCGAGCCCCCTCGAGAATGTCACCAGCGCCGAATTAGCCCAAATCTTCAAATCCCAGAAAACCAGAGACTCCGCCGGCGCAAGATATGTCGTGGGTATGCGGGAAACCGGGTGCGCGGAGCGCGCTGCCGCCTTGAAGGGGATTTACCAAATGAGCGACAGCGAGTATGAGAAGTATTTCCTCCAGGCTACTTTCGCCGGAACGGTCCAGGCGCCGCCCAAGGTGTTTGCAGGCGCTGGGGCAGTGAAACAGTTCGTCGCCTCGGCGCCCGGGGCCATCAGTTATCTGCGCGCGAGCGATGCCGATAGCTCGGTCAAGGTGTTGAAAGTGGATGGCAAAGCGCCCGGCGACGCGGGCTATCCGATTAAGATTCAGTAACCAAGTCATTGCCATGAAGAATACGACTATTGGGACGCGGGTAGTGCTGGGGTTTGCGAGCGTGATCCTCATTGTGCTGGCGCTGGGGTTCTATAACTACCTGAAACTGGAACGAATCGGGTTCATCTGCTCCAACTCCAATCGGATGACCAAAAATTCGGTCAATGGGGTTGGCATCATGCGAAACATCGGCTCGAAGGTGCGTGAAATTTACCTCCTGACGCTCAAACACCGGCTGACGGACGACGCCGATCGAGCCGCCGCAATCCTTGCCTCGATCAAAGGCGATCTTGAGCAGCTCAATGTGCTGACGGAAAGTTACGAAAAGACCATTTCGAACGAGCGCGACGGACAACTCCTTCAGACCATCAAAGAGTCCCGGGGGCCTTACGCCACAGCCTCGGTCAACGTGATCACCTCCGATCGCGCCGACTTGAAAGGGGCAATGAAGGTCGTCGAACAGCAACTCACACCCGCTTATGACGCTTACATCGCGGCCATTGATGCCGCCGCTGCCGCGCAAGAATACCATACAGACGAATCGGCGCTAAGAATCATGGATGCCGTCCGTGCGGGCCGCACCGGGATATTCATCGGCCTTGCAGCGGCCGTCCTGACGGCAGTGTGCGTCTCCCTTTTGATCGGCATGAGCGTGCGAATGACCCTGCGTCACATCGTCAACGGGTTCGATGAAAGCTCCAGCCAGGTCATCAGCGTCGTGCGCCGAATGACGGAGGCCAGCCACTCCCTGGCGGAGGACACCAGCAAGCAGGCTGCCGCCCTGGAGGAAACCTCCGCAACACTCGGCGAAACGGCCACTGTCACTGGCCGAAACGCCGACCATGCCGGCAAGGCCAAAGATTTGGCCCGCCGCGCCCGGGAGGCCGCCGAAAAAGGCGCCGCCGACATGCAGATCATGAACACGGCCATGCAGGCGACCAAGGGCGCCGCCGATGAGGTTGCCAAGATCGTGAAAACCATTGACGAGATTGCTTTTCAAACAAACATTCTCGCCCTCAACGCTGCTGTCGAAGCCGCGCGCGCGGGGGCCGCAGGCACAGGCTTTGCCGTCGTTGCGGATGAGGTGCGCAATCTTGCCCAGCGTAGTGCCCGGGCGGCGAAGGAAACCGCGGACAAAATCGAAGCCGCCATCGCCAAGACCGCGCTGAGCGTTGAAACCAGCGCCAAGGTGGGAGTTGTCCTCGATGGCATCGTGACCGCGGTGCGGGAAGTGGATCAGCTCGCCTCGCAGGTCTCCGCCGATTCCCTGGACCAGAAACGCAGTCACGACGAACTGAACCGCGCCGTCAGCGAAATCGAACGCATTACCCGCGTCAACGCCGCGAAGGCGCTCGAAGGATCTGAATCCGCCGTGGAACTCAATGCGGAGGCTGAAGCGATGCGCAAGTCTCTCCTGGAACTGGCCGCCCTGGTCAGCTCTTCCAAAACGGTCCTGGCAACTTCGTCGGTGGAAGTACGCTCCAGACCCGACAACGGCCGCGAAAATGGCAACGGCCACGGTCACGCCCCGGCCGGACCTGGCCTCTGGGAAACCGGCTTTACCGCTGCGGGCCACAAAACGAGCTTTGTGCGCCGCTAGCCTGTGAGTCACGCGCATCTGGAGACTGCCGCCACGCCCCGCGGACATTCTTTTCCAATGGCACTAACCTTTCAGATGCGGCCGGCCTCAGTCCCGGAGGGACGACAGACAATAGCCCAGCGTTTCAACGCTGGGTACAAGCGATCGAACGTCATGAGTCCCGTAGGGACGACAGAGAAAATGGTTCTGCCGTCCCTGATGGGACTTATTCCATGTCGGACCATTACCCCAGCGTTGAAACGCTGGGCTATTTTCTTTCATCCCTACGGGATTAACAGTTCAAATCCTGTTGGCATTGGTCGCCAATGGCTCATCCTGCTGCCGCTGACAATCTGCGTACTGCTAACAGGATGCGCCTCTCCACGAACACGTGGCTCAGCCTGTTGCAGCCGCCAGGGTAATTCGACTGGTTCTCAGGCATCGGGCGGATCCATCTCGGAACTCAACGCCACCTGGGAAACCGATTCCGGCCAAAAGGTTCGACTGGCGGACCTCAACGGCGAGATAAGAGTAATCTCCATGTTTTATTCCACCTGCGAAGGTGTCTGCGTGCGCACAAAGCAGGACATGCAGAGAATCGAAGCCGCCCTTTCGCCTGCCGCTCGAGAGCGCGTCGGGTTTTTGCTGGTGACCCTGGACCCGGCGCGGGACACATGTGCGGCCCTGCGCAGCTACCGCCGCGTTGAGGGCCTTTCTCCCTCGCGATGGACACTCCTCCGAGGCCAATCGGAGGCCACCGAGAAATTAGCTGCGCTTCTGGGCGTCGGAGCGCGCTGGGATTCCACCGGCAGATTCATTCACTCCAGCCAAATAGTTCTGCTGGACGATTCAGGCCGCATCCTCAACCGCTATGACGGCTTGAGCGCAAACCTGGAGGAAATCGCATCTGAACTCGAAGCAGCCTCTGCTGAATTTCGAAGTAAAATCATTTTTTGAGAGCTTTTTCGCTTCAGGGTGTGTAATCTTGCGGTGCCATGACGCATTTGATGTTGGATGGAATCGCTGGATGACATTTTCCTGAACGCGTGGCAAATCGCCGACAAAGCCGAGCGGGCCGCGTACCTGAGCAGGGCTTGCGGAGGCGACGCGGAATTGCATAAACGCGTCGAGGCGATGCTACGCGACGCAGAGCGCGGGCAGAAAATCTTCGGCGAGGAAACCACCGTTACGCCTGGCGCTGATGAACGGTTGGCGGAAGGGCCGGGCGCGGTAATTGGCCCCTACAAATTGCTCCAGAAACTCGGCGAGGGCGGGATGGGTGTGGTCTATATGGCCGAGCAACGCGAGCAGGTCGTGCGCAAGGTCGCGCTCAAGATCATCAAGCTGGGCATGGACACGCGGGACGTGGTGGCCCGTTTCGAGGCTGAGCGGCAGGCCCTGGCGCTGATGGATCATCCCAATATCGCCAGGGTGCTCGAAGCCGGCGCCAGCGCCACGGGCCGGCCCTACTTCGTCATGGAATTGGTGCGGGGCATCAAGATCACCACTTACTGCGCCGAAAATAACCTCTCCACCCAACGGCGTCTCGATTTGTTCGTGCAGGTTTGCAAGGCCGTCCAGCACGCGCACCAGAAAGGCATCATCCACCGCGACCTCAAACCATCCAACATTCTCGTCGCCGATCACGACGGCGTGCCGGTGCCGAAGATCATTGATTTCGGCATCGCCAAAGCCACTTCCGACCAGCGGCTGACCGACAAGACGGTGTTCACTGCGTTCGCCCAATTCATCGGCACGCCGGTTTACATGAGCCCGGAGCAGGCGAAGTTGAGCGGCCTCGACATTGACACGCGGACCGACATTTACTCGCTCGGCGTGGTGCTCTACGAACTGCTCACCAGCAAAACCCCATTCGACGAGAAGCAACTGCTGGCGGCGGGCCTCGAGGAAATGCGCCGCACGATTCGCGAAGTCGAACCGGTCAAACCTTCGACCCGGCTCACGCAGGAACTCGCGAACAAATCCGAAATCCGAGATCCGAAATCCGAATTAAAGGAAGCTTCCTTGCGTCGGCTGCAACAGGAAGTGCGCGGCGACCTGGATTGGATCGTGATGAAGTGCCTCGAGAAAGATCGCGCGCGCCGATACGAAACGGCCAACGG
>PSRM01000320.1 GCA_003176045.1 Verrucomicrobiota bacterium | reverse complement strand
CCGGTGGTTGCCGAGCTGACTGGCCGCGGAGCGCCCGGATGACTAACATCGAAAACCTGCAGAGTGTTGGTCAGATTGTTCACGACGTAAGCATAAATTCCGGACACCGCCACGGAAAAGGGGCCCGGATCGGTGGCGATGGTACCGACGCTCGTCGGGTTGGATGGGTTGCTCACATCAAGGACATTCAGGATGGCGTTGACGTTATCCAGCACGTATGCATAGCTCCCGGACACCACCACGCAACTGGGGGGTCCGACGCAGAAGCAGGTGCCGACAACGACCGGAGAGGACGGGTTGCCCACGTCAAAGATTTGCAGGCTGGGGTTGCCGGAGATCGCCACGTAGGCGTAGCGCCCGGACACAGTGACGCAACGAGGTTGTGAGCCAGTGCCCACGGAGCCAATGGCTGACGGACTGGACGGATTGCCGACATCAAAGATTTGCAGTGTGTTGTCGTTCGTGTTCACGACATAGGCGTAGCGTCCGGCCACCGCGATCGAATTCGGACCCGAGCCGGTACTGGCCGAGCCGAGGAGCACCGGGCTACTCGGCTGGCTGACGTCAATGATTTGCAGCTTATTAAGGCCTGTGCACGCAACATAGGCGTAGCGCCCTGACACCACGATGGAGTTTGCTTGCAAGAAAGCGTTCAGGCCTTGAATCGGGGGAAACGGGGAGTGAGGGGTAGCCGTCAATGGCGCGGTCTGGTTTGTGCCTACGGAAAGGGAGTTCAACACCGAAAGGGAGTTCAAGGTGGCGCCGGCCTCGCCATTGGTGATGACAACTCCCGGCAGTCGCGCCAGCGCCAGTGTGCCGCTGGCAATCGAAGAGGCATTGAGACCGGCTAAACTTGCGCCGTTTCCCGCAAACAGGTTAGCTTGCACAGAATCAGCAACGAGGCCGCCGGTCACGCGCGCACTGCCGTTCACAGCTAAAGCGCCGCGCACATCCAGGTTGTTCCCTACTGCAACCGTCCCGCGCGTTTGCAGCGTGCCCGCTTCCACGGTGCCGACTTCGAGTCCCTGGATGTAGGCTCCGCCCAGATCGAAAATCTGAAGAGTGCTACTCCCGGAGTTTACAACGTATGCATAACGACCCGACAACGAGACAGAAGTCGGGGCCGAGCCGGTTGCCACGCTGCCTACGCTCACCGGGCTGGCCGGATTGCTGACATCGAAAATTTGCAAGGTGTTGCCGGTGTTGTTTGCGACGCACGCATAGCGCCCGGCCACCGCGATTGAATAAGGGCCGGAACCGGTTGGCACGCTGCCGGCCAGGGTTGGGCTGGCCGGATTCTTCACATCGAAAATTTGCAACGTGGCGTTGGTGAAATTCACGATATAGACATAGCGCCCGGCCACCGCAACAGACCTTGGACCTGAGCCAGTGGCAATGCTGCCCGCCAGCACGGGAATAGTCTGGATGTTCAGGTCGAAAATTTGCAAGGTGTTGGCGCCGTAGTTGGCCACATACGCATAGCGCCCGGAAACCGCAATGGAACCGGGACCCGAACCGGTGGCAATAGCACTACTGGCGGACAAGGAGGAGGTCGAACTGATAGTGATAGTTTGAATTGTGTTGGCGGTCGAATTTACGACGAAAGCGTACTGCCCCAAGAGCGCGACGGAAATGGGACCCGAGCCGGTGGTTGCCGAACCGACATTCGATGGAAGGGACGGATTACTCACGTCGAAAACCTGCACAGTGTTTGCGTTCGTGTTCACGACATAAGCGTAGCGCCCGGCCACCGCTACCGAAGCGGGACCCGAGCCGGTTGCCACACTGCCTGCGCTCACCGGATTGGTCGGATTGCTTACGTCAAAAACCTGCATCGTATTCGCGCCGCTGTTCACGACATACGCATAGCGCCCGGCGACCGCCACACCGTGAGGGCCCGAACCCGTGGCCACCGAGCCGGCCGCCCCGGCCGGCACATTGGGCGGGACGCTCAAGGGCGCGATTTGACTTGTGGCCGAAACGCTAAGGTTGCTCACCGTCATCGTCACGCCCGTCTCATTATTTGTGAGCACAGCGGCCGGCAATTGCGCCAAAGGAATCGTGCCGGAGGTGATCTGTGCCCCATTGAGATTGGTCAACGCGGCCCCATTGCCGATGAAATTGGAGGCTATGAGGGAGTCGGCGCCCAGGCCGCCGGAAACGCGCGCGCTGCCGCTCACCGTTAAGCCGCCGCGCACGTCCAGATTGTTTCCCACCGCCGCAGAGTCGCGGGTTTGCAGCGTCCCGGTTTCCACAGATCCGGCTTCCAATTGCTGGATATAAGCCCCACCCAGATCATAAATTCGCAGGGTGCTGTCGGCCGCGCTAACGACATAGGCATAACGGCCGGAAACCGCGGCAGCGGTGGGACCGGCGCCGGTGCCGACCGTGCCGAGGCTCACCGGGCTGGACGGAATGCTCACGTCAATAATTTGGAGCGTGTTGGGACCCTGGTTGAGGACATAGGCATAGCGCCCGGCCACGGTCACGAAACCCGGATTCGCGCCGGCGGCGAACGTGGCGGTGCTCACCGGGCTGGACGGATTGCTGACGTCAAAAATTTGGAGCGTGTTGGTGAAATTGTTCACCACATAAGCATAGCGCCCGGAAACTGCCACCGAAACAGGTCTGGAGCCGGAGCCGGCCGCGCCGACGCTCACCGGGGTGGATGGATTGCTGACGTCAAAGATTTGCAGGTTGTTGGCCGTAGAGTTGGCCACGTATGCGTAACGCCCGGAAACGGCGACCGAGTTGGGGCTCGAGCCGGTGCCGACCGTGCCGACGTTCACCGGATTGGAAGGGTTGCTGACGTCAAAAATCTGCAAATTGCTGCTACCGAGGAGAGCAACATAAGCATAATGCCCGGAGACCGCGATAGAGATGGGTTCCGAGTTGAAGCCGGTGCCCACGGCGCCGACGCTCACCGGATTGGACGGATTGCTAACGTCAAAAATTTGCAGGCTGTTGGCGCCTACGTTCACGACATAGGCATAGCGCCCGGCCACGGCAACAGGGCCGGGATCCACACCGGTGCTGGCGGTGCCGACGTTCACCGGATTGGATGGGTTGCTGACGTCGAAGACCTGAAGGTTGTTGGCGGAACTGTTGGCCACGTATGCATAGCGCCCGGATACCGCGATGCCGTATGGCGCACCGGCCGTGGCAACCGAGGTTGCCGCGCCGGCTGGCACGCGAGGGGGAACGCTCAAAGGGGCGATCTGGTTGGTCGCGGACACCGAAAGATTGCTCACGCCTATGCTTACCCCGGTTTCATTATTGGTGATCACGGACGCCGGCAATTGCGCCAGAGGAATGGTGCCGCTGGTGAGCTGCGATGCATTAAGATTGGTCAACCCGCCGCCGTTACCGGTGAAGGCTCCGGTAATACTGATGCCCGAAACCACATTGCTGGCCAGCGCCGCCGTCGCCGCGTTGCCGGCCAGATTGCCGCTGAAAACGCCGCTGAGGTTCACCCCGCTCTGGCCATTCGTCAGCAATCCGGGTGGCAGACTGGCAATCGGGATGGTGCCGCTGATGTTCGCAGCGGAGACTGAATTGGCGCTCGCAGCGGTCGTGGCCATCGCCGCATTTCCGGCGTTCGGGGCAAAAATCGCATAAGGCGTTGGCGTGATGGCCTGGCGCGGCGCCAGCGTGGTGAAGCCGCTTCCGCCATTCGTTTGCACGGCCATCTCCAGCCAGTAATTGGCGCCCGTGAACACGCCTGGCCCGAAATCAATCGTTACGGTGAACAGGCCGTTCGACACAGCCGTCGCACTGTTCGTCAACGGCCCCGCGGCGGCGGCACCGCCGGCATTGGTGTTGAACAGGGTGAACGTAATATCGTAGCTCCCGTTTGCGGGCGCGCCGCCGCTGGCAAGCTGCCCCTGATACGTGAACGCCGTGCCTTGAGCAAAGGCCCCTGGCAGGGCCGCGCCAAACATCAGACCACAGGCCACGGACCACAGACCACGGGCGAGGGACCGTGGAGCGTGGAGAGCGTGGAGCGTGGAGCCTGAGGTAGTCTCGAAGAAATTTCCCCTCACCCCGGCCCTCTCCCCTTCCGAAGGGGAGAGGGAGAACCGAAGACCGCGCCTTTGCGATCGAGCGTTCAAGATTCCAATAGCGCTGAGTTCAAATCTGATTAGTCCTGTTTTCATATCGTTACTTTCTTTTCGTTTCGTTGGCCGCTCGACCTTCGAGTGCCTTCATTCTTCCAGTGCGCAGTTCCTCGCCCAGAACGATCAGGGAAAAGTGAATTTTTCGGCCCGAGCCGGGCTGGCCATAAAGATGCAGAGACGCAATGAATTTCTAACCGCGGATTACGCGGATTACGCGGATGAGAACTGAATATTCTGGTGTAACTTGCCGCTGTCCGGCCAAAAGAGCCGTTTTTTAGGGGGGCGGGGGGGTCGTGGGACAAAGGTGCCTTTCCGGCCATTTTAACGATTTCGAAGTCCGTCGAAGGCCGATCGTGGCCGAGACTGGGGCGGTTGTTCGGCCGATTTAACAAAGACGCAAAGTCCGCCAAGGCGCAAACAAACTTCAGGAAGGTTTAACCGCGGAGGACGCGGAATAGGCGGAATCGAATGACACATCAAATTGCCGATTTAGTTAAGGACAAAGTTAAGGACGAAGTTTATGAGAAAAGGGATATGCCCCGGGACTGGAGGCTAGCCAGGAACAACCCCGCTCTTCCCCACGCGTGGGCTGGGCCAGCGCCAGGCCTGCGAAAAGCAGGCGAAGGACAATCGCGCAGGGTTCGGGAGTTGTCAAACGGTTTGGAAAGAAAAGCAAATGTGATCTGATTTGAAAGGTGGAGACATGGGCGACCCCTTCTTTCGCGACCCCTTTCGTTTTCGACCCTGGAAAACCGCTTTACGACACTGCGAGAACGTGTCGCCCAAGTAGAGTTCCCAGTGGCCTGAGCTTTGCCCTCCGATACCCGCATCCTCAAGAAAAACTGCTTGATATGCACGAGCTATCACCTTGTACTCAGACCGTGAAAGCGCGCGTTCTGCTCGTATCTTTGCTGTTCGTGAGGTCCGCTTACGGCGCGGCTCCTGAGCAAGGCGCTCCAAAACTGCGATCACTGGCGGTGCTGCCCACGATGCACCTCCACCTCGTGACTCAGGTGAGTTGTGTGGAACACCCCGATGAAGATTGGAGCAAAGCGGAAACAAGCCGACGGATTTCCAGCCTGCAGGCAGAGTTGAAGCAGGATCCAACTGATGGGGTTCAGTGGCTTCGGCTGTCAGATTACCTCTTAAAAGCGGATCGAAGGGCGGAATATCAGGCGGCGCTTGACGAAGCGACGAAGCATCTTCGGCGCCGGGCCGAGGGGCGGCCGCAAGACGGCGCTGCACAGGCACTCTTTGCCACCGCGCTCGTCAACGATGGAAAATTATCCGATGCCGAACGGCTTCTCCGTGCCACAATCAAATCTATCCCCAAGGATTGGACATGTTGGGCCGGTTTGGGAGATCTGCTCGATACAAAGTTTTTCGCGTCACTTGGCTGGAGTATGGCGAGAGTCAAGAGAACCTCATTCGACAAAGAACTAAAGGTGTTCGGGTCCAAGAAGGCTACTGCAGCACAGATAAAGGAAGCAGAGGACTGTCAGGACGAAGCCGACCTATGCTTTTCCCAGGCGATCAAGTTGGCACCCCGCCACCCGCAAGCGCTACTGGTTCGGGCAAATCATGTGTCTGAAGCGACAACACGGATGATGGCTAAAAACGCGGCTATGCACCAGCCGCTGGATAAAGAAGAAGTTTTTCGGTCCTGGGGTTCGAGCGCCAACTGTTCCGCCTGGGCGGAAGCGGTTAAGGTGAACCCAACCAATTACGCTGCAATTGGCTATTGGGGGTGGACTGAGGTAGCCCAGGGACTTTTTAGGCAGACCGACGGGACAAAACCCATCGAGAGAATCTCTGAAACCCGTCGAACGAATCTTCTCGAGGCAATGAGGCTCCTCGAAACCGGCTCCAGGGATCCCAACCCTAAGTTGGCCGCTGAAGCTTTTGAAAACCTGGGTGTCTTGCGATTTCTAGCAACGCTGGAAACGACGGCTGCGAAGGCGGCCTTCAGGCAGGCCGTTGCTCTTGATCCGACGCGTTGTCGTTCGTGGGAAGGATTAGTCTGCGCAACGGTTGGGACCGAAGGCAACCCCAACCCGCAGGATGTGGTCTCCGTATGTGAAGAACGCCTCAGATATGACGACAACGCTCGCAACAGGGCGTTCCTCATCAGGGCCTACGATCGCGCGGGCATGGCTGACAAGGCTCTCGCACAAGCCCGATCCACCTTTGCTCTGGAACCCACGAACGCTCTAAGCCACCTTTGTCTTGGTGCTTTGCTACTGCGCCGGGCCGAGGACCCGAAAGCCATTGGCGAGTGTAAGGAGCACATGAAGCCAGTTGTGGTCTTCGTCGTACAAACTGATGATGAGGATGAAGGCGGACCTATTGCCGTTGCGTGCGGGCTGGATTTAGCCATTATCTTTGCATTGGAAGGTGATACCGACAAAGCGGAAAAGACACTGCGAGATACATGCAAACTTGACGCCGCAGAAGAAAAGGACAAGGCGCGGGCCAAAGAAATTGAGGCCGCTATGGGGAAATGAATCGCAGACACTCATAAGAAATGTCAAATGGTCCAGACGAGGCAACGCCGCTAAAGCCCACCTCGGCGCTGGCTTGGGCCGAATTGCGAAATAATCCGGTGGTGTCTGAAGCCATCGAGCAGGCATGGCAGAATTCAAAATCTGAAGATCCACTCCGACGGCATGAGGAAGGCGGTTGGATCTACCTGAATATCCGCACAGCCGAAATCTCTGTGCGGAGGGCATTGGCAGGCGGCCAAACACACATTGACCTGAGTAACCCGCCTATACCTCAAAGACTGTGTGGTCGTGGGGAAATTCCACACGCACCCGAACCCGACCGCGGAAGGATGGGAACCAGGACCGAGCGCTGCGGATCTTTATGTGGACGAAATGCACGGCGTGCCCGATTTGATTCGGGCCGACAATGGGATTTACGCTTCCGGACCAACCAGCAGGCGCGGGGGCCTCGCTGGGGGAAGTGGTTTCCCTTTATGACTGTTGCGGTTGCAGTCGAAGCGGTTAACCATCATATTTGAAGTATCGCTATGAGCAATATCGCTGCTTTGGAACCGAGCAAACCTCCAGTCTCGTCGGATGCGGCCCTAAAGATCGCGCGGCTGGACGCCGAACAGAAATACAGCGACCTCTCTCCTTACCGAATTGCAATTATCTTCGAGGATAATCACTGGCGAATTGACTATGAATTGAGAAATCGAAACGTCCAAGGTGGGGGGCCACATTACCTCATCGATGCCATGACCGGCGTGATTCTTTCGAAGCGATACGCGCAGTGACTTTACTGCGTCTTGCACAGGGTCACGACGCCGTCGCTGCCGGCGGCGGCGAGCATTTTGCCGTCGGGACTGAAGATGGCGTGCCAGACGTTGTTGCCGCCGGGGATGGGGATGGTGAGGAGCTCGGTGCCGGATTGCAGGTCCCAAACCTTGACCTGGCCATCAAAGCTGGAGGAAACAAGCCGCCGGCCGTCGGGATGGAAGCTGACGCCAGACACGGATGCGGTGTGACCGCTTAGGGTCCGGCGGCCACGGCCAGCGGAGGCGACTTCCCAGAGGCTCACTTTGCCGTCCTGGTCACCGGTGGCAATCCATTTGCCGTCCGGGCTGAAAGCGGCGCAACGCTCCGGGTTGGCCGGGGCTTCCCAGAGCTGGCGCGAGCCGTCAGCTAGCCAAACGCTCAGATTTACTTTTTGGCAGATGGCCAGCAGCCGGCCATCGGGGGAAATCGCCAGTCCATCAACTATATCCCCCAGGCCGTTGATGGTGTTCAATGGCTTGCCCGTGGCGGCGTCGAATACGGTGGCAACCTCCCGCTGGCTGGCGGCGTAGAGCCTGCGGCCATCCGGAGAGAACACGAGCCAATAGGCGTCGGCGGCCGGCGCCAGCGATCTCTCCCAAATCATGCGTCGCGAGGCCGGGTCCCAAACCTGCACCTTGCGGTCCGAGCCGGTGCTGGCCGCGCGACCATCGGGGCTGAAGGCTACCGCAAAGGCGCTGCCGGAATGATTGGTGTAAACAAGCGGGGACAAGGCTGTCCCCGCCCCTGAATTGGTGTAAACTTCACCGAGCTGCTCACTTTGCGCATCCCAGAGAAAGATCCGGTGATCAACACCTGCCGCGGCCAGCCAACGGCTGTCCGGGCTGAACGCGAGGGTGCGCAGGGCGCTCGGGTAACCTTTGAGCTGCACGATGCCGGATTTGCGGGCCTGGCAGATTCGGACCTGGTCATCGCGGCCCGGGCAAAAGATGCGTCCATCCTGCAGCCACTGCACGGACATGGCATTAGCGGAGAAGCGCTCGACTTCGGCCCGTTGATTCAGGTCCCAGAGCCGAATCGTTCCCGCTGCGTCGCTGACCACGAGCTGCCGGTTGTCGGGACTGAACGAGGCTGCGCCGGTTTGCTTGCCCAAATCCAACGATCCCTCCTGATCGAGGCTCCAAACCCTGGCATCACCTGGATCGAAATCGTGTGAGCGGCTGGCAACGACCAGGTTCCGGCCATCGGGACTGAACTTCAGCAGGGTCACGGAGTCGCCATGGGTTGGGAAAGTGCGTTTGACGGCGCCGGTCGAAGCGTCGAGTAACTGCGCAGTGTTGGCGTCCATTCCCACGGCCAGGGATTTGTCGTCGGGCGAGAACTCCAGGGCGCGCACGATGGCGGTGGTCGAAAAAGTGCGCAGTTGCCGGCCAGTTTTCGCATCCGAGATGCGGATTGTGCGATCGTGGCCGCCGGAGGCCAGCCACTGGCCATCGGCCGACACGGCCAGCGCTTCGATCCCGGGGCCGTAAGTCATGGTGGCCGTGGTCTGGCCAGTGCGCATGTTCCAAACCGTGATGATTCCAGTTTCACCGTCGAGCGTGGCCAGCAGTTCATCGCGAGGGGAGACGGCCAGGCGAGTATGCCAACCCAGCTCGAACGGTATGTCCCGCAGCCAATGTCCGCTCGGAAACTCAAGGATCTGGATGACCCGGCCTGTGGCTGCGGCGACCAGGCGGCCATTGGCGGAGATAAGCGCCGCGGCGAGATTGGTGGTGGAAAGAAAAGCGGTTTGGTCCCAGCGATCAGCCTGTTTGCGAAGAAACTGCCATTCCCAATGCCGCAGATCAGGCGGACACCGCTCGAGCAGCGCCAGCATCTGGGCGGATTGGCCGGCTTGCCAGGCGGCGCCCGCGCGGCTGACTTCGGAAAGGTAGAGACGCTGGCGATAGTCCTTGTTTGCGCGGTGTTGGACGAAGATGACCGCGCTGACGCCAATGACCAGCACCAGGGCGACGAGGGCGGCGGCGGAGAAGGTCAGCTTGTTTCGCCGGACGAGTTTTTGCAGGCGATAAAGGGCGCTGGGTGGACGGGCAGCGATTGGCTCGTTGGCCAGATAGTGCTGTATATCCAGCGCGAGCCCATTGGCGGCTTCATAACGGCGAGCGCGGTCCTTTTCCAGGCACTTCATGACGATCCAATCCAGATCGCCGCGCAACAGGTGCGAAAGCTTCATCGCGTCGGTTTGGCGCCGTTGCGCAGTGGTGGTCAGTTCAGCCGCGGGCAGGGTTTTGAACCGGGTCGAGGGTTTGAGCGGTTCCTTCTCGCGAATGATCTGGCGCAGCGAATCCAGGCCGCCTTTCATCATCTCTTTGGCGTCAAACGGTGTCTGGCCGACCAGCAATTCGTAAAGCAGAACGCCCAGTGAATAGATGTCGCTGCGTGTATCAACGTCCAGTCCGCTGGCCTCGGCCTGTTCCGGGCTGATGTAGGCGGGCGTGCCGATGAATTGGTGGAATTGCGTGAAGAGCGTCTTGTCCGTCAACTCGCCCTGGGTGGCTTTGGCGATGCCGAAATCAATCACCTTGGGCACAGGGACGCCGTCGTGCAAAGTGACCAGAATGTTGGAGGGTTTGATATCGCGGTGGATGATGCCCTTTTGATGCGCGTGCTGGATGGCCTGGCAAACGAGGATGAATAGCCGCAGCCGTTCGCCGGTGGGCAGCGCGTTCTGGTCGCAGTAATCGGTGATCCTGCTGCCACGCACCAACTCCATCACGAAGTAGGGCCGGCCGGCTGTTAGCTGAAACGGTGTGTCGGCGAGTGGGCGAGACGGTGAGTCGCCGGTTCGCCGGTTCACCGGCTCAGCGACTGGCGCCGTGACGGGGGGCTCTCCAGTAGTTCCGGCGTCGAAAACCTTGGCGATGTTGGCGTGGTCCATCATCGCCAGCGCCTGCCGCTCGGCTTCGAAGCGGGCGACAATCTGGCGGGTGTCCATGCCCAGCTTGAGGATTTTAAGAGCAACGCGCCGTTTGACCGGCTCGCGCTGTTCGGCCATCCAGACTTCGCCGAAACCGCCTTCGCCGATTTTTTCGAGCAACTTGTAGCGGCCAATCGTGCGGGCCGGAGATTCGTCAGCGGGAGGCTCGGGCGGCGCTGGGGGCGGAGGGGCGGCAGGCTCGGAGGCTGCGGGGCCCTTCGGAGTTCGAGGCAGGAAGTCCGAAGCGCCAAAATGGCCTTCCAGCAGGACCTCGAGCCGCGCGCGCAAAGCAGGGTTGTCCCGGCACACGCCATCCAGGAATGCGGCCCGCTCGGCTGGGGAGGACTTTTGCTCCGCCAGCTCGAACAAGGCTTCTTCGAGGCTCTGTTGGTCTTCGGTCACTGCACAAATCAGTGCGTTTTTTTCAGCGCAGGCCGATCAGTCATTATCAAATTTCTTCTTCATCTCCGCGTACAGCCAGGAACGGGCGTAAGCCCAATGCCGCCGCACCGTAGGCTCGGAAACACCAAGGGCCTGGGCGATCTCCTCGTGTTCCATTCCCGCGAAGTAGCGTAGCTTGACAATCTCGGCTTTCTGAGGCGACGTGACCGCCAACGTTTCCAGCGCCTCGTGCAGAGCCAAAACCGCATCGTCGCTGTCCTCCGTGGCTAAAACGACGTGTTCCCAGTCCACCTTTTCCAATCCGCCGCCGCGCCGCACGCTGGCCTTTTTGCGGGCCCGCTCGACCAGGATCCGCCGCATCGCCTCGGCTGCGGCCCCGAAAAAATGGCCGCGACTGTTCCAATCCCGCTCCGTTCCGCCGGTCAGCCGCAGCCACGCTTCGTGGACCAGCGCGGTGGCCTGCAGCGTCTGCCCGGGCGACTCCTGCGCCATTCGTGCCGCCGCCAGCTTGCGCAATTCCTCATACACCAACGGAAGCAATTCCCCGGCGGCCCTGGGGTCGCCCTGCTGCACGCGATCGAGAATCTGCGTGACATCGCTCACAAGCCTTGAGGCTAACACGCCAGAGGTGGATCCGTAAAGCATAAATGGCGAAACCCAGTGAAGGCCCTTGATGTCATAGCGGGGCTGAGGCGAGCGCCGCGAGTGGAGACCCAGGCCAGAGGGTTAAAACGTTAAAAAGTTAAAACGTTAAAACGTGTGCATCCTGATACCACGACACAGGGTGAAGGGCGCGACCAATGGTACGGAGCGCGGCATTTATGCCGCTTCACGCTCCGAACGCGCGCGGGCGCCAAGCCTACCTGGTCCGTTCATCGCGCTACGGGCTTGCGGTCCGAAGCAGGTTTGGCAACTCTGAATCCGATGGTATTTTGTTCCCATGCTCTCACACGGGAAAAGGAGAGTCCACAGCCGGCGCGGCGCACCTTGGTCGGTGGGCGAACTCAAGCGCCTGGGGCGGACGGCCGATTCCAGGCTGGCCCGGCTCAGGCGCCGCACCATTAAAGAGGTGGTGGCGCAACGCACGGCGCGCCGGCTCGGCGTTGAGACCGGGCCGCGCCGCTGGACGGCCCGCGAGATCCGGCTGCTGGGCAAATTCAACGATCACGAGCTGGCTCGCCGCCTCAGCCGCCGCCTCAGTGAGGTTCGACAACAAAGACTGCTCAACGACACTATTGGAATGTGGAGCAACTGGCCTTATTAGGAAAGATACCGGATGCCGAACTCGCTCGCCGATACGGACGCACGGTGATGTCCGTTAAAATTCGGCGCAATCGTTTGGGCATTCCTTCGCCCCTGGCCTTCCGGTGGACGCCAGAGGAAGAGAAAATGCTGGGGACGGCTACCGATGGCGAGATCGCCCGCAGCACCGGCCGCACGGTGACGGCGGTTCGGAAACGCCGTAAGCGCCTCGGCATCGCGCGTGTCTCGGCTCGCCACGTCTGGCTGGCCAGTGAAGACGCCTTGCTGGGCAAGTTGCCGGACGCGGATGTCGCGCGCCGCATGCGGTGCGCGATGACGGCAGTCAAGGCGCGGCGCCAGACTCTTCGCATCCACAAGGCAGACCCGCTGCGACCGCTCTGGACGAAGGCCGAGGATAAACTGCTGGGCCGGTTTACCGACAAAAATCTCGCGCGCCGCCTTGGCCGGCCCGTCCAGTCGGTTCTCCACCGCCGGAAAGTCCTGGGCGTCGCGCCCTTCACCCGGCCTCATCACCATTGAGTGAGCGCGACACAACATGCAAAACGGCATTGGGCTTCGGGTTTATGCCTCTGTTTTCTCTGTTACCTCCTGTTCAACTGCATGGTTACGGCTAAGCGCGCGTAGAAGCAGAAACGTTCGCGCTGCATTAGCCATTTGCGTATGCCACCGTAAAAGTAAGAATGTTGGAGTCGCCCTCCTCTTACCTGCCGGCGGCGTGCGACTGATGGGCTTTAAATTTTTTGTCAGGTTTTTGTTTCAGCGCACATGGTGTTTATGAATGGACGATACGTCTGACGCCATTTGTCGAATCAGATTAACGAAACAAAAAATATGAACAGCAAAACCATACTCGCATTTATCAACCTCATCGCCGCCCTCGTTTTTTTGTCTCGCGCAAACGGCGCTGAACCCGCGAGTTCCCCGGAGCAATTGCGGAGCCGAGTTGAGATGGCATTCAAAACAAAAGATACAAACGCGTTCGCCGCGCTTTTCAATTCGAACGGGATGTCCGATGAGACGAAAACCCAGATTCCAATGATGGCCTCCATGATCTTTAAATCGAAGGTCACGAATGTTGTCGTCCAACCGGTGCCGGCGAATTTTCAAAATGCGTTTATACGGAACGGAATCACCTACACTTTTAACTTACCGGTGACCGGCGTGATAGCGCTGCAATACGGCGCGGCACAATTACAAACGAGCGTAGTTGGCGGCGGGCAGGTTACGTTGCCCTATGGCAAAGGGCCGGACGGTTATTACCTCGTCCTTCAGGGCAAGAAAACCAGCGATCAAAGCAACCCTTCGCACCCAGATAAAATGATAAACATTCTGGTCACTGCTTCCGGATGGAAGACGCCTCCCTTGCTTAGCGTTGATTACGCCTATTTTGGCGGTGCGAATGAAATCAAGTCGCATTCTGTCCATCAGGGAATCATCAGCGAAAACTTTTGGGGAAGAAGCGTCGAATATTGTAACGTAAAAACCACGGGCGCGAGTGGCACGACGCGATTGCGCATCAAAGCGAATGGCGTTGATGTCTTTGATTCCGGCGAGGTTGACGTCGAGAAAACAAAGGAAATACATTTCGACGCGAACCAATCCAAGTCGCATTGACCGGTGGTCGCCAGCAAACCTTGCGGCGCGGAGCGCGATTCAGGATGTTTGGATTTGTCGTCAGGTCTCTGTTTCGGCGAACATTCCTATCTGTGAATGAACGATTCATCTGACGCCGACTTGCTCAGGCAGTTTGGCAAAGATAATTCCGAGGCGGCCTTCGCCGTTTTGGTGGAACGATATCTCGGCTTGGTTCATTCCGTCGCCTTTCGGCAAACCAACAATCTTCAGCACGCCCAGGACATTTCCCAGGCCGTCTTCATCATTCTGGCTCGCAAGGCCGGGGGGCTTCATCCAAAAACCGTCCTGCCCGGTTGGCTTTATCACACCGCTCGCCTGACCGCAGCCAATTTCAAAAGGGCCGAATGGAGGCGCGCCCGCCGTGAACAGGAGGCTTTCATGCAATCGGACACGAATGAAAATTCCTCCGAAGAGGTCTGGCGCGAGCTTTCCCCGCAGCTTGAATCGGCCATGGCGCAACTCGGCCCCGACGACCGCGACGCGCTGGTGATGCGTTATTTTCAAAACCGGAGCATGGCCGAAGTGGGAACTGAGTTGGGCTGGACAGAGAATACGGCACAAAAGCGAGTGGGGCGCGCCTTGGATAAACTGAGAAAACTCTTCGGCAAGCGCGGCATTGCGCTGACAGGCGGAACCATCGCAACGGCGCTGTCCGCCAATGCCGTGCAGGCGGCTCCCGCCGGGTTGGCAAAAACAATTACCCCTGTCGCGGTAACGAAGGGGGCGACTGCTAGCATTGCAACCGCGAAACTTGTCAAAACGACCCTCAAAATCATGGTGTGGTCGAATCTCACTGTCTTTATCTCACTCCTGTTGCTCCATGTTTCTTCGGCCATCGGTCTTTGTGTGGTTTTTGTTCGAACGGTAGCGATGCTGTTGAAACACGAGGACATGACCCTTGATCAGATGCGGAAATCGTCGTCCAATCTGCCGTCTGACCGCAGAAATCTCAACGAGCTGACGGAAAAATTTTTCAAGCAGCGTACTCTCGTTGCGATTCTCATGTTGGGTTGCTTTCTATCCTATTGCGCCTGGCTGTTTTGGTCAGTCTTTGATCGCAGTTTTTCCGATCGCTGGGAACGTTGGTGGACTCTAGGTCATTGGGCCATAGTCGGAGCTATTGTGATCTCAGTGGCCATCGCCTGGCGAGTTTTAGGAGGATTGAGAGGATGGAAAGCAAGGACGTTAAAGCGCAACGAAATGGTTGTAAAGGAGCTTTGGGAATCGGATCCGAATCCGCCTATGCCTGCGTACTACTCCAACGATTTTCGAACCACTTTCAAGCGGGCCGGATTCGTTTCATTATTAGAGCTGCTTGGCGTTCTCATATGTGTGGCCGCTTTTATTTGGATGGTTCGGGGAACTGGCGGTTTGAAAGCTCTTGTAATTTTTCTCGCGGGATTTGTGCTTGGGATAATTGGACATTACCTGGCCGCCCGTAGGATAAGGAAAGGATGGCTGTTGACAGATGCGCGTTGCATCAAGCACCTGGTGAGGCGGGCGTCAACGAGTGGGGCTGGCGCTGGTAGTGGTGCTGGTGGTGATGCCTACTCGTGTATTGCCATTTGCGAGTATGAACATTCGGGCGTCAAATATCGCGTGACACCCTTGATCACAGCGATGGGAACCGTTAGTTTTCCGAGCGCAGAGGCCGCCGAGTTGCACTTAAAAAAACGAATTTCGCCGGATGGAACGTGCAAGCTCCAATTTAATCCCGAAAACCCGCTTCAAGCGGTGCTTTATCGCAGCGACCTTCTTGAGGAGAGATTCCTCGCGAATCGTCTGGAGGACAGTTTTCAAGCGCCTCGCTATCTTGCTCACTTAAGTGGACAAAGAATACCGCTACCTAAGTTTGCCAGACGATTATTTTTGGTTTTTTTTCTGGCCGGTTTCGTTTCGGTTTTGTGGTCTATAGTTTCGGGTTGGCAGGGATTCCGGTCTCTTTCATGGCCAACAACAACCGGCAAATTGCTCGAGTGTCATTTGAAGGAAAGCTCCGCCCAAATCGGTCCTAATTATGGCTCATCGCAGATTTGGATTGTCGAGGTGGATTACAGTTACGAAGTTGCCGGAATGAACTATGAAAATGATCGAGTGGCATTCGGCTATCGCTGGGGTTCCGACCCCTCCTACCATGCTGCGATCTACGAGAAACTGCGAAATGCATCGTTGGTTGTGGTGAGATATGATCCCGATCATCCCGCTACCTCTACGCTTGCCGGCGGTGTCGGTTCCTCGTGGCTGAAGCAGCTAGTCTTCGCGCTTACGTGGCTGGCGCTAATCACAGGCTTCGCGGTGTTATTCCGCCGGTCTTTCACGGGGAATGTGCAGGGGATTGAGGTTTTCCTCTTCGTTGTTGGGGGACTTCTTCTTATCATAGGCGTCATCATCTTCGCCCACTTTCCCGGTATGGAGGCGCACTTCCTGGAGCGAATTCGAGTGTTAAAATAAAAGCGAGATGCCCTGCATCCAGATTTTGTAAAACTCGCAGGAATTGGCTCAAAATCTGGTTGCCATACGGGGGATTCGGGCCATAATTTCGTTAGTTTTCGGCAAGGTGCCGCGTAGAAGCTAAAAAATCGCGTGGCCAGAACATTGCCGTAACCTGTTTCCGTTTAGTGGATGGGGTCGTAGCTCAGTTGGTAGAGCGTCTCGTTCGCAATGAGAAGGTCAGGGGTTCGACTCCCCTCG
>PSRM01000345.1 GCA_003176045.1 Verrucomicrobiota bacterium | reverse complement strand
GCGCCTGAGTCTCTCCTCGCTGCACTGCCCGCCCGCCCACGTCCCGCCCCGTCAAAATGAGAATTGCTGGCCGCAACGAGCTTGCCCTTTACGACGACGAGGAAATCCCATTGTTTGGTGGGTCTGAAATAGCCGGGGAGTTCGAGGGATTCGCGATAATAGACGTGGCCGCGATCAATGCCCGCTTCGATGACGAGCTTTGTAAGCAGTTCGATGAAGCCGTCCATCTGGGCGCCTCCGGTGACGGCGGAGCGCAGCCCCTGGTCTTTTGTGCCCGAACTGGCTTGTTTTCCGAGCTGTTTCTGGCGCGTTTCCCAATAGAAGCGCACGGCGTCGCGCAAATATCGCGGGAAGTCGGATAATATGGCGGAACGCTGGGCCATCTTTGAGCGAGAGTACGGTCAGTAGGTTCAGAGGTCAACGAGTCAGTGATGGGGTGGCGTTCTTTTCAATGGCAAATGGTAAATGGAAGGTGGCACGGGGCGGGGAGCTGGTAAGGTCTGTGGGGCGCTGGCTCGCTGGCGCTCGCCGACGCTCGCAAGTAGGCGAAGGGGAGACGGCGAGTGCTGAGGCTGGTGGCGCCCTCGGGCGAGAGAGCGCAATCGCAGTCAGGGTTTGCCAAGGATTTCAGATTTCAGAAGCGGAATCATCGCCGCAGCATCGAAAAAACAGGAGCGCTATCGAAATTAACGAAGTGATTACTGTTCCATTCGGCTTGAAGCGGCGAGTGGAGAAGATTATAGGTTTGCTTGAAATCGAGCACTGAAGGCCAGATTGTGACAGATCAACTCAAGATCGCTTTAGTCTCTCCGAAAGGCCCTTTGTATCGGCATCGCAAGGGCATTTGGAAGAAGTCGCTTCGTTATCAGCCGCTCACTCTTACCACCCTGGCAGCCCTCATCCCGGACGATTTGCCAGTGGACGTGCAGCTTTTTGACGAGGGAATCATGGATGTGCCTCTGGATCTTGATGTGGATCTGATGGGCTTGACCGTGATCACTGGCACGGCTCGGCGCGCTTACGATTTGGCTGATCATTTTCGTGAACGCGGAACCACCGTTGTTCTTGGCGGGCCCCATGTCACTTTGATTCCCGACGACGCACAACCGCACGCCGACGCGATTGTTGTGGGCTACGCGGAGGATACCTGGCCGCGACTGCTGCGGGATTTCGCCGCCGGAAAACTATGTGCGCGTTATGACCAATCGCCGGGGCTTGATTTAGCCAATCGTCCCTTTGCCAGGCGCGATCTGCTCCCGAGCCGACGGTATCTGACCAGCAACGTGTTCGAGGCGACTCGCGGCTGCATTCACAATTGCGATTTCTGCGTGGTCCCTACCGCCTGGGGCCGCAAGCCCTACCAAAAACCTGTGACCGACGTCATTGCGGATATCCGTCAACACGGCGCGCGCAAATTGATTTTCGTGGATTTAAATCTTATTGCCGACCGCAGCTACGCGCGCCATCTGTTCAGCGCGTTGATTCCTTTGAACGTGCAATGGTATGGGCTGGCGACGGTGCTGCTGGCTGATGACCTGCCGTTACTTGAACTAGCCGCTCGCAGTGGTTGTAAAGGATTGTTGATGGGCCTCGAATCTATCTCCCCCCAGAATCTTCGCAGCAGCCATAAAGGGTTCAACTCACCGGAACGCTTCGGCAAAGTAGTTGAAGCCCTCCATCAGCATGGGATCGCGCTGCAAGGCTGCTTTGTTTTTGGGTTGGATCACGATGAACCCGACGTCTTCCTAAAAACCGCTGAGTTTGCCGTTGAAGCCAAAATAGATCTGCCGCGTTTTGCCATTGTTACACCATTTCCCAAAACCCCGCTCTACAATCGGCTTCTGGCCGAGGGCCGCATTCTCACGAAAAACTGGGAGCTCTACGACGGCCAGCATGTCGTGTTTCGTCCGGCAAAACTGTCGGTCGAAGAACTCCAGTTCGGCACCGAAGCGGCCTGGAAACACGCTTACAGCTTTCGCTCAATCGCCCGCCGCATTGTTCATTCCCCAGCGCCGTGGCCTGTAAAGCTCGGGACGAACCTGGGCTACCGCTTTTACGCGCATCATCTGAGCAGCTTTTACAACTGCGATTGGATGATTGGGCGTGCGCCGGGCGGTCTCCCTCGCCCGGAAGTCGCTTCCGAGCTGCCCTTAACCGCTGGCGCTTAACCATAATTTGAAACCACAGATGCACATGGATAAACACGGATGCGAAATCCAAGACAGGAAAATTGAAGACAAGAAAATCTAAAGGAAATTTATGGCAGGAAAATCAAGCGGCAGGAAGATTTTGAATTCCATTTTCCTGCCACAAAATTTTCCTGCCTTTCTTTTTTTAGGTTAGATGAGACTGACAATTATCCATCCGTGCATCGGCCGGCGTCCGGGCCAGCCGTATATCCGCACCTGGCAAATGGAACCTTTGCCTGCGGCGACACTGGCGGGGTTGACTCCCAGGGATATCGAAGTGCGGTTTTATGATGACCGGATGGAAAAGATTCCCTTCGATGAGCGGACAGATTTAGTCGCGCTGAGCGTGGAGACGTATACTGCCAAGCGGGCCTACCAAATCGCATCGGAGTACCGAAAACGCGGCACTCCGGTCGTGATGGGTGGGTTCCACGCGACTTTGTGCCCACAAGAGGTAGGGCGTTACGCGGAGGCAGTAGTCTGCGGAGAAGCAGAGGCATTATGGCCGAGGGTGATAGACGATGCGCGCTTCGGAAAGCTGGAGAAAATCTATCGCCAGACCTCACGCGTTTCACTGGCCGGCCTGAAACCGGATCGCTCGATTTTCAAAGGCAAGCGCTACTTGCCGATTGGGTTGGTCGAGTCAGGCAGAGGTTGCCACTTCAAATGCGAGTTTTGCGCGGTGCAAACGGTCTTCAATTCGACTCAGACCCGCCGCCCGGTCGAGGACGTGCTCGCTGAAATCAGCGCGATCAAACACGAGAAGAGCATTTTCTTTTTCGTGGACGACAACATCACGTCCAACCTGGACCAGGCCAAAGAATTCTTCCGGGCGTTGATTCCGCTGGGAATTCGATGGGTAAGCCAGTCGAGCATCAACGCCGCTCATGACGAGGAGTTCCTGGACCTGCTGAAGCGCAGCGGTTGTCAGGGTGTACTCATCGGCTTTGAAAGCCTGAATCCCGCCAATTTGCGAGACATGAACAAGGCGTTCAACACCATGCGAGGCGGTTTCGAAAAAGCGCTCTCCAACCTGCGGCGGCATCAGATACGCGTTTATGGCACATTTATATTCGGATACGACGCCGACACGCCGGAGTGTTTCACGCAAACGGTTTCTTTCGCCAGAGATCACGCGCTCTATATCGCCGCCTTTAACCACCTTACGCCTTTCCCCGGCACACCCCTTTACACCCGTTTGCAAAATGAGCGCCGGCTGCTTTATGAGGCCTGGTGGCTGGACGACCGTTACAGCTACAATCGTATTCCCTTTCAGCCACGTGGCATGAGCGCCGACCTCTTGCAGCAAAACTGTCTGAAGGCGCGGCGCGAGTTTTACTCCTGGCGCAGCATCTTCCGCCGCGGGTTGGACGAGGTAAACCGCAGTGACTGGTTCATGTGGCGCAACTTCTATCTGATCAACGCCATGCACCGGACTGATGTCAGCTTGCGCGACCATTATCCTTTGGGAGACGAAGCATGGACGCAGCCTCTTCTAACAGCCAACTAGCCGGCCTCCACATTCTTTCAACCGCGCTTTGAGACCATGAACTCTAATTCGCAAAGACGCGGCCGACGATTCTCCCTCGGACTGAAATCCCGATCCATCGGGACCGCCGAGGGGGAGAGGGCCGGGGTGAGGGGGAACCCGGTGGTCCGTGATCTGCAAAAGGAGTCCTCTTTTGGAGCGCGACGCAAGAAGGGGACTCCTCCCCAGGAACGGTTCTCCGGGGAAAGACCCCTCACCCCAGCCCTCTCCCCTTCCGAAGTCCCGACGCGTCGGGATTTCAGTCCGAGGGAGAGTCGCCGGCCGGTTGTGCTACAAAGATACGTTCGGGTGAAAGGTCCGGGGACTCCTCACGTCGTCCCCTACAGTGGCAACTCCCAGATCAGTCCACCATCCAGTCCCCGATTGCGCTTTGCCTTGGCTCGCAAGGAAGACGATGCGGCCATTCGACGTTTGTTGCGCGATAATCCGATGGAGGGCGACATTGTCCTCTCATTCGAGCGAGAGCCAGATTATTTTCGAGGCACACCTCTCCCCGGCAGTGATGACCAAACCATTCTGGCATTTGAAGGAAACCACGTCGTCTGCATGGGGCGTTGCTCGACCAGGACCCGGTACCTCAATGGTCGTCCGCGCCGCGTCGCTTATCTCAGTGAACTGCGGTTGGATCGGCGATTTGCGGGCCGCGCCGATATCGTCCGGCGGGGTTACCAGTTTTTCGAGCAACTTGGCGGATCTGCGGACTACTATTTTACGAGCATTGCTTCGGATAACGAGCGATCCATTCGATTGCTGGAGCGCGGGCTGCCGGGATTTCCTGCGTATTCCGTTTTGGGAGAGCTGAAGACCGTCGTTATCCCAGTCCCCAGTTCGTCGGCCGGCGCGAAGCGTTTGCATGATCGGGCCTCGCATCAACTCCGCCGATGGAGTCTGCGCCACACGACCGCCGCCGCTCATGAACCGGACCATCTGGCCCAATTCCTCAACCGCGCTGGAGAGCGGCGCCAATTGGCATCGAGTTGGACGGGGGAGGAGCTTGCCCGGCTTGGCGAATTCGGATTGGATTTGGCTGACATTCATCTCGTGCTCGAAGGGGACAAGATTGTTGGTTGCGTTGCGATTTGGGATCAGCGCCTTTTTCGGCAAACGGTTATCCGCGGATACTCCCGAAAATTATCGCTGCTGCGGCCCTGGCTGAACGCGAGCGCGCGCATTTTTGGATTCCCGCGACTGCCCGTGCCAGGTTCAGCGCTGGCGCATGCGTTCCTCTCACCTTTTGCAGTTTGCTCTGAGCAGCCGTCGATATTCGTGAATTTAGTTCAACTCTGTTTGGCCTGCGCATCTTCGAAGGACATCGAGTACGTAACTTTGGGTCTCGATGCGCGCGAGCCTGCGTTCGCCGCCATTTGCAAAACCTTTTCCTGCCGGGTTTATTCAAGCCGCTTGTATCAAGTGCACTGGCTGCGGGCTAAAGCTCGACCGGAGCCGCTCGATGGCCGGCCACTTCTTCCTGAAATCGCATTCCTATGACTGAAACGGGCGCATTTCGCTTTTCTGGTTGGGATCTCGACAGCGGGATAAGTAGCGCAGGTTTCCAACCTGCTGTATCGCCGATTTCCAATCGGCAGAGCGCACGAACACCTCGCAGGCTGGAAGCACTGCGATACAGCAGATTAGAAATCTGCGCTACGGCCCAGGCCAGCCCAAAAATCTGAAATCGCGTTCCTATGACAGCGACTACCCCAGAGATTTCCTCTCGTTTCATACCACGGTCCGGCCTGGCCCCTGAGGTAAGCGACGAGATGTTTGCAGTCTTGAGCAACCACTTTGATGGAGTAACCCGAGACCAGTTCGAGCGCGATCTCGAAGAAAAAAACTGGGTGATTCTGCTCCATAAAGAAGACCGGTTGGTGGGCTTTTCGACCATGCTTGCGTACGAAACGAGCTTCCGCGGGGAACCAATCAGCGTCATTTATTCAGGCGACACCATTGTTGCTGAAGAGGCGAGAGGTTCGTCTGCGCTGTCCAGCGCGTGGATCGCGTCTGTTAATCAACTGCGTAAACTTTATTCCAACGGTCGTTACTATTGGCTCCTTCTAACTTCCGGCTTTCGCACGTATCGCTTTTTGCCGGTTTTCTGGAGAGAGTTCCATCCCAGGTTCAATGCGCCGACGCCTTTAGCGACCAAAGCGCTTATGGATTACCTGGCGCTCGAACGGTTCGGCGGCCAGTACGACCCTGTCTCCGGCATCGTGCGTTTTACCCATCCTCAGCGGTTAAAAAACGGGATGGCCGGCATCCCGGATGGCCGAACGCAGGATGCGCACATCGCGTTTTTCGCGGCTCGAAATCCTGGACATGTGGATGGAGACGAACTGGTCTGCCTGACCGAACTCACGGAAGCCAATCTAACCCTGGCCGGAAGGCGAATGGCCTTCCCGAACCATCCCAGACTCCCATGCGCTTAAGCCCTGCCTTCGCTAATGCCGCTTGGGTGGCTTCATCCTTGCCCGCGTGGCTGCGGTTCAAGCGCGCGGCGAGCCGACCCGATATCGCCCAAAGATGTTGTATGCTGCGGGCCGTTGGCAGGAACGCCAACACCGCGTATGGCCGCCTGCACCGTTTCGGCGAGGTGCGCAATTACGCTGATTTCGCCAGGAACGTGCCCCTGGCCAGGTATGAGGACCTTGAGCCCTGGATAAAACGCATTGTTGCCGGCGAGCCCAACGTGTTGACCTCCGAACCCGTCACACGTCTCGTCCCAACCAGCGGAACCTCAAGCGGACGCAAGCTAATCCCTTTTACAGCCAGTCTGCAACGGGAGTTCGACTCCGCCATCAGTCCTTGGATTTTTGACCTTTATTGCAACCATCCCGGCGCGACGCTTGGAACAGCTTATTGGTCAATTACCCCGGCAGCGGTTTTCGAGGAGGACCAGAACTCCGCCGTGCCGATTGGCTTCGACGAAGACGCCGGCTATCTCGGTGGTGTGAAAAAGAATCTCCTGGCCCGCGTGATCATGCCGCCTGCCGAATTCCGTCTGATTCCAGACACAGCGGTGTTTCGATATCTCACACTGCTCTGTCTGCTGCGTCAGGCCGACTTAAGCCTTATTTCGGTTTGGCACCCCTCCTTTCTTTTGCTGTTGCTTGGCGAATTGCCGCTTCAATGGGAGAATCTGCTCCGGGACGTTCGTGATGGCACCTGCAAGTATGATCACGAGCTTCCTGACAGTGTGCGACGCGCCGCTGGATCAAATCCCGAGCCGCAACGAGCCAGACACCTGGCTCGAGCAGGCTTTGGGCAACCCGGAGTGATTTGGCCAAAGCTCCGGGTGATTAGCTGCTGGGGAGATGCACACGCCGAAGGGCCTCTCAATCAGTTACATCAGAGGTTGCCGGGTATTTTCATCCAACCCAAGGGCCTTCTGGCCACGGAGGCATTCGTTACCTTTCCTTTGGGCGATCTGCATCCGTTGGCAGTGCGATCTCACTTCTATGAATTCGAGCACGACTTTGGCCGGATTCTCCTGGCTCACGAGCTGAGTGAGGGCAGCGAATATGAAGTCATTGTTACAACCGGCGGGGGGCTCTACCGGTATCGTCTTGGCGACCGGGTCCGCGTGACGGGCTATCTGCAAAACACTCCTTGTCTAAGATTTCTCGGAAGGAACGGCATGGTCTCGGATCGGTTCGGTGAGAAGTTGTCGGAAGCCTTCGTGGCCGCCGCGATTCGTTCTGCCAGCTCGAGCCTGTCGGAGACACCAAAGTTTGCGCTGCTGGCACCGGAGCAATGTGCTCAAGGAATGCGATATGCCCTCTTTATTGAAGCCACAGTTGATAGCGGATTTAGCAGACGGCTCGACTTGGCGCTGAGGGAGAATCCGCATTACCTGTACTGCCGAAAAATCGGTCAACTATCCTCACCCGACGTAGTTGAAATTCCCGATCGGGCCTATGAAAGGTATCTTGCTCGCGAGATGGAAAAGGGCAAGCGAGTGGGAGAAATTAAACCCTGTGCGCTTTCAACTGATACTGGATGGCGGCAGCACCTGTGCCAGGCAAGCGGGTGAGCCCCAACGGGCGCATGACATAGTCCCGCAGGGATGGCGGATAATAGTCCAGCGTTTCAACGCTGGGTTTTGTGCGCGACGCGGAATAAGTCCCGGCAGGGACGACAGAAGCACTTTCTCTGTCGTCCCTACGGGACTCATGTCGTTCAACCGCTTGTACCCAGCGTTGAAACGCTGGGCTATTGTCTGTCGTCCCTGTGGGACTGAGGTGCGGTTGCGTCTGAAAAGTTAGAGGCATTGGGTTTCCAATCCGTCCCAAAGCCGCCATAATATAGACTGTGAGACTTTACGAGTCGCGCCAACAATTGCGATCAGGCCTGATTCAGGCAGGATTGGGCGAGTGGGCAGTTGCCCGCGGGCGATTAGCCTGGGCTGCGGCTCTGATGATTGGCGCTTATGGAGTGAGCCAGCTCTGGGAGTCGGTCATCAGTGTGCCTGGCGAAGAGTCCCATGGGCAGTTCATAATGGGATTTGTCCTGCTGGGTTGTGCGGCAGCAGCGGCTCAGGCCCGGTCGAGTCCAGCGCGCCGGGTGAGGGCACCCGGCCTACAGGAACAGCCCTCGGCGCTTGAAGGCCGCGTGCCCCCACACAGCGCCTTTTTGCGATTTGCAGAGAAGTGTGGGTCTTCCGGGCTTAGCGGTTTAGGGAAATTACAGTTTGCGCTTGTTACCGCGGGAACGGGGCTTGCGCTCGGTCTGTTGCTCTATTGGTGCGGGATGCGGCAGTTTGGGGGTTACGACCATAGCGGAATTATCGAGGCAGGTTGGCGATTGGTTCAGGGACAAAGGCCGTATGTAGATTTCCCGTGCACCGTGCCGGCCGCCTTTCTTCTCGGCGCTGGATACGCGTTCAAGCTATTCGGGGTATCGTGGCGGGCGATTATTTTGTTCTCGACCCTCTTTTCAGTCGCAACTTTTTTATGGTTGGTTTGGTTGGCGGCTCGGCTTTTCGGAGAGCGAGGTTTTGCCTTGTTGCTCGCGCTTACGGTCCAATCGCTGTCCATGCTTCTGTTCAGTTACTGGTGGTACAATCCGATAACTTCTGTTTCGGCAGCGATATTCCTGCTCTCAGCGGCGCTGCTGTGGGATCGCCCTGGTAATGGCCCGGCACGGCTCTCCTATGCTGGCGCGCTGACGCTTTTGGCGTTGATGAAACCGAATGTTGCTGGTGTCCTGATCGTCGGGGTATCGGCCATATTTTTTTACTCCAAGCAGCGTCGCCTCCTGGCGCTGGTTTTGTCGGCAAGCGCATTTGGCGTTTTCATGCTCATACTTTGGGCAAACCACCTAAACCTGATTGCTTTGCTTAACAGCTATCTTGCGGTCAGGCATTACGGGGCCAGTGGAAAGGACGTTGCGGGGTTGTTCCAGACAATGCAGCCGGGGGTGCGATGGGCATCGTACCTGGCCGCCGGCGGGGCATTGATGCCCGCGTTCGCCTCAGTCCTGGGCCGAATGTTTCGACCCATGCCTGGGAACGCAATGGCTTGTTGGGGACGACGTGAGGAGTCCCTCCTAAGGGAGAGAGCTGGTCCGACTGCAACAATTCTTAATCCTAATCTTTCTCTTAATCTTAATCTCGGCCCGTGCGCATTGGGCACTCCTCACGTCGTCCCCTACAGCGGCTCGGCCTTGATTGGACTTGTCGGAATCCTGGCCGGAGCGTGCGCTTTTCTGGTCAACGGAGACACGAAATTGGTGGATATACTGCCCGCGCTCATCGGCTCGATTCTGATCGCAGCAGAGGCGCCGGGCAGTCCACAGACCTCAGACCACGGACCACAGACCACAGACCACGGACCACGGGCCTCCACTGATGATTCTCACTCTCTCGTTATTGACGGCCGGATGCGGCGCTTGATTGCGGGCATTTTACTGGTGCTGAGTTTCTCAGGAATCGGAATTGCGATTTCACGGGATCGGGTGAAGAGCATCGGAGATGGGCGCTTTTTTGAGTACGAATTGCAGCCGGGGACAATTCAGGCAGGATTTTTTCAAGGGATTCATACCGGAGCGACTTTCCAGAAGGTGCTCGAAGAAACGCGCGAAGTCCTGCAAGCGCATCCCAACGCCACCGTATTCTTTGGGCCTAGGATGCAATGGGCCTACGCTGCGTTCAACAAGCCATCACCCGTCGGCCAGCCTATGATTTGGGCGCCGGGCGCGTTCTTCCCGCGAGACGAAATGAAGGACCGCATCGAATCATTTGTCCGAGGCCGATTTGACCTGGTGATTCTGAGGAAAAATGACCTGATCTATTATCCGGTGGAGATGCCCAGGGCGCTGGTTCGTGATTATGTGTGCGATCGGAGGTATTCGCGGTTGACTGTCGGCAGGAGAATGAGCGACCCGGGTGAACGTCAGACCCCCGTGGCAGCGGGGACTGCCGGTTACGGAGGCTGGCTTGGCTGCGTGCGCAAGTCCGTGCTGCCCCCGGAGCAACTCCATTGGTTTCTTGCCGAGGCGTTCCTGGACAAAGGTGAAACGGCGGAGGCCGTGCCGGAGCTGATCGCAGCGCTGAGACGGGATTTCCCGGAAGTGCTCGATGGCCTGGCCTGGGTCAGAGTGGAGCGATTACCGCAAGCGCTTCAGAACGGTGGCGCAAAGGCCCGGCTCCTGGAGCTGGCCGAGCGGGCGTGCAAACTGACCGATTGCAAGCATCCTGCGTTGGCAGGGATTTTGGGATGCGCCTATGCGCAGGCTGGCCGATTTGACGATGCTGTGGCAATGGTGGAAAAGGCGCGCGAGTTAGCGTTGCTGCAGGGCGAGCAAAATCGCGTTGCGTCGAACCAGGAGCGGGTGCGCCTTTTCCAGGGGCACATGGCCTTCACGGTGGATCCCTGAACAAAAGTCCAAAGTCCAAAGTCGCGCCCTGGAATCGCCAAATAGCCAATAGGCAATTGCCGAGGGGAGATAAACGCGGAGTGTCAGGAGAAAAACTCCCGGCCACGCCAGAGCTGGAACCAGCCAGTGTCGGAGTTCTGTTCCACGAAGAAAAATTCTTTGGCCGTGTTGCCACTGCCGAGGTCCACGTCTCGCCAATAGTCCCAATACTCGACTTTTAGCGGGGAGCTTTTGCCCGGCGATGCCTTGCCATCAGGCGTAGTCTCGGCGACTACCAGGACAGCGGCCTGCCAGGAATCGCGCAAGTCGTTGATGCGCGTGAAGGTGTCAGTCACCCCTGTCTTGTCGTCTTTCGCTTCGAAAACCCCCGTGTCATCTTTAAGCACGCCGAGGAAATCCTCAGCGAAACCGAATTCATCGTAGAGCCGCAGCAGAAACGAATCATGGCCGCTTGCTGCGTTTGGCACGGTGCGGAGCCGAAGCGTCATGGCCTGAGTGGCATCGAAAGATTTCGTGTTGGTCCCTCGCAACGCGTAATCTGTGAACCGAAAGTTCTGGCCGGAGACAATGCGATTGTACTCGCGAATTTCCTGAACAGTGAAGCTGTAATCGGCAAATTCCGGTCCATTGGAATAGGCAATTGGCACAGGTGAGCCGACCCGAAGATCGAGCGGGTTCTCGAAAGCGACGCCTGAGCCATTGCCGCCGCCGTGCACGCGCTCGCAGAGCATTTCCCACAAAGTTTTTCCTTTGGATGCAGTCATGGAGTCAGTGGTCAGTAGTGTCGAGTGTCAGGTATCAAGTGTCACGTGTCAGGAGCCGAGGCTTGAGGGCTGCGGGCTACCCCCAGGCGCTTTCGGCCCATGTAACTCATTTAACCTATTTAACCTATTTAACGTTTGTTGCGTTTTACGTTTCACGTTTCACGATTCACGTCCCCAGAATCGCCCCAACAACGTGGGCGACCACGTAGCACAGACCGAGGATGAAGCTGGCAACCACAATCGCGAGGGCGACGTTACCTTTGTTGAGCAGTTCGTCGAAGTCCAGCTTTGGCGTCAGTTTGTCGAAAACGACGTAGCCAAAGAGGATGAGAAATATGGCAACGACGCCGAAGGCGGCGGTGACAACGAGATCCGGCAGGAAGTAGTCGGGTAGGTGGAACATAGGGTGGTCGAGTTCTTAGTTTATCTTAATCTTAATCTTTCTCTTAATCTTAATTTGATGCGTGAAACGTGAAACGTGAAACGTGAAACGTGATGCGTGAAACGTGAAACCATTGATTCGTAGTCAGTAGTCAGTAGTCTGTCGTCAGTCGTGCAATTGGCTTGTGGTCCTGTTGTCTTGTGGTCCTGTGGTCTCTTACGCTACTTGCCAACGTTTGAACCAGATGAGCCAGATGAAGAAGCTTCCCATCAAAGCAGCGGCCGGCACACCGATTAGCCAGAAGGCAATGGCGCCGGCATGAGTAGGCCGATTGTCATAGAGATGCTGCACATGCTGGTCTGAATACATCAGGTCGCGGTCAAGGCCGGGCGGAGTATAAGTAGGATCGCGCGGTGCTTGCTGGGCTTCGAGTTGCTCCACCCGCTGTTCCAATTGTGCGTCAGCCTGCACGAGGGCCTGGTAGCGGTAAGGGTCCATGTCGTAGCGGTGATGATAGGCCCACCAGGCGCGATCTTCGAGAGTCTGGTCCAGCAGCCACCACCAGAAAAGGCTTCCGTACGGGTCGTGATAAGTCACATACGGCCGGCTCCAGTAGGGATTGAACACGTTGTAGATCCGCACAGGCCGCGTGACGATGGTGACGCGGTCGGGAATATACGTTCCGCCTCCAATAGAGCTGCGACTGTTAGGGAGCGTTCCAGCCGGCTGCGAAGTGCTGGAGGGGCCCGAGCCCGAGCCGGAACGTGTGCTCTGGCTGCTTGTTGTTGGCGCTGAATTTTGCGAATCCTTGAACCGCGTGAAATCGCGTTTGCTGGAGGCCTCTCGCTGGGCGCGGGCGGCGGCGCTATCATAATCGAAGCTGCTGTTGCCGCTGGACGAGGAATGGGCGGGACCCGCGCTGTAACTCTTGCCTGACGTATAGCTATGTTTGTCGCTGCCGTTCCAAACTGAGCCCGAGCTGTAACTGTGGCCGCTGCCGGAGCTGGAGGTTTTCCCCGGTCCACTCGAGGAATGCCACGTGACGCTGGAACCTCCGCTCGAACTGGAACTGTGCGTGCTGCCCGAACTGCGGCTACTACCCGAACTGAAACTATGGCCGCCGCCGGAACTGAAGCTATGACTGCTGCCGGAACCGAAGCTGTGGCTGCCGCTCGAATAGCTGTGGCTGCCTCCAAAGCCTGAGCTGTGCGAGGAATAACTGTGACCGCCGCCGCTGTAGCTTTTGGCTGGGCTACAAAGCGGGAGCCAGGCAGCCAGAAGCGCGGCCAGGAGTTGCCAACATGTTTTTGGCACGAGGTGCTTCATCACAGGTTCCTGCACACATGCTGCCATGTTTTGGGGGAAAGCCTATTATATTCTCGCTCAGGGTTTGTAGCGGGCCTGAAAACCGCGCGCACAGGCAGCTTCTAAAGCTACTGGTCAGAACAGCGGATAAATAAACGGCGCTAAACCAGGATAGGCGGTTGATAGCAGCACGAGCAGGCCGAACAGGAGCAGCACGATCACAATGGGCAGGAGCCACCATTTTTTGTTATCTCGCAGGAACCCGAGGAATTCGCGGACAAATCCAACGCGCTTCTGCTCGGCGGCGATCTTTTCGAAATCACTCGATGGCTTGGCCATGGGAAGAATATTAACCGCGGATAACGCCGATTACACGGATAAAAAACATCAAACATCAAACATCAGACTTCAAACGCTGCTTGCCGTTACCATTTCTTCTATCTCCCATCTTCTAACTTCCAACTCAGGCTCCATCTTCCATCTTCAATACTGCCGGAAGTACCGCCGCAGATCGGTGACTGGTTTTTTGGGCTGCCACCAGGTTTCGCGGGCGGGGTCAGGCTTGCGATGCAGGACGTCGCGGCCACTGATGCGCATGATGAAGGCTATGGGCGTAATGAGGCCGAAGAAGATAAGCACGAGAGCTACTTGCGTCACGAGCCAGCCGATGGGAAATGCAAAAACCATCAAGGCTACAAAAAGCCATCTCAACGTGCGCGGCCAGATCAGGCCGGGGACACCGACCACAACCGCCAGCACGGCAAGATAAGGAGCAAGGTGAACTTGTCCTCGGACCAGCCAGCGATGAAGTGCTATCCCCAGAAAGAACACCAGCCACGCAGCCGCAAACTGCCGCAGCGTCTTCGGTGACGGTTTGATCGGAAATTCAGCCCAGGTCATTCAGGGGAAAATTTCGGACTTCGGACTTCGGATTTCGGATTTTAATCAGAGCCTCCTCACGTCGGCTGCTACAGCGCGTTTTACGGTTTTGCTGCATTATTCTCCGCATGAATAAGTGTGCAACGCCATCAACCACAGAGGCATGATTGGGCTCAAATCGCCTACCTCTTTCTTCACGGAGTCCTGCGAGACAAATCGCGTGACGTAGTCACGCTGCTCAGCGTCCCGAAGATCATGGAACTCGAGTTGGCCGTTTTTGGACGGATCAGCCTGAATGTCCACATAACGAGGCGGATGGGCGCAGGCGAAGTCCAAATTGGCAAGACCAACGCTTCGACGTTGCGGATTGGTGCGGGTCCGGAAATGGACCTGGCGTCCCGAAATGTCATAGACAACCTGCCAGGCCGTGTAATTGCCCTGCCGCACGTTCTCGAGCGTCTCGAACGCGTAATCCACGTCCTGCGCAGAATTCTTTCCCGGCTTGAATTCGGTTGCGCGCACGGCCGCGCGGCAAAATCGCAGCACGGAATCCTCGCCTTTCTGCGGGTGTGGATGGGACCGCAAGTAGGTTGCGTCCTGGTCGTAGATACCATTGGCGAGCGCGTGCAGAGGCAGGTTCTTTCCGCGTCGCACGATGGATTTGCCATTCACAAACTCGACTACGGCGCAATCACCCTGCGCGTCGGCCACCAGATAATGGATGCGAGCCAGAATGGGCGTGTTCTCGAGCCGGATTCGTTTGTCGGTTTCGACTACCTCTGCGACCGTGGCGCAGGTGTCGAGTTGAAATTGAATCCACTGGAGCATGTTGATTTCGGGGCGGGGATCGGGGTTTGGGTATTTTGTTTCCGAGAGCCACATGTTCTCGACGACGAGGCCTTTCTCGTTCATGCCGCCGAATGGGAGTTCACGACCGAACTGATTGAGCGTGATGCTGCCATATTTGGATGTCCACTCCACCGCGTTTGTCGCCAGGACGAAGGCGCGTTTATGAACGTGCCGCGAATTGACGATCACCATGCCGCTGTCCCAGTCCCAATCGAGATTTTTGCCGAGGTAAACCCTTTGGCCGCCCGCAAGCACAAAGGTCGTGCAGGCGAACAATGATAGGTTCGCGGCACAGAGGGGAAAGATGAGCGCGAAAGTAAGCAGTATCTGCGTCACGGTCCATGAACCTCGGAGCGGACTTCGACCAGGAGGCCCCCTCACCCCGGCCCTCTCCCCCTCGGCGGGGGAGAGGGAGAATCGTCGTCCGGGTCTCTGCGATAGAGCGTTCGCGGCCCTACTGGGCGTCACCAGGAACAGGAAAGCTCCCCATCTTTGTAGGAGACGACGTGAGGAGTCTGTGAGATTAAATCCGAAGTCCGAAATCCGAAACTCGAAGCACGAAGTCCGAAATCCGAAACTCGAAGCACGAAGTCCACGATTGACGAGAGCCTCGTTACCTCGGCTCCTACAATAATCATTAGCGTTCATGAGCGGTTATTAGCGGTTTTAATTTTTTGCCCAGGCAGATCGCAATTCCCAGACAGACAAGCTTCGCACGCGGCATGGGCCGGCCCTGGCATAGATTGCAAGCGAGCGGTTGGAAGGATCTGGCACAAAGCAGGAGGAAAGAGATGCGCGGCCATCATTAGCGAACACCTCCAGTGACGTGCGATCAAGAAGGATTCGGAGCTTTAAATGGTTAGCAACGGAGTTGATTGGCGCGCTCTGACCCAGGCACGAGAGCTTTTGCTCGACTACCGAGTAGCGAACATCCTCGCCCCGCAGCTTGAATCCGATTTCCGCCGCCTGGTCCAGGTCTATCTCTGCCTGAATATCGAAAAGTTCGCCGTTTAACCCGGCCAACAGGTTATCGCCCGGACGCAACACCTGGTTTTTCGATGAATGTTTCGCGCAATGCAGCAGGGCGATCTCCTTCACAGGCTGGCGGCAAATCCGTGGCCCCTCAGGAAATGAGTGCAATGTCAGTTCGCAAGGAAAGCTCATCTGTTGATCGAATGGCATGTTGGGATATTTCGCCCAGGCCATCCAGGCAATTTGGATGCGGCGACCATCGTTCTTGGGAATGTCGCTAAAAGTCTGGACGGCATAAAAATTCTTTCCCCAGTCCACACGATGCGGCCCGCTTTCTTTTGTGAACTTGGCGCCATCGAATTGGCCGATCGTGTATCGTCCGTTGGCTGAGGTGATGATCCACCTGCGATCGGACGCTTTACCGTTCAGTGGCATCTCGAAAATATCCGGACACTCCGCGCCATCCGGAATCTCGAGATCGTGAAGAGGGCTCCAGGTTTTCAGATCGGGCGAAGAGAACAGGCCGAAGGTGTGGCCAGTCTTGTACAGGACTAAAATCCATTTGTGAGTTGGTTCATACCAGATCACCTTTGGGTCGCGGTTTTCCGACGTAATCTGCTGGAGCACCGGGTTATTTTCGTATTTGGTCCAGGACCGCCCGCGGTCATTGCTGTAGGCGAGGCATTGCGTGAACGGTTCACCTTTTGATTCCGGCGATTGTCCTCCAGCGCAGGTGTAGATGGCGATGAGAGTTTTGTCGGAGCCTTTGGCCAACCCAGCGGTGTTTTGCCAATCCACGACGGCGGACCCTGACCAGATCGGCCCGTGCCTGTCTCGGTCTATGGCGTTCGCCAACTGCTCCCAGTGGACAAGATCGCGGCTAACTGCATGTCCCCAAATCTGTCCGCCGACCGTGCCCGGCACAGGAATATGTTGAAAAAACAAATGATAATCGCCTTTGTAAAAGACGAGGCCATTTGGATCATTAAGCCAGCCCTTTTTTGCGGTAAAGTGGAATTGGGGACGCAGGGTTTCGTTGTAGAGTTTCTCAACAGGCTCGCCGAACGCCGCTTGAAGAGGCCCGGTCGCCAAAACACCAAACACCAAACACCAAACACCAGAGAAGCTCCAAACACCAAATCTCAAGTCGGTGCGATCGGGGTATTTGGTGTTTGATGCTTGGTGTTTCTCTGGTGTTTGGTGTTTGGTGTTTGGTGTTTGCACCGCTCTAGTGCCCGGACGTCTGCGCTGGTCCCGGTACCGCCTTTGCACGCCGCTACCGTCCTGCGCGGATAGGATACTTCGGCTTCTTCACTTCCACCGTCGGATTTCTCCTCAGTTCTTTCATGACTTCGCTGATCGCACGCTCCAATTGCGGGTCGTGGCCTTTGGCCATGAGCGCTGGGTCGTCCACGACGGAGATGTCCGGATCAACTCCGTGTCCTTCGATAATCCATTCACCCTTAGTGCTGTAGATGCCGAAGGTCGGGACAGTCACGTTGCCGCCGTCAATAAGCGTGGGACAACCGGAGATGCCAATCAAACCGCCCCAGGTCCGCGAACCGATAAGCGGACCGAGACCGGCCTTCTGAAAGTAGAATGGGAAGCAATCACCGCCGGAACCGCTCCAGCCGTTGACGAGCATTGCTTTTGGACCGGAGTTGGCGGTGGGGGGCCAGGCCCAATCATGGCCGTCGCGAACGCCCCAGTAATTGATCGTCTTGCGGCCGAGCATCTCGATGAACCGGTCGGGGATCTGGCCGCCGCTATTGAACCGCTCGTCAATGATCAGGCCCGCCTTGTTGAATTGCGCGCGGAATTGGCGCGTCAGTTCCGATTGCCCGTGCTGACCGGTGTCAGGCACATAGGCATAGCCGACTTTGCCGCCGGTGGCCTTGTCCACCTGCTTACGGTTCGCCTCGATCCAGGCCAGGTGACGCAAGCGCGCCTCGCTGCCCAGGGTTTGCACCAGGACCTCATGCGCCCCGTCCATGACGGGATTGGTGTTGATGGTCAGAAAAACGGGTCTGTCGGCCAAACCCTGGAATGCGGCGTAAGGCTCCTGAGTGATATCGAGCGGTTCACCATTCACGGCCAGCAAATAATCGCCCTCATTCACTGTAATTCCTGGCGAGCTGAGAGGAGAGCGCGCCTCTGCGTCCCACTCTGCGGCTTCGATGATCTTCTTGATCCGGTAAGCCCCGTTTTCGAGCGAGAAATCCACGCCCAGGTAACCAACGCCCCGCTGCAGCTCGTTTTCCACATCACCGCCGCTGCGATAGGTGTGCGACGAGCTTAGCTCCGAGATCAGCTCGCCGATGACGTAATTAACATCCCAGCGCGTGACGGCGTCCTGGAGCAGATCTCCGTAGCGCTGGCGCATGGCCTTCCAATCTTCTCCATGCATGTTCGGGTCATAGAAATAGTCGCGTTCCAGGCGCCATGCGTCGGTAAAGATTTGCTTCCATTCGGCGACCGGATCAAGCAAGCTTTCCAGGCCGCTCAGCGGGAGTTTCTTATCGAACTTCTGGCCCTCTTTAGGTTCGATGATCGCGTAATCGCTCTTGCGCCTGACGAGCATCTTTTCTCCCTTCGAGGCCAGGAACAATCCGTCCACATCATCGAGGATCGTTTTGTCCTCGCGTTTCTCGAGATCGTAATAAACCAAAGAGCTTTTCTCATCACCACTGCCGGCGCGGGGGATTCGACGGTAAATCAGTTTCCCGCTCACGGCTGTCAGGTCAGCCATTCCCCCTGCTTTGGGCGGCAGGATGACCGCGCGCTTCTCGAAATCTTCGAGATCAATGGACACTGGCTTGGGTGATTTTTCTTCTTCTTTTTTATCCTTCTTTTCCTCCTTCTTGTCCTTGGAATCTTTGTCTTTGTCCGCCTCTTTCTCGGTTTTATCAGATTGGTCCAACGCCAGTGTTCCTTCACCTCTGACCTCTGACCTCTGACTTCTGGCCTCTGCCTCTTCCGGACTTTGGACTTTGGACTTTGGACTTTGGACTTCCTCCTTCTTGAGCTTCTTTGGTGATTGGTGTTTCTCTGGTGTTTGGTGTTTGGTGTTTGGTGTTTCTTCCTTCTCCTTCTTCTCATCCGCCTTCTTTTCCTTCTCTCCCTCATCATCATTGCGCGGGGCGAGTGGCGAAGCCACATCTTTGCGCAGCGAGACTGCCATGAGTTGGGTCGTGTTCGGATAAATCCACGTGTTATCGAGGTCGCTATAGACTGGCGCGAACTCGCGGCTCGAGCGGTAGTAGAGGTACTTGCCGTCGGGATCGAACACCGGGTCGTCGTCATTGTAGTAGCCGCTGGTGACCAGATGGCGTTTGTCTTCTTTGGTATCGTAGAGGGCGATGACCGTGTTTCGATTCTCGGTATCGTGCGGGAAGGCGATCCACCGGCTGTCTTTGGACCAGCTCACTTTGAACCCGGCCAGATCGCCGTTGAACATCCACAACCCGTGATCTATCTCCTTCGTTTCTTTCTTGTCCAAATCGTGCAGATGAATCCGCATTGCCTGATCAACGAACGCGATCTTCTTGCCATCGGGCGACCACCAGGGCCGATAACGGAACCCTGGGCCGAGTTTTGTGAGTACCTCTTCGGTGCCCGAACCATCAGCGGCTCGCGTTGTCAGTTCATACTCTCCAGTTCGGTCGCTGAAATAAGCGATGGTTTTTCCGTCTGGCGACCATGCCGGGAAGCGTTCCGCCACGCCCGAGCTGCGCGTCAGGTTTCGCACGACGCCATGCTCGGCGGGCACGGTGAATATGTCGCCGCGAGCCTCGAAAACTGCGCGTTTGCCCGATGGCGAGATGTCCGGATGCTGCGCCGCCTTCGTTACATCCTCCAACCGTGGCTTGAGCGTAGCGCGATCAGTGACTACCTGGATGCGCACTTCGCAATATTTTTCCGTGGCCAGGTTCAGCACGTACAAGCGTCCGCCGTTCTCGAAAACCAGGTCCTCAGGCCCAATGCTGGGGCAGTGGATGTCGAAATCTTCGAAAGTGGTTATTTGCCGGAACTTCGCCGTTTTTGTGTCGTACGCCCAAATGTTGCCGCGCTTATTCCTGTCGCGGTCGGAAAGGAAATAAAGGGTCGAACCATGCCACATGGGCTGCGAATTGAGTGCCTGATTGCCCGTGATGTCCCTGGCCGAAAATGTGTCGAGGTCGAACAACCAGATCGCCGGGTTCATCCCGCCCCGATACCGTTTCCAGGTGCGGAAATCGGTCGAGATCGGAACATATGCCAGCGTTTTTCCGTCCGGCGAAATCGTTCCGAATTCGCCATAAGGCACGGGCAATTTCTCAGGCAGCCCTCCATTAACCGAGATTTTCCAAAGCTGATTGAACCGGTCCTTTTCGCTGGAGCGCGTGCTGGCGAACAGGATGGATTTGCCGTCCGGATACCACTCCAGCATCCGGTCCGGCGCGCCGTGGTACGTGAGCCGCTTGGGCAATCCGCCGATGGTAGGCACGACATAAATGTCCATGTTTCCATCATAATTGCCGCTAAAGGCGATTTGGGACCCATCCGGTGAAAAGCGCGGGAATGTCTCCTCGCCTTTGGGTGAACTGAGCCGTTCGGCCAGTCCGCCGGCCTTGGGCGCCACCCAGATATCGCCGGCATACGAGAACGCGATCTGCGTGGCGGAAACCGCCGGGTAACGCATCATGCGCGCGTCGATGCCGCATGGGCTGGAGGTGCCATTGGTCTGGGTATCAGCCGCGGACGCGGAAGCCTGGAATATGAACGCGCCCAAAAGCGCTAAAGCATGGAGGAAGAATTTTGCTCTCATTTTATGACAGGTGCACAGGATAGAGGATTGTGCGCGGAACGAAAGCCGATTCTTTACTGGTTTAACGCAAAGGCGCAAAGAAGCAAAAGGCGCAAAGAAAAACGGAACTGATAGAAAAATTAAAGACAGAAAAATGACAACGAGTACCTGGCAGGAAAATTTTGAGGCAGGAAAATAAGCGCTTCTCTATATCTTCCTGCCCTTAATTTTCCTGCCTGATTTCCTCATTTCATTTTCCTGTCTTCAATTTTCCTGTCCTTTTCCGCGGCTGTCTATCTGCGCCTCTGCTTCTTTGCGACTTTGCGTTAAATCCGGGCTAACTTACGGGGATTAACGAGACGCGTTCGCCTTTGTCGTTGCGGGTGATGCCTTGGGCGCGTGGGTCCAGGGTCAGGACGCCGTCCACCAGGAAGGCGTAGCGATGGTGGCCGTGTTTCAATTCGACGCCCAGCATCCAGGACTTGTCCGGCATCTGTTTCATCGGGTGGGTGGAGGGATTCCATTGGTTGAAGTCGCCCACGAGGTTTACGGACTGCGCCTGGGTTGCGGCGCAAAAGAAATTCACCGTGCGCAGGTTTTTGTGGTAGATGGAATTCATTGAATTCTAGTACGCAAAACTCAATAAAGAGCGCCGCTACTCGAGATCTTATCCGTGTTCATCCGCGTCCATCCGTGGTTAAGAATTTCGAGTATCTTTGTCCAGCAAGTTTTCCAGGATCACCAGCGCCGAGCGGCGAATCCGTTCCGAGCGCGCTTCGAGGTCGTGGTATTCTTCGATCCAACCAGCTTCGGCGGCGTTTCGCTCGCGCCAGAGGGATTTGAGAACGCGCTCAGCGCGTTCGACTTGCTGTATCGCTGCGGCGCAACACTCGCGGCCTTCGGGGAGGTCGGTGATGTTGCCGACAAAGAAGCGAGCAATACGTTTTTTTGACCAGACTGCCCGCAGCAGCATGACGACAGTTTGCTCGTAAGGATACCATCGCTGCTTAAGCACTTCTTCCAGAAACGCATGGCGCAGGGCAAAGAATTCGGAACGCGGGCGTTCGGTGAATTGGCGAATCTCCTGAGCCTCGGCGGGGAACCAATTGTAGAGCAGGGCGAATGTGCCGTAAGTGTCTATCAATTGCTTGGAGTGGTTGTGATCGGTTTCGATTTCGCCAATGCACACGTCCTGGTCGAGTTCGGAAACGATCTCGGGCAAATCGTGCAAATGGCCAAGGACCTCCT
>PSRM01000158.1 GCA_003176045.1 Verrucomicrobiota bacterium | reverse complement strand
GTGTTTCAGGGGGCTGAAAAGCCCCCTGAACCGGCAGGCTGGAAAGCCTGCCCTACAGTGGCGGACTTTGTCACTGGCCCTGGGAGCGCGGACAGCTTTGTCCGCGCGAAAAAAGGATTGCGAAGGCGGTTGGTTCTAGACTTCCCTCTGCATAAGATCAATTCCCGACTACAACTCGGATGAAACGAACGCATCTCGTCCTGCTCTTGATAATGAACCTCTGCTGGGCCGGGGTTTACTCGGCTTACAAAGTGATCGGAAAGAGTTTGCCCGGCGAGGGCGTGACGGGGAGCATTGTAACTCTGCGTTTTGGTTTGGCGGGCCTATGCCTGCTCGTGGCCTGGCCGTGGCTGCCGGGGCCGGCACCGCGCGGGCGGGGGTTGGCCGTCAGCGGGCTGATGGGCTTTATAGCGTTTCTGCTAGGCCAGCGTTTGCAAGTGTATGGCAACCACATCGGCTCCGCTGGAAATTCCGCCGTACTCATGGGCCTCGAGCCTTTGGTTACGTCAGTGGCTGCCGGCCTTTTTCTGCGGGAGCATATCGGGCCACGACGCCTGGCGGGCTTCGCGCTAGGGCTTTGTGGCGTCGCCCTGCTCAATGGCGTGTGGCGGGCGGACTTTCGATGGACGAGCCTGAACGCCAGCATGATCTTTATCTCATCCTTTTTGTGCGAGGCGGCCTATTCCGTGTTGGGCAAACCAGTTGCAGCCAATGCCAGTGCGATGAAGATGGTGGCAATATCGCTTCTGGTTGGAACCGCCGCGAATCTGGCTATTGACGGTCCATCCACCGTGGCCGCGGCCAGGGAGTTGCCGTTGGGTTCATGGGGCTTATTGCTCTTTCTGGCGATAGTCTGCACAGCGCTGGGTTACAGCCTTTGGTTCATGGTCATTCGCGACTGCCCCATCAACGTGGCGGCGCTGACCATCTTTGCGCAATCCGTTTTTGGTGTGATCCTCGCCGCGCTGTGGCTGCACGAACGGCTGCATTGGGGCCATTTTGCGGGCAGTTTGGCGATCGCCGCGGGGTTGATGGTTGGGCTCTCGCGCCAAATTCACAGCTAGCTCGGATGTCTCGCACCCCGAAGCGCCGGGTGAGGGCACCCGGCCTACAGGAGGACCGGTTTCGACTTGTACGCCGCGTGCCCTCACGCGGCGCTCCGTTGGCTCGACTTGCAGGCCCCGTGCCCTCACGCGGCGCTCCGTTGACGTTCCCATCGGCGAAATATCCTGGCTAGAGCAAAAAACCCCGCGCGTTTTGGGGTTGCAACCCACTTTTTAAACGCGCCCAGTACGGCGAAATTCTCGCCAGACATGCCCAAATGCAGTTGAGCAAATTACCCGCCGTTGTTTGGGGGAGGGCAGAGGGACTTGCCGCCGGCCACGCGGCAGTAGATGCGTTCTTCTCGTGGCCGAAACGACGGCCCATCAAAATAGGAGTTATGAAACGCACAGTTAGGTTATTAATCAGTTTGGCCCTGTTTCTCGCCGCCACGACGTCCTCTAACGCGTGGTTCAAAGTTACCTATGTCTTCTGCGATGCGAACACGAACGGCATTGTGGATACGGGGGATGTCCCCGTCCCAAGCGTTTTAGTCGTAGTCACCAACATGAGTGGAACATTCTCTAACGCGAACTGGACGACGCCCGAAGGTTATGCCCTTGTGGGACTGCAGGAAAATGTCCCGGACACGTATGTCTGTTTTCTGCACTCGGCGACGCTTCCCGTCGGCACCACGCTGGTTATGCCTTCCTTTAATGTGTTCAGCATTACTTCGGCAAATGATGTGGTGACGAACGCGTTTCTGATTGAAAATTCGGCCTGTGTGGGCATCTCTCCTCCTCCTCCGCCACCGCCGCCGGCGACCAATATGTGCTGGCTGACAGGGGGCGGCACTATTGGCGACGTCCAACGGCCGCCCGAGCACAGCTTCGGCGGCGTGGTTTACCCAGGCTGCAGCCCAGTTGCGGCTGGCGGAGGCAACTGGAATGACGTGGACCATCGCACCCGATTGCATTTCAAGGGCCTGACCATTCAAGTCGTGGACTGCGGCAACCTGCCCGGCTATCCGCCTGGCTCAAGTTCGCCTAAAACGCCATTCAATTTCATAGACTTTAAGGGCGAGGGGACGCTTAAAGGCGTTGGCGGCAACACGGCTGATTACGGCATGGTAACCTTCTATGCTCGGTGCGTGGATTTGGGCGAGCCCGGCAAAGGGGTGGACCAATATTACCTCCGCGTCATGGACGCCAACGGCAATATCCAAATGCTGATTAGCTCTGACCCCGCTAATCCGCTGAGCATCGCGCCGGTGGTGATTCGAAGCGGCAATCTCCAGCTCCATATCTCCGGTTGCGGAAAACGGCTGAAGCACTAGTGGACAAGAAATCTAAACCGCTGCCTAATAAAAACCTTAACCGGAATGACTTTGTCCTCCACTTTGCTTGCCGCGCTGAAGCGGAGCGGAGCCGGGTCCTCCACTTTGTCGTTCCGGTTTCGGGTTTCACCCCATACTAACCGGTTCAAGCGATCACTAAACTGCTCGCAAGAAAAGTAGGATTACACAATTAATGTCAGGGGTGGAATAGCGGCGTCCGGCCTGAACTCCGGACGCCGTTTTTTTCTCAGGGAGCAGAGCCGCGCGCGTGAGCAAGCGACCAACACCCGCTCGTCGGCCCAAAGCGCCAGAGGACCGGCGCAGTCCAAAACCTGCCGGAATTTCCGGGGCGCTCGTAAGTCGCGAAGCGTCTTGGACTGCGGTAGTCCTCTACCGCTGTCGAGCACGGCCAATGGGATAGTTATTTGTAAGACACCGCACTACGAGGTTTCGACTGTTCTCGATGAGTTTCAGCCAGTATCGGTAGGCGCCCGGCGGGCCTGCTTCTTGGCGCTGTGATGGGCCTTGTCGGCTAACATTCGCGCCCTCGCCCGGCGGTCACGGCGCCGCTTTTGTCGCCTGATCTTTTCTACTCGCGCGCGTTCGGCGGCCACGAAGCCACGCTGGCGAGCCTCGATTTTATCCAGTAGCAGGCGCCGAGCAATGAAGCGATTGAGCCCTTGCTGCCGGGTTGTTTGGCACTTTACCTGGAGTCCGGTCGGTTTATGCAGCAACATCACGCACGTGGCCGTTTTGTTCACGTTCTGTCCACCATGACCGCCTGAACGCACAAAGGTTTCCTCCAGATCCGTTTCTCGCACACCGAGCGCGGCCATCCGTTGGGTCAATTGAGTTTCTTTATCCAGGCCGACAGGGAACGCGCTCACCAGGGCAGGGTAGGGGACCGAACCGAGCGAAGCAATCCCGGAGGCTTCCAAAACTTTGTCGCAAACTTAGTCGCAAACTTAGTCGAAAGAGTCACCAACTATGACTTTGCGCTTGCCACCCCACGGAGCGCGACTCTCTGAGCCGCAGCGCGTCCCTTGCGAGTTTGAGTTTGAAATAATCCAGACGCCCCGCTGCGTTCGGGGCTGCTGCGGCTCAGAGAGCCGCGCTCCGGTAACAGGCAATAAACCTTGCCCACATCATCCATCCGGCTACGTTGAGGCTCGTGAAACTGCTGTTCATCGCCGATATCGTCGGACAACCAGGCCGGCGGGCGGTCAAGGCGCTCGTTCCCGAGTTGCGGCAGCGGCATGGTATAAATCTGGTCGTAGCGAATGGCGAGAACGCCGCTGGCGGCTCCGGCATCACAGTCAAAACGGCGGAAGAAATCTTTTCGGCCGAAGTGGATGTGATGACAAGCGGTGATCACCTCTGGGACCAAAAGGAAGTCATGGCGTTGTTGCAAAGCGAGACCCGCTTCTTAAGGCCGCTCAATTATCCGCCGGGCACGCCAGGGCAGGGGAGTGGCATTTTTCAAATTAAGGACTCGGTTCCGGTTGCGGTGTTGAACTTGCAGGGACGCACTTTTATGCCACCTCTGGAAAATCCGTTTCATTCCGCGATCGCAGAAGTCCAGCGCCTGCGCGACAAGACAAAGCTAATCTTTGTAGATTTCCATGCGGAGGCGACTTCCGAAAAAGTGGCCTTGGCTCGATTGCTGGATGGCAAGGTCAGCGCATTTATCGGCACGCACACGCATGTCCAAACCGCTGATGAGCGGATCCTGCCAGGCGGCACCGCCTTCCTGTGCGACGCGGGGTTTACCGGGCCGCACGAAAGTGTCATCGGCCGTGAGATCGAGCCTATTATAACCCGTTTCATGACGAACATGCCGCAGAAATTCGAGGTGGCCACCGACGGCATCTTGCTCCAGGGAGCGCTGGTAGAAATTGATGAACATACCGGCAAGGCAACCTCTATTCAGAGGATTTCCGAACCACTCGGACCGTAAGTACCTTCGAAAAATAGAACAACAAAGAAATCAAGAAACAAAGATTCAATTCCTCTTAGTTACTTTGTTGCTTTGTTGTTAAATTGATGAGCAGACCAGCGGCATCCCAATGGGAATTCGGCGAGCTGTTTCCCGCGCAACAGCAGCAGCGGAACGTCCTCTCGGTAGCTGAGTTGACGCGCCAGATTAAACGGCTCCTCGAGAACCAGGTCGGCCAGGTCTGGGTCACGGGCGAGATCTCCAATTTTTCGAGCGCTCCGTCCGGACACTTGTACTTCACAGTGAAGGATTCAGCGGCGCAGCTAAGCTGCGTGCTCTTCCGCGGGGAGGCGCTCGCGGACCGCTCGCTACTGAAGGATGGGCGAAAGGTTCTGCTGCAAGGCAACCTCACCGTTTATGAGCCGCGCGGTTCCTATCAACTGCGCGTCACCCAAATCGAACTGGAAGGCCTCGGCGCGCTTCAGGTGGCTTTCGAGAAACTGAAGCTGAGGCTGCAAGCCGAGGGACTTTTCGATTCCGCGCGCAAAAGGCCGCTGCCCAAGTTTGCCCAACGCATTGGTCTGGTGACGTCCCCAACCGGTGCCGCTATCCGCGACGTGCTGCACGTTATTGGCCGGCGCAACCCGAGCCTGGAAATCATCCTCGTGCCGTGCAGGGTTCAAGGGCAGGGGGCAGCCGAGGAGATCGCAGCAGCCATACGGTTGTTGAATGAGTTCGGGCGCCTGGATCTGATCCTGATTACAAGAGGTGGCGGGAGCCTGGAGGATTTGTGGGCTTTCAATGAGGAAGTTGTAGCTCGAGCAATTTTCTCTTCCGCATTACCAGTCGTATCCGCGGTGGGGCATGAGATAGATTTTACGATCAGCGATTTTGTTGCGGATGTCCGTGCGGCCACTCCAAGTGCCGCAGCCGAGATCATCACAGAAGGCGTTTTCGCAAGCTGCCAGTTTGTTTTGGATGCCAGTCGCAGGATGAGACAATTATTGTCCCAGCAAATCGGCGATAAGAATCACGATTTCGACCAAATGACGCAGCGCCTGGCAAGGGCGCACCCGCGTCGGAGGCTGGACGAAGGCATGCAACGGCTCGACGATGCGCAATCGGCTTTGCTGCGCTGCATTAAAAACGGCCTGCGGCAGCACCGGTCCGCGTGGCAAAACCTCGCCGAGCGTTTGGGCAGGGTGCGTCCGGCTGTGCTGTTGAAACAGAGGCGCGAGGTGCTGGTCCAGGCATCCGAGCGATTGCACGAACAGGCGCACCACCGTGTTCGCGAGTGGCGCAACCGTTTGCAGACTTTGGAGGCACGCCTGGGTTTGCTCGGCCCCGAACAAGTCCTGGCACGCGGCTACTCCATCACGCAAGATGCGCAGAGCGGTGACTTGGTCCGCGATGCGAAAAGAGTAAAACCGGGACAGAGGCTTAGGACAAGACTCAACCGGGGCGAGGTGTTGAGTCGAGCGGAGGGAAGCGATTGAGTCCTCGGAGCGCGGACAGCCTTGTCCGCGCGTGTTTCGACCGTCGGATTTTTTTTCCAATTTATGCCCCGGCAGCAAAGCGAAGCCATGCTCAAAGAAAAAGTCCACGACTTCTGGAACCAACAGAGCTGTGACACCCAAGCGGCCCAGAGCGAGAAATTCTCCAAAACATATTATGAGGAGATTGAGCAGTTTCGCTATTACGACCAGCCATTCATCCATTCTTTTGCGCAGTTCACCCGATATTCCGGCAAGAAAGTCCTTGAGGTGGGATTTGGCGCCGGCACCGACTTTATCCAATGGCTGCGCGCCGGGGCGCGCGTGAGCGGGATTGATCTGACCGAGGAGGCGTTGCAGAACACGATGCGGCGAATCAGTGCGTATGACTTGCCGCGGCCTGAACGACTTGAATTGTCCGATGCGGAGAATCTGCCATTCCCCGATAACAGCTTTGACCTTGGCTACTCCTTTGGAGTGTTGCACCACACCCCAGACACCGGCAAAGCGCTTCGGGAGCTGGTACGTGTGGTCAGTCCCGGCGGTGAATTGAAGGTGATGCTGTACAACCGACATTCGGTATGGGCGCTCCAGCTTTGGGTGAAACATGCTCTGTTACGAGGCAGGCCCTGGAGATCATTCCGCTGGGCATTGGCAAATTACATGGAAAGCGCAGGGACCAAGGGGTTCACGCGGAAGGACCTACTGGATCTGTTTTCGTCTCTGCCCGTTCACGAACTACGCATCAGGACTGAAGTTACGTCCGCCGATTCTTTGGCATCCTCTGGGTTCCCGCCACTGAATTGGATTTATCGCATCCTGTTATACCTGGCTGGGGAACGAAGGCGCTGGGACCCTTTGAAATATGCCGAACGATTCAACACGCCCACTCCTCGGTTGGTCAAAGCTGGCCGTGGGGTTGAACCAACGCCAGCACTGTTCACAGGGAACCGTCTCGGTCTTTATCACTGCATCACTGCAAGGAAAGACGCCGGGTGAGGGCACCCGGCCTACGGGTCCACACCGCCGCGCCTGTAGGCCGGGTGCCTCACCCGGCGCCTTGGAGATGTGCTCCGGCAGGGTACGGGACAACGCACATGCGCGCTAGGAAACTCCCTTGACTCTTTGGTGTTTTTCGGCAACTTTTGTACTCGCGAGGTCGCCACTTTTTCAAGACTTTACGCGCCCAGGAAACTGTTCTAGTGTCAAAACATGCCGAGTATTCCTAAGAACGCCGCCACAAATGCTCCTGCAAAAGAACCCAATGTGTCGTTCGAGGATGCCTTGAAAAAACTGGAATCTATCGTTGAAGCCATGGAATCGGCGGACTTGCCGCTGGAATCATTATTGGCTAAGTATGAAGAGGGCACACGACTGGCCCGGATGTGCCAGGACAAACTAGGCGAAGCGGAGTTGAAGATTCAACAATTGGAAAAGACAAGCTCCGGCGAACTGAAACTCAAACCACTGCCCGCCGCCGTGGAGTAATGAAAAGCTCCAGTCAGATGCTCCACAAGCCCCGCCAGACTCTCAGAGCCGGAACCGACAGGCCCGCTAGGGCTAGCGAACTGGATTCACGTTTCACGTTTCACGTTTCAGGCCCCACGTTTCACGTTTCACGTTGCACGCGACCATGAGCCAATTCCTTCAAACCATTAACGACCCAGCGCAGGTCAAGAAGTTAGGCCTCGACCAATTGCAGGAATTGGCAGCCGAGATTCGGCAGGAGTTGATCCAGGGTCTCGCGCGAAATGGCGGTCACCTGGGGCCGAACCTGGGCGTTGTCGAACTGACGCTGGCTTTGCACTACGTCTTCAGCACACCCAAAGATAAGTTCGTGTGGGACGTCAGCCACCAGATCTACGTCCACAAGCTGCTCACGGGACGCAGGAGCCGTTTTCGCACGATTCGCTCGACTGACGGGCTGAGCGGGTTCGCCCTGCGCAGCGAGAGCCAGCACGATTGCTACGGCGCCGCTCATGCAGGCACAGCGCTCTCTGCGGCACTGGGGATGTGCGCCGCGCGCGACCAGAAACGTGGTGACGAGCACGTTGTGGCTATCATTGGCGATGCCGCATTGACCAATGGAATTTCTTTTGAAGCGCTCAATAATATTGCCCTGACAACCAAGAGATTCATCGCGGTCTTAAATGACAACGAATGGAGTATCGCCAGGAATGTGGGCGCGATTTCCAGTTACCTGAACCGGCTCATCACGCATCCCTCGTACAACAAGCTGGCGGCCGAGTTCGCGCGGTTTGTTCGGCGCCTGCCCAAGGGCGAACTGGCGCTCAAGCTCGCCCATAAAGCGGAGGAGGGATTCAAAGGCGCGCTCACAGAGGTAGGCTTGAAACCCGATCCGAGCCAACTGGAAGCCGATGGGCGCGGCGGCTATGGCAGCAGCCTGATCTTCGAGGAAATGGGACTGAGATACCTCGGTCCGATTGATGGACACAATCTGCCACTTGTTATCAGCACACTGGAATTCGCCAAAACTTGCGATCATCCACTGGTCATCCACCTTCTGACGCGAAAAGGGAAGGGGTTCGATGCTGCGCTCAAAAACCCCGAAAAATATCACGGCCTCGGCCCTTACGATGTCAGCACGGGAGCGACCTTGCCGGTGAAAGCGGGCACGCCGCCGAATTGGCAGGACGTGTTCGGCCAGGCGATGGTCAAGTTGTGCCAGAAAGACAACTCGGTAGTCGGCATCACCGCGGCTATGCCCACCGGCACCAGCCTCAAGATCCTGGAGAAAGCCATGCCCGAATGCTACTACGACGTTGGCATAGCCGAGGAACATGCCGTCCTTTTTGCCTGTGGAATGGCCACAATGGGTTTTCATCCCGTTTGCGCGATTTACTCGACCTTCTTGCAACGCGCCTACGATTGCATTGTGCATGATGCGGCCTTGCAGGATCTGCCAGTGATCTTTTGTATGGACAGGGCCGGCCTCTCGCCGCAGGACGGGCCCACTCATCATGGTTTATTCGACATTGCTTATTTGCGGCACGTTCCAAATTGCATCCTCATGGCGCCTAAAGATGAGGATGAACTGGTGGACATGATGTTTACGGCCACTCACCAACTGCATCCGGCGTTTATTCGGTATCCCCGCGGCCCGGCCGAAGGCGTGCCCGTGAAGGAACAGCCGCGACTGCTCGAAGTTGGAAAGGCCGAAATCGCCCAAAGCTTTTCCAGCAACGGCGGGCGCAGGGTGGCCATTTTCGCCCTGGGCAACATGATGCGGCTTGGCCGGCAAACAGCAGACTTGCTGACCGCCGATGGCTATGATGTGGCCCTCATCAATCCGCGTTTCGTGAAACCTTTGGACGCTGGCGTAACGGAATTCTTCGGCCGCGCCGCAGAGGCAGTTCTGACGTTCGAAGATCACGTTCTTTCCGGCGGATATGCCAGCGCCATCCTGGAGCTGTTTAATGAAAAGCGCATCGCCACGCCGGTCATAGCCATGGGCTGGCCCGACCAATTTATCGAGCACGGCTCGAATGTGGACGACCTTCGCAAGAAATACGGCCTCACAGCCCAGGACGCCCTTGCTAAGGTCCAAGCCGAACTTTCCAACACGGGAACGCCGCTGCTGAGAGAGACGGTGGTGGCCTAAGGCGGAGCGCCGAATTCCATTTCGGCGCGTTTGAACTAAAGTATTGGGTCAATCTCGCAATCGAACTAACTAACGGCCCGACGGTTTCCGGGATTGAGCTTACGAATACCCCAGAGTAGGGCGGTATTGAGAAGGCTGTAAAGTGCAGCAATGAAGAAGCTTAAGGCCAGTCGTGCAGAGAAATCAGGCCGAACCTCCACCCATGTCCGTCCATCGGGGTAGTCAACAAGGAGATTATAGTCCGCGATGCCCAAGAGCAAGAATATCGAAGGAGCCCAAGTGGCTAGACATACCGTTCGTAAGCTCACGCGTAGCTGTATCGGAGGAGTTATCGCCTCTTGTGCAGGGCACTCAGGCTGCAAGACGGCAACATCAGTTTCTTGGGTGGATGGTGCCTGGGACTGAGTGGAGCGATTACATTGTGTCTGCTTGCTACGAATGTACCAAAGGAGGGAGGTACCGACGAAGCTGTTAACAGCCGCGAGCAGGAGGCTCCGGACGATTTGACTGCGGAAATCCACTGGGTTTTTTACCCAAAGCCTTCCACTTGGCTCGGCTACGTAGTTGTTACTACTTCCGAGACAGAAGACCATTAGTGCGGAGGTAGCCCAAGTCGTTAGCAATACCGTTCGTAATCTCATGCTAGGTGTCGCGCAACTAGGCAAGTTACTGCGGAGTACTTTTTCGAGCCATGGTAAACCGCTGAATGCTCCTCATCTAAAGCCCGCCCGCTATAACGGCGTCTTTCACACGAATTGACTGCTCAGCACTTGCGTTCAAAGTGCTAAGCGCGTACGCTTAGCGCCATGAAGACGTTGAGCACTCGTGAATTTTTCAAATCGCCCCTGGTCGTAAAGCAGTTGCACCCTGGCCAAAGCTTCGCTGTCACGGACAACGGCAAACCGTCCTTCACTGTCACCAAGGCAGGGAAACGGCCTCACAGGACAAAGGAAGAGCTGCTGCGCCGGTCCAGGGCGATTTTCAAAAGGAAAGGCGTTAAATTCGATGTCAATAAGGCCATACGAAGACTCAAAGGGGCATGATTTACGCCGATACAGGCTTTTTGGTTTCTCTTAACGTCCATAGTGACGCGCATTCCGCTCCTGCTCTCAAATTCTACGAGACCAACCAGGACCGAATTTGGCTTTGGTCGCCTTGGCATCGTGTAGAGTTGTTCAACACCCTCCGCCAATTAACTCGGGATAACGCTAAGCCTTTTACCGTTGGCGAGGCCAAAGGCGTAATTCACGAGATCGAGGCAGACGTGCGGGTTGGCTACTTTACTCACAAAGAGGCTGATTGGCGGGACGTGCTCCGTAAAGCCAACGAAATAAGTGCCGCCTCTGCCTTTAATCACCCGTGCCGCTCGGCTGACTTGCTTCATGTCGCCTACGCCGTCGAGCTAAGCGCCCAATTATTTGTTAGTTACGACCGCGACCAGCTTGCTTTGGCTAAAGCCGCCGGTCTGCAAACCCAGTCGCCTTAGCTCATTACTTCGCGACTTCCAGAGTTTCGCACAATGTTTGTTATATTTAATTCAAACATCTGGCTTTTTTAGAGCTTTGTCCGCCCCGACCGCCATCAGGCCGTGGTAGATTGAGCAAGATTGCGCCTGAAGCTTTATTTGCTGTTGGGGATTGTGTTTGCCTCTTTGGCCAAAACCGGCCTGGCTGAGCGGATAAACCAGGAAGGTCGGATTCTGGGGCCGGCGCTGGTGGTGACCAATTCGGTGCTGTTCAACTCGGCGCAGGCGGACGCGATTACGTCGGCGATGCAGATTTTTCCCGTATCTAATGCCTGGAATGAAATTGTCTCGCACCGGCCGCTCCTGGTGAATTCGGATGCCATGATCGCACAGATCGGTTTGGATCTGGCTACGAACCGGCAGACGCTGCGGGCCTTTTTTGAGATGAACTTCGTTCTCATCCCGGATTCGCAGCCTTTGGTTCCAATCAGTTTTCTGCTTTATGCGGATGAATCCGATCCGAGTCCATATCCCATTCCATCGAATATGCCGATCGAGGGCTGGCCGACGCAGACGCCGGGGTTGTCACTTTCCAAATGGCAGCAGGATACGAACAACACCGGCGGCGACCGGCATGCGATTGTGGTTCAACCAGGCAACGGAGATATCTGGGAGATGTGGCAAGCAAAATTGACCAATAATGCCTGGCAGGCATCTAACGGCGCGCAGTTTAACCTCAATACGAACGGATTGCGCATGCTTGGCTGGACTTCCGGAGATGCTGCAGGCCTTTGCATGTTTCCCGCTTTGCCGCGTTATGATGAATGTGAACGCGGCATGGTCGAGCACGCTTGCCGAATTGTGGTGGCGCGAACTCGCAAGGAATACATTTATCCAGCGAGCCATTACGCCTCGACCACGCCGGCTACAGCAACCAATGTGCCCGCTATGGGACAGCGGCTGCGGCTAAAGTCCAGTTTCGTGATCCCAACGAACTGGGCGAAGGAGGAAACTGCGGTTCTGCTTGCGCTGAAGAAATATGGCGCGCTTGTAGCAGACAATGGCGGGTTCTTCTCGATTTCGGTTACACCCGATGACCGTTGGCCTGCCAATGCCTTCAGCCATATCTCATCCATTGCGATAACGAACTTCGAGGTGGTCCAAAGCACTGGGGCGACTGAAGGTCCGCGCTCTCCCGGCGCGCCTGCCGCCTACGCCGGACCCGACCAAACGGTGCTGGCGGGCACAATGACCCTGTCCGGCTTTGTGGCCTACAGCAGCACGCCTCCAGTGATTCAATGGAAGCTATACACCGGCCCTGCTGCCGTAAATTTCGGAAACTTTCCCCAGACCAACTCAACTGCGACGTTTTCAGTGCCTGGGACATACACACTGATGTTGAGCGCGGATGACAGTGTGCATGCGGTGGCTTATGACGCCGTGGATATCACGGTTGTATCGCCGATCGTTCTCAGTGTCGCTCGCGCCGGCACGAACGTGAACCTGAGTTGGACAGGCGGGTCGCCGCCTTACGTTGTGGAAAGCGCTCCTGCCCTGCCCGGAAATCCTTGGATTCCGATCAGCACGAATAATGGGCAAAGTGTTCTTGTGCCGGTGTCGGCAGGAAGTAAATTCTTCAGAATTAGAGAGTGAAGAGAGAAGTGAAATGAGCTGGCTAAAGTCATTTTGGAAAGGCTTAGAACCGCCCTTCTCGGAAAGTGGGCCGTTTCTCGAAGAATGTAATGGCCTCACGCCTCGCGCTCAACAAATGCTCAACCTGGCTCGGAAAGAGGCTGAGCGGTGCTTTATTCGATCATCAAATTCTGCGAGCACGGCGTGACGCCAAATTCCGAAAGCGCGTCAGATACGAAGCCTTAGCTTAAGACCTCAGAAAACCGCTGAAGCGGTTTCTGTATTCGTCGTTCGCCTCGTCACCGCGGAGAAGCCGCGGTGTTAATGAAGAGCGCCTAGGAAAAGAAATGATTCTGTCCCGAGATGATTCTGTCTCAGTTTATCCACCAGAAACGGGAAAAGACAGAATCATGAAAGGACAGAATCATACAATCGAGGAAATCTAAAATCTAAAATCTTCAATTCCCCCTCACCTCCCCTGCCCTGCCCTTTCGTACACCTGCACATACTCCGCTGCCGTGCGGTCCCAGGAGAAATCGGCGTTCATCGCGTTGACCTGGAAGTTATGGAACAATTCCGGCTGGTCGTAGAGCGCCACCGCTTTCCGGATGGCTTTTGAGAAAGCGGGTGCAGAGTATTGATCGAATTTTATGCCGTCCGCTTTTTCCACGTTTTGTCGGATGTCAGTTATCGTGTCATCGAGTCCTCCGGTCGCGCGCACGATAGGTATTGTTCCGTAGCGGAGGCTGTACATCTGGTTAAGTCCACATGGTTCGAACTGTGAAGGCATGAGGAAGAAATCGCATCCGGCCTCGATTCGATGCGAGAGGCCTTCATCGAATCCGACGCGCACAGCGGCTTTGTTTGGAAATCGGCGCGCCAACTCTTCGAACGCCTTTTCGACGGATGGGTTACCAGTGCCGAGCATGACGTATTGAAGATCGGTCTGCAGCATTTCCATAAGCGCGGGATGCAAAAGTTCGACGCCTTTCTGCTCGACCATGCGCCCGATGTTGCCAAATAAGGGGACGCGTTCATTTTGAGGCAGGCCCAGTTCCTCCTGGAGTGCCAGTTTATTGGCCGTCTTGCCGGAGAGATCGGAGACGGAGTAGGAATGTTTAAGACAAGGATTGTTTACTGTGTTCCATTCCTCGTAATCCACGCCGTTGAGGATGCCAAAGAGGGAGCTCTGGCGCTGGCGCAGCAGACCATCCATACCACACCCGAATTCGGGCGTGGTGATCTCTCGCGCGTAGCGTGGACTGACAGTTGTTAAGACGTCCCCGTAGGCGATGCCGGCCTTAAGGCAGCTCAGTTGCCCATAAAACTCAGCTCCCGCCAACGTGAAATAGTCCCAGGGCAGGTTCGTCAGCGCATAATCTGCCGCAGGGAAAAGCCCCTGATAAGCCAGGTTGTGGATCGTCATGCAGGTGCGAGGGAAAATCCGAAGCCCGGAGTCCGAAGTCCGAAACCCATTCCCCTGCGCCGCACGCTTGCGTTCATGGGCGATGAACAAAGCAGCGAGACCGGTTTGCCAGTCGTGGACGTGGAGGACCTCAGGTTGCCACGGCAGATGGAGCGCCAGATGGGCTACCGCCTTCGAGAGGAAGATGAAACGCCGCGCATTATCCGGATAGTTGGCCCCTTGCTCCTGATACAGGCCCGGGCGCTGGAAGAAGGCGGGCTGGTCCACGAAGTAGAGCGTGCGGTTTGGATTCTGGTCCAGGCTCCAAACGTCCGCTTTGATTTGTTCCTGCCCGAGGGGAAGCACCAGGGACATCGGCAGCTTTTGCATCTCCGGGTACCGTTCACGGATGCCAAGGGAGAGAGGTGTCACAATCCCAACCGTGTGGCCGGCTCGAGCCAACGCCTTCCCGAGCGCGCCCACCATGTCGGCGAGCCCGCCAGTTTTCGAGTAAGGATGGACTTCGCTGCTGGCGAGGAGAATCTTCATTCCGCCTTTATCCGCTCGGTGCGAAGATAGCCTTGCAGCGGCGCGGGAACAAGCACGCTGCCGTCCGCCTGCTGGAAAGTTTCCACCAGCGCCACGAATAGCCGGGCCAGGGCCGTGCCGCTCCCGTTCAGCAAGTGCGGGAATTTGTTTTCCCCGGATTCGGTTTTGAAGCGCAGATTCATACGCCGTGCCTGGAAGTCTTCGCAATTGGAAACGCTCGAAACTTCCAGGTAACTGCCCTGCGTCCCCTGCCCTGGCGCCCAAACTTCAATGTCATAAGTCTTTGCGCTGGCGAAACTCATGTCCCCTGTGCAGAGGAGAACCACCCGATAGTGCAAGCCGAGCATTTGTAGAACGCGCTCGGCGTTGGCGACCATCTTTTCCTGCTCCTCATAGCCGGTCTCCGGCTTCACGATTTTGATCAGCTCCACCTTGTCGAACTGGTGGACCCTTATCATCCCTCTGGTGCCCACGCCCGCGGCGCCGGCTTCACCACGAAAACACGGCGTGTACGCGCAATAGTAAATCGGAAGCTGGCGTTCGGACAATATCTCCTCGCGATGGATGTTGGCCACTGGGGTTTCCGCCGTGGGAATTAAATAGAGTTTGCCGAGCGTACCGGAATCGAGCCCTTCCTGCACCGCGTAATATTGATCAGCGAATTTCGGGAATTGCCCCACTCCCTCCAGGCACTGTCGCCCAACCATCAACGGCGGAGAGACTTCAGTGTAACCGTGCTCGCGTGTGTGCAAATCGAGCATAAATTGAATCAGCGCCCTTTCCAGTTTAGCGCCCCAGTTGGTGTAAAGAACGAAGCCGCTGCCTGAAAGCCGGGTCGCCCGGGTAAAATCAACGAGCCCCAAGCGCTCGCAGATTTCCACGTGAGACAACGGCTTAAACGAGAACACCGGCTTCTCTCCGTGCACACGACTAATTGGATTATCCGCTGCGCTGTGGCCCTGCGGGACAGATTCGTTGGGCAGGTTGGGCATTCGGAGCATCAGTTGATTGCGCTCCGCCTCAACGGCGGCTGCTTGTTTATCCAGCTCCGAGATCCGGTCGCCTAACTCACGGGTTTCCTTCTTTCGGATTTCTGCTTCTTCAATCTTCTTTTGCCCCATCAACGCTCCGATCTCCTTAGCGGCCCGGTTCTTTTGCGCTTTGAGGGCCTCGACTTCTGAAAGCACTTTCCTCCGCCGTTCATCCAGGCGGAGCAATTCATCCACATGTGCTTCGTCCCCTGCCCCGCGCGCAGCCAGTCGTTGCCGCACGAAATCGGGCTTTTCACGAATCAGTTTGATATCGAGCATCGGCGGATTATAGATTTGCGCGGTAGATGTTCAATAAAACATGCAATCCAGTATCCATGGCGGGCGCACTTCAGATTTTTGGGGTGGCCTCGGATGTAGCGCAGATTTCCAATCTGCTGTATCGCAGTGCTTCCAGCCTGCGAGGTGGCCGTAAGCCCTGCCGATTGGAAATCGGCGATACAGCAGGTTGGAAACCTGCGCTACTTTTCCTATTGTCGCAACCTCGCCATGAAAAATGAAATGCGCCCGCCCATGACCTCCTCAACCGCCCAAACCTCTTCTGGCCGAGTTGCCTCCCTGCACCTGCATCCGGCCGAGCCGGGCGCGCCACTGCAACGTGTGGACGCCATCGAGGTGGTCGAGGCCAAAGGCATCCTAAATGAGCCGCGCTATTTCGGGAAATTGAGTCGCAGCAGCGGCCAGCCTTCACGACGCCAGGTGACGTTGATCGAAAGAGAACAAATCGCTGAGCACGCCACGGCGCTTGGTTTGGAAGCTATTGCTGCCGGCGCGGTCCGCTCGAATATCGAGACGACCGACATAAACCTCATTGCCCTCATTGGGCAGGAGGTTGAGATTGGGGGAGCCGTATTGCTTCTCTATGCCCCACGCGAGCCATGCGCGAAGATGGACGCCATTTGCCAGGGCCTGCGAAATCTGATGAAAGAGAATCGGCAGGGTGTTCTCGCGGAAGTCATACGCTCCGGCACTATTCGCGCCGGCGATGCGATCCGGCCTAAAGGTTCGACTGCCGGAAGCTGTATGCGAGAGAGCTAGCCTTCCCCTCGTCTGCGGGGCCCTCGCGGCCCGGCTTGCGGCGAAGAAACCGGATTTGAACCGGGCTATCCACCCAGGAATACATCATCACCATGTCAGAAAGCTTCATCAATACCCACGGCTGGTGCGAGTTGACGCCATTTTTTGTGAAGACGTAATCAGCAGCAATAAAAACACAGGCATGAATGGATTCGCCTTTCCCGTTAACCAGAGTAATCAGATCTCCGAAAACGGGCTGGTCAACAACGGTTGAGTACTGCGTGTGGATCATTTGCGCTGTATAAGACGCATTGAAAAAGTTCGTGTCGGGCTTCTCATTGAAAAAGTTCATGGACGTAAAAAAGCAGTCCGAGCGCTGGGCCGTCGGATCATTCAAAGTGAATGGATAAGTGTAAAGCCTAAGCCGCGCGAAAGGAGGCAGGAGGTAAGAGACGTTGATGCCGGCCCCACCCGGCACCTTGGCAAGCGCCGTCAGCAAAGGAGCAATGAGGTGCTCCCTGCCGCCTTTGCCCCAATACTTCACCAGCCCTTCAACGTTGGAATGTGGGTTCAGGCGCAGCCCTAAAACATAAGTCGGCACTTCGTAAAGGCTTTCGACCAATTCCTGGAATTGTTCGGGGTTAAGGGCATGTTTCATTGCCTGCAGATCGGTAAAGCAGAGATAGCCGCCGTTGGTGTAGCTTAGCCACCTTAATTGTTCGACATTCTCAGCGGTAAGCCCACAGTTCTTAAATTTCTCTTCCAGGCCGTCCAGGGCAAAGTGGAATGGGTAGCGCTGGGGAAAATTACTAGGCGTGCGAGAGAGCACCGAATAAATTCGCTGCCGCGCGTCGGGATTCAGCGACCAAATTAACTGCTCCGGTGGAGAAACAACGCAGCGCTTGGGGCCGATCTCCCAGGTTCGCTTATCGAGCAGAGTGGCCTTTTCGGCGGGCCGCAAATTTAGGCCGTTAAAGAAACGCGTCAGCCGTCCTTCGGAAGTGTCTTCGAAGACCCACTTGGGCTCGGTCAGGCGTCGTTCCCCGTCAGGCAGCTCGCCTTCCGGGCACGCCAGGGGAATCTCAGTTGCTTTCAGCGTGCCCCAGGGCATTTCCGCGCCGGAATCCGGCGGCGCTGCGGCCAAGTTACTGGAGAGCGATTGGCCGGCGATAGTACAAATGGCCTGCTTGGAGAGCGCCTCGTGTAAATAGAGAATGATGAAGGCGAGGGATACTCCCAGCGTGAAAAACGCCCCGCACAGAATTTTTGTGCGCGTCGTTTCCTGCATTGGCTCGCCAAGGCTCGACTAACGTAGGATGTAGCGCACCAGTAGCAGGATGCCCCCGATCAAAGAAAGCAATTCCAACGCGTCCATCAGCCGGAACTCCCGATCGTCTTTGTGATTGACACAAGCGATTGAGTTCCGAAAAAAACCGCCCTTTCCCGAACTGCTTTTCGTCACCGCTCTATGCACACAATCCCAGGAGCAAATGGCAGGCCAGTGGCAATAAAAAGTTAAATAAGTTAATTGGGTTAAATAGGTTAAATGGGTTACACGCTTCGGCTCAACGCAGGGTAACAAGTACCAACCCTCCATATCACTCTGTCCTCCGCACACAACCCCGAGGGTCCAGCCGGTGCCAGCAAGATTCGAAGGCAGGACCGTTTTAACGTTTTAACCTTTTGACGATTTAACCATTTAACCTTTTTACGATTCAACCCGCTGGGCCACTGCCTTGGATCTAGGCATTTTCTGTCCCATTTCCGCACACTACAGCAATTCCAATTGATTTCCGGCGGGGCGTCGAAAGGCCGCTGTCGAAAGTTCCGGCCCCTTCTCCGGGATGCCGGCTTTGCGGCGCGCGACTTCAAACATTTGCCGAATCTGCTCGGCGTAAATTCCCTGTCCACGCATCCGTTCCCCGAATCTTGGGTCGTTCAGTTTGCCGCCGCGGATAGCCCGAATCTGATTCAACACTTTGTCTTTTTTCCCCGGCTCATTGCGATCAAGCCAATCCTGGAACACTCGCGAAACGGTCAAAGGTAGTCGAAGAATCTCCATGCCCGCCCATTTTGCGCCTGCCTTCCCTGCCGCATCGAGCACGTTGGCGACTTCGTGATCATTGAGGCCAGGAATGATTGGTGCGACCAGAACTCCAACCGGGATCCCTGCTCGGGCCAACGCCTCCAATGCCCCAAGCCTGTGCTGCGGCAGCGAGGCGCGCGGCTCCAGACGCCGCGCCAGATCCGGAGTAAGCGAGTTGATCGAAAGATTTACTTCCACCGCGTTGTGGCGCGCCAACGGCTGGAGCAGATCAATGTCACGCGTGACGAGAAAGTTCTTGGTGATGATACAGACTGGGTTCCTGAATTCCGCCAGGACGGCCAGGCATTTGCGCGTCAGTTGAAGCCGCCGTTCGATGGGTTGATAGCAATCCGTAACGCCGCTCATCGCCAATAACTGCGGCTTCCATTTCCGGGATGCCAGTTCCTTGCGCAAAAGTTCGGGCGCATCCTCTTTGACCATGATCTTGGTTTCAAAATCCAGCCCGGCGGAAAACCCGAGGAACTCGTGCGTGATCCGCGCGTAACAATAACTGCAACCGTGCTCGCAGCCTCGGTATGGGTTTATGCCGGCGTCAAAAGCTATGTCCGGACTATCATTGTAGGTGATAATGGATTGTGTGCGGTCCCGCAGAAATTGTGTCCTGGGCGCGGGGTCCTCAGCCGGATCCCAATCTGCGTCCCGTTCCAACGTTATCCGCTCGAACCGATTGGGTGGATTGCCCGCGCTGCCTCGGCCTCGGATGGTTGTCGGTTCCCCGCCCATTTTCTTAATCTTAATCTTAATCTTTCTCTTAATCTTAATCTCCCCGCCCGCTGCGGGTGAAAAGCCCCATTGTTCCATGTGAGTGTAACGCGCATTTTATGCGCGTGCCATGAGAATGCTCAATTTTCTCGTGGGTTTGCTTGCGGTATTGTCAGGCGCGTCTGTTGGCTGCGCGCAGCAACGCTTTCAACTCACCTTCTACGGCGTCTTTTCCACCACGAACGCGGCAGGAGCACAGATCGTAACCACAGGAGTCAATACGCGCACCCTGCTTCGGGAATTTGCCCGATCCTATTATCTCACCAATGCCAACAGCCTGACGCTGGCTTATCACGTAAACGGCGCACTGGCCGGGGATACAATTGAAGTCATTGATGCCAAAACCGGAAACTTCGTCGGGCCCCTGTACGGGCTTTATGAAGGTGATCTCTATGGCCGCATGCCGCTTGTCAGCAGCGACGGCACGCAGATAAAGCGTCTGGAATACGTCTATAGCCAGCAGGATGGCTGGCCCGTGGGTAGCGGGATCATTACCGAGCGCTTCTTCCTGGGCGCCAACGGGAATACCAATCGCACACTCATTCAAGGACAAATTCAGTTCCTCACGCTACCGGACCCGGCGCACAAACTGGGATTCTATTCCGGCACGTTTATCACGGGCAGACCGATTCCGGGAACAGGCCAGTGACCGAACGCGGCCGAAGGCGGATTTTTCTTAATCTTAATCCCCTTCCATTTACGATTTACAATTTACAATTTACGAGCCGATTGGTGATTTTCATCCGTTGAGGCCCATGGTTGCTTTTTCGTTTTTTCCATTGGCTATCGGCTATTGGCGATTGGCTATTCACGTGAGGGAGATCACAATTTTAACCGAAGTCCGATCCTCGTTGCGCCCCATGTGAGCGCCAACACGATTGCCGTCAGCACAGCCGCATTCATAGCTCCAGCACATCCACTCGTGTAGGGCCACAAAAGGCCCTTCATCCCCAGGACCTCGAAAAAGTTAGCAATGATTCCAGGCAGGATATAAGCCAGCAACGCATTCTGGCCAACGGGCGCAAAAAGCACGCCCCACTTTTGCCAACGCGCCACGTCCAGGAAGACGTACACGACAAGGAAGGCCAGACAGCAAAGCCCGCCGGCGACTAACGAGTAGGCCTCCGTGGCCGCGACTTTGTTTATCCCGTGAAGAGGCCGGACCAATGTTCCAGCCACGTAAAGACCAACGCCAAAGATAAAAATAAATCGCACTCTGGCCCGAGAACTGAGTAAGACATTCTTCCCAACAAATACGCTTCCTACCAAAACGCCCATCATCACGCTGGCGGCCGTGCTCCCAAGCACCTGCCCGATTCCAACCAGCTTGTGCACAGGCGCCAGCCAGGCAAAATCCAGAACCCCGTGTTTATCAGCCGTGTAAAGGGTCAATAACAGGCCAAGCATTCCCATCAAGGCTCTGGAATTTCCGCCGCACGCGAGGTAGGCCAGCGAACTAACCAGGTAAGCCCAGCCTATCAGGCCCAGAATCCCCCACCATGAATGTTGCAACCAGACTATTTCTCCAGCCTCATTGCGTGCTCGGAACGTCGCCAGAAGAACGGCCAGCACCACTGCGGCGAAAATCCGAAGGCCTAAATGCAATCGCTTTCTGACGTCGGATGTAGATGCCGGAAAACCGGTCCACAGCACCACAACCGTGACCATGGCCAGCAAAAACCAGAGGTCGCGGCTAACATGGGTTGCTTCGGCAGAAAAGGCCCGAGTGTTGTTGACCATGATCACTCCGACGAAAAGGAGCGATGCGGATCGGATAAGCACTCGCTTCAGCAGGGCTAGCCGCGACTCCCCTTCCACAGACCGCTTTTCAAAAGCCAGAGGAATCGCTACGCCAACAATAAACAGAAATCCAGGGAATACGAGATCGGCAAAGGTATAGCCATCGGTTAGTGCGCCGGTCGCAGTCCTTTCCGGCATGTGCTCGAGCCACGCTGGGATGTTTTCCACACCAGACAGGTAGTTCACCAGCGTCATGGACAGGATGACCAGCCCTCGGAAGACGTCGAGAGATGCCAGACGGGCACGATCGGGTAAAGGCGAGGGGCTGTTCGGAGGCGCCACGGGACTGCTCATGGGCTCCGGAGTCAGTGCGACTGTCGCAGCGTCACTCATGCTTATCAATCCAAGTACCTGAGCTTCATCTCCGGAAAATCAGGGAATGCGGCCTCTGGATCGCTGGCTTCGTAGAAATCCGAGTACAACAAGTTGTACTCCTTGATGCCTAAGCATCAAGCCGCGGACGTCTTCAAATTTATGACCGTAAACCCCAACCCAGTTCTCGCCCGAGACGCCGACATAGCACGAATGTTCCCCGAGAGCCACGAGTGCTGTATAGACTTGCTCAACATCAGAAGTGCGAACGTGAATGGAGTTGATATAACCCATGAGCGGGAACCCGCTGCAACAAGCTTTCGACCAATGTAACCATGTAACCCATGTTACTTATTTAAGCCATTTAACTCATTTAACTCTTTCAAATCATTCCGCCGCCTGCGCCGCCTTATGCTTCTTGCTTTCCTCCACCACCTTCTGCTCCGCATCGCGCGGCATTTCCTCGTAATGGCTGAATGATTCCGAATGGATGCCGCGTCCGCCGGTAAGCGAACGCAGCGTGCTGGAGTAACGGTAGAGTTCTTTGGCTGGGACGGTGGCTTTGATGAGTTGGAATCCGCCGTCCACATCCATGCCCTGGATGCGGCCACGACGGCTCGACAGGTCGCCCATGACTTTACCCATGCAATCCTCAGGGATGCGAATTTCGACATTTTGAATCGGTTCAAGAAGACATGGCCGGGCAGCGGTGAAGGATTCCTTGAATGCAAAATAGCCGGCGATCTGGAAAGCAATGTCTTTCGAATCCACCGGATGCATTTTGCCGTCGTAGAAATCTATTTTCACGTCAGTCACGCGGTAACCCGCCAGAATACCTTCCTCGCAGGCTTTCATGGTGCCCTTCTCAACTGAAGGGACGAAAACGCGGTCCACGTTTTGCCCCACGAGCGAGTTGGTGAACTCGACGCCGCTGTCTCGGGGCTTGGGCTCGATGCGCATCCAGACTTCGGCGAATTGGCCGGCGCCGCCGGTCTGCTTTTTGTGGCGGTACTTGGAATCGCCGCGCGCCTTGATCGTCTCACGGTAGCGCACGCGTGGCTCGATCAGCTCCACGTGCACGTTGTAACGCCGGCGCAAAGCGTTTGCGATCACTTCCAGGTGCAACTCGCCCTGCGCCGAGAGGACGGTCTGGCGCAGCTCGGAGTCCACGGTGTAGAGGAAAGTAGGGTCCTCATGGTGCAGCGCCGCCAGGCCCGAGGCGATCTTGTCCTCCTCGCCTTTCCCCGCGCTTTTGAGAGACGCATGGATGTTCGGTTTAGGGTAATCCACTTTGGGCAGACTGAGTTGCCGCTTGCCGCCGCAAAGCGTATTCCCCGTATGCGTGTCCTTCAGCTTCACCACTGCTGCAATATCCCCGGCGCCGAGTGTAGGCATCGTGGTGCGCGTCTTTCCATTGAGCAGGTAAATCTGGCCGATCTTCTCGGAGGTCCGGCGATCAGTGTTATAGACCTCGCTGCCGAACTTGACTGAGCCCGAGTAGATGCGGAAAAACGACAGCTCTCCGAACTGGGCCTCGCTCATGGTCTTGAACACGTAGAGGACCGGCTCCGGATCATTGAGCGAGATTTCGATTTCTTTGCCCTCGCCATTGGTGGCTTTGACCTTTGGCCGATCTACGGGCGAAGAGCCGTATTTGGCGACGAAATCCATCAGGCGGGCCACTCCGATGTTGTGCTCCGCGGAGGTAACAAACAGGGGCGTGAAGACCTGTTTCTGGATGGCGGCATGCAACCCGCCCCGCAATTCCTCCTCAGAGAGTCCTCCCTCAGCGAAGAACTTCTCCATGAGGCTGTCGTCCGACTCCGCGATGAACTCGATGAGTTGGCCGTGCAGTTGTTTCACCCTTTCCTCCAGTTCACCTGTCGCCGGCGCTTCTGTGAACTTGCCACTCTTGTCTCCGGCGTAAGTGACCACCTCACTACGGGTCACATCAAGGACCTGGTTAAAGCCAGGGCCCGGGTTAATGGGAATTGCCATCGGAAAAACCCGCTCGCCGAAGTGCTCGCGGATCTGGGCCAGGACCTTTTCGAAATCGGTTTCCTCTTTGTCAAAAGCGTTCACCACGAGCACCTTGGGAATTCCATCCTCGGTAGCCGTTTTCCAAACGGTATCGGTCCCTACGCCCACGCCGTGATTGGCATGGACCACAATGACCGCCAGGTCGCTTACTTTGAGCGCGCCGAGGCTTTCGCTAATGAAATCCGCATAACCGGGGCAGTCGAGGACATTAAACTTTTTTCCCAACCACTCCAGGTGCATGAGGCTGGCGGTCACGGAGATTTGCCGCTCGTGCTCGCTGTCGTGGTAGTCGGAAACAGTAGAGCCACCGGAAACAGTGCCCATGCGGTTGATGACTCCAGCGGTCGCCAGCATGGCTTCGCTGAGCATGGTTTTTCCACATGAAGCATGACCGACAATTGCAAGATTACGTATGTCGCCCGGTTGATATTCTTTCATAAAAAATCACTGACAGGTTCGGTTGCGGCCCGATGGCGCCGAAGCGCCTAAACGCCAGAAATGTAGAAAAGGCTGGAAATGAAGCAAGCCCAATTGAAACGTGAAACGTGAAACGTGAAACGTGAAACGTGAGCGACGCGCAAAGGGTCTTATTAGCGTTCATTAGCGTTTATTAGCGGTTTAAAATCCGTGTTCATCCGTGTTCATCCGTGGTTAGGCTAGTTTTTCCCCGTTGCGCACTTGGTCTTTTCACGTTTCACGTTTCACGTTTCAGCTCAATGCGCCTCCAGCCAATTCTCCCCCACTCCCATTTCCACGACGATCGGCACCGGCAACGGGATGGCCCCTTTCATTTTTGCTTCGACCAACTCTCTAACCTCCTTCTCTTCAGGCCGATAAAGATCGAACACCAATTCGTCGTGTACCTGGAGTAACATTCGCGTTTCTAGTTTTCTCTGCTCGAGCTCGCGGTGGATGTTCACCATGGCCAGCTTGATCATATCGGCGGCCGTGCCCTGAATTGGGGCATTGATGGCGTTGCGCTCGGCGGCACCGCGCACAGAATCATTCCGCGAACGCAGGTCGGGCAGATAGCGTCGTCGGCCTGTAACAGTTTCGACGTACCCATGCTCGCGTCCGAACGCGATGGTATCGTCCATGTAGCGGCGGATGCCAGGGAATTGCTTGAAATAAAGCTCTATGATTGTAGCGGCCTCCTGTCGTGGGATGCCCAGCCGTTGAGCGAGGCCGAAGGCCGAAATCCCGTAGGCAATGCCGTAATTGACCATCTTGGCTTTGCGCCGCATCTCCGGGTTGACCTGCTCTTGAGGCACCCCATACACCTTCGCCGCGGTGGCGGTGTGAATGTCAGCACCAGATTCGAATGCGCTCAGCAGTCCTGGCTCGCGACTGATGGCGGCAATAATACGCAGCTCGATTTGTGAGTAGTCAGCCGACAGCAACAGAAAATCTGAAGCGCGTGGAACGAACGCTTTGCGGACTTCCTGACCACGCTCGGTGCGGATGGGGATATTTTGCAGGTTCGGGTCCTGTGAGTTCAGACGACCAGTGGTGGTCATTACCTGGTTAAAAGTCGTATGCACCCGGGCCGTTTCGGGCCAGATCGCCGCGGGCAGGGCGTCCGCATAAGTGGATTTGAGTTTCGAGGCCGCGCGATATTCGAGCAGCAACCTGACGATCTCATGCTCGCCGGCGAGCGAGATAAGTGTTTGCTCGTCAGTCGCGTATTGGCCGGTTCTGGTTTTTCTGCGCGCGGCACAGATTTTCAACTCATCAAAGAGGATTTGGCCGAGCTGGCGCGGGGAGTTCAGATTGAAGGGTTTTCCCGCCAGGCCGCAGACTTTCTTCTCGAGCATGTCAATCTCCTTCGAGAGCTGTGTCCCGAAGTCCGCCAGTGCCGCGGCATCCAGTTTGATGCCCTCGTACTCCATATCCGCCAGCACCGGGACCAGTGGAGCTTCAATTTCATAAAAGACTCGCTCCTGTGCTTTCTGTTGGATGAGTGGCTCCAGGAAGGATCGAAGTTGCCAGGTCACATCGGCGTCTTCCGCCGCGTACTCGGCCACTTTCTCCACCGGCACATCGGCCATGCTCAACTGAGATTTGCCCTCCCCGATCAAGCGAGTGATCGGGATAGGCGAATAACCCAGATAAACTTCCGAAAGATAATCCATCCCATGCCGCAGTTCCGGCTCGACCAGGCTATGAGCCACCATCGTGTCGAACAGCTTCCCCCGCACGGTAATCCCGTGCCATTTGAGAACGCTGAGGTCGTACTTCAGATTGTGCCCGATGATCTCGTTGCGAGAAGATTCCAGCAGCGCGCGGAATTCTTCTAAAGTAGGGCAGGCGTGCCGCCTGCCCTCCGAACAGAGCCGCGACCGT
>PSRM01000167.1 GCA_003176045.1 Verrucomicrobiota bacterium | reverse complement strand
ACCAAACACCAAAGACCAAACACCAAACACCAAACACCAAAGACCAAACACCAAACACCAAACACCAAAGACCAGAGAAACATCAAATTTCAAACTTCAAACTTCAAAGAAACATCAAACTTCAAATTCCGACAGGTCACCCCTGCGGAGTTTGATGAACTTGAGGACGCCGGCAGGGCTATAAACAGGCCCCCCCTAACGGGGTTTCAGGCTACAGGCGTCATTTAACCATTTAACTATTTAACCCATTTAACTCATTTAACTCTCACCACTTCGAATCAATCATCCGCAGCGGCACTCGGATGGCTTGGGGGCGATAATGATCAGGGATGGCGCGGCCATCCTTGCAGGATGGGATGCACGGCTCGTAACAATTGATGGAGTAAGTGACGAGCAATTCGTCTTTCGAATTGGTGAATTCGGGGTGCGCGACGGGGAAATAGAAAAATGGGTAGTGCCCGTCCACGGTGTCGTCAATGGTGAATACCTTCTTGAGCTTCGAGAACGGGCCGGTGGCGTCCGGGCTTGTGGCCATGAAGATGTCCTTTCCCTGGTCGCAGGCCACGCTCCAGGCGGAGGTAGTGAGGAGGAATCTGTCGCGCACCTTGCAAACGTGCAGCGAGGTGGACGCGCCGCGCGCCACGGCAACGGCATTTGTGACATTCGATTCCCAACGAAGACCGTTCCAGAATCTCCAGCCCCTCTCGGGATGCGCGGTCGTGAACCTGGCCACATAAAGATCACCTGCCAGCCCGCGGCCTTTGCCTCCGAAGGCATAGGTGTAATCGGCCTCCTGCACGAATCCTGTTCCGAACGTAATGCCGTTGAATGAAGGCAATTCGGAATATCCAACGATCTCCAGACTGGGGAACTTCAGCTTTCCCCAACAATCGTGGCCGGTGCTCTCAAAATCGAACATCCCGCCCTTGCCGCTTCTAGTGAAGGCAGCCAGATAGACATACACAAGATCGCGGTTTTGAAATCCGCAGACCGGCCAAAACCAAAACCAATCGTTGGTTGAATTCTTGAACCACGACCTGAACCCAGGTCCATGGCCAGCCAACGTGCGCGCATGCGCCAGATCGTTTGTGGTAAGGGTGTTCGCCGGCCCTTGCACCAGCCCCACATTCCGGCACTGGAACAAGCAGGCCATCGTTCCATTCGCCGGATCAATATCATCCAAATGGCTGTCGCCGAAGAGCCACAAGACACGGCCATCGGACAGCGGCACAGAAAGCGCGCCGTCGCCCGCAATCCAGCCCGAGCTGCGGCGGAACTGTTCTGTGAAGGCGGTGTCTTTGTAGGCGCGTAAAGGTTCGTCTGCATGCGCAGCTACGCTGTTGTGAACAGTAACAACAACAATCCAGAGCCAGGTAATAGAAGGAGCCGAATAGATCAAATTCACCGCGATGCCGAGGGTACTCGGTCCTTACGATAAATCCAGCAATCCACAGCGACTAACTACTTGCAATTATGCAAAGGGCACCGCCCGGAGCGAATTGCCGTTGCGATTTTTACTGACCAATCGTAGCCGAGCCTCCGATTGCAACCATCGTCAAAGGCTTCGAAATAGTGGGCGGCTCGTGGCTGAGCCCGGGTTTAAAAGGGAGCGAAACAGAAGCAAGGCGACGCGGCGAAGTGATTGTCACTGGAAGTAATTGATTCTGGGGACAAACGCCTGGCACGGATTCAACGTTGTGAATCCGTGCCAGGCTCCCATTGTGGTCCGCGCCCCGATTTCCAGCCACCTGGCTGCGCCCGCGCTGAAGGGACCGCCCCAAAAAATCCATGGTGAAGAATTTGAGTTTCATGTGGTTGGTTTTCGGCTTTCCTGGAGAAACGGAGTCAATGGACGATAGACGTTGCACTTTGTGAGTTACTCTTACGGCGCAGGTTTGACGGTAACCGTCCAGGTATTGTGGTACTCGAAGGTATATCCGAAGGCGGGTTGGGTATTCACGGCGTCAAGCTGTAAGGTGTGTGTGCCGACAGAAAATGGTGTGTGGGTCAGGCCGATGCCTTCCAGCCAAATAACGCCTGCATACGGAGCGAAGGCCGGGGGCAACTGAATGATCGGGTCGAAATCAAAGGCCACGTAAAACTGCATCAAATTGCTCGGGCCCATGACTGTAACGCCGTCAATTTTGAAGCTGAGGTTGAGTGTTTGGATCACGCTGACCGGCACGTGTGGATCATTCGGAGTGCCGTCCGTATAGCTGTTCCCAACGAGATTCCACAGCGGCAGGAAAAAGGCCTGGCCGGAGTTCAGCGTAACATCCAGGTGCCCGGGTGTCCCGTCTCCAGGTGCGTTGGGAAGAGGCATGAGGACGACATTGCCCACAACCGCGTTTCCATTCGAGTCCGCCGGCACTTGCAAACCGCCGAAGTACCAGCGCCAATAAATGTTTTGCCAATCGTCGAGCCCTTTGCCGAAGGAATAGGAGCCGCCCGGCTGAGGAGCAGGCCCCGCCAGGGCAGTCGAGGCGAAGCCAAATGCCCCGAGCATGAGCGCGGCAAAGCTTAGTTTGAGTGAGTGGATTGCAGGTTTTTTCATTTGTCCTTTCTTAGGTGTTTGGTTTTTGTGCTTTACGCTATGGTTTTGGTCACCCGCCGCATCCCAGGTCCCGATCGCACTGGCGTTGCAATTCCAGTGGCTTTGTCGGAATGTCACGTTTCATATTTCGGGCTTTAAGCTAGAACTCGGCGAAATTCAGAGAATCTATCAAAAAAGTTTTTGGGTTTTGATAGAATGGCCGGCGGATGAGAAACTGGCCCTGGACAACAGCTCTTAATTGTAATTGCCGGGCCGAATGAGCTTCTTGCGTGGCCAAAATAACTTTTCCGAACCGTGAGGCCACGCCTGCGGCCCGTTTTTGTATAATGAGGCTAAAGGCGCTGTCCTTCTCTCAATCCACTTGGATAGTGAAAAACCGCTGCGGGACGGCGGGCGTGAGAGCGTTTGAAAAAGCGAAATTGCCATGCGAATCAAACAAGGTTGGTCGCTATCCGCAGCCAATTCGGCAACGGCAAGGCCACGTTCGTACTCGCCACCACATAACAGCCCGCGCCAGAGTGCCGGAGGTCCCGCTTAATATCAGGGTGCCTAAGCTAAGAGGATGCCGATGCTCTGTATCTCGGGTGGAAGCGAATGGTCCTCGCTGCAGAGCCTGGGATTCAAGGAAGGCCCCTGCTCATGCCTCTGAGAGAGCAGTCTTCCAGATTCTACCTGTCCCCGTTGGCGTTGGGCCGCATCGTCCGCGAGTTCCCCCGCCGGCAGTGGGGCAGTATTATTTCGGCGTTCCGCCCTGCTCGTTGGCGGCGAGGCGCGGATCCGGCTTTCTCTCCAGGCCAGCGACGGCTTTTTCCAACGCAGCGAACCGGGCTTCCAATTTCTGATTGGCCGCTTTCTGGTTTGCCAACTCTTGCTCGAGCGCTTCGATTTTTGCCTCTTTTTCCGACCGCAACTGGCGTAGCGCCTCGACGGTGAGCGCCTCGAACCCGCGATAGGTCAGTTTCTTATAGCCACTGTGGCCGGTTTCGACCCAATCGGGGAAGACTTGCTCGACCTCCTGCGCGATCATGCCGATGCGTTCTCCTTCCAGCTCATTGATCTTTTTCGGGTCAATAAACTCGAAACTCACGCCGCGCAGCGCGAGCAGTTTGTCCAATGCGTGAGAAAGCTGCTGGACATTTTTTTTCAGGCGCGCATCCGAGAAACTGCTCCAGGACCCCCCGCCGGGCTTGTCGGCGGAGCCGTTGACGGAGAGGTTCGCGTCCGGGTTCACCGTGTTGACCCCTACAAAACCGCTGGACCAATGCACAATGAATTGGGGTGAACTCCCGGTGATGCCGATCCCGAAGGAATACCCGGCGCCGGAGATGACATCTCCCGTTTGCGGCACGCCGATGTCCCAGCTATAATGTGAGGACCCCGAACTTGAACACGACCCCAACCTGATCATGCCTTCGGATCCATGAACCGTGGGGTCCCCGATTTGGAGAGCCTTTCCCGGGGCACTCGTGCCGATGCCGACGCCGCCTGAAGCGCGAATCAGGAACTGGTTGCCTGCGCCATTGTCGGCAAAATCTGCATCTGTCGAGTCAGCCCAGACAAATGTGCCCATCCCGTTGGCCTTGGCTCGGTGCCCGGCGGCAAATGAGAAGGAGCCTGCCACATTGTGGTCGCCTCCCGGGATAGCGCCGAAGTCGCCATTAACAAGATTTGCGGATCCCCCAGCAATTGTTTGCCAGTTTCCCGTCATCGAATTAGCCACACCGCCGCCAATAGTCCCGTAAGCGGAGTTGTTGAAATTGGCCAAACCGCCGCCTATAACGCCATAGTAGGTCCATACCGCATTGTTCGTGCCGCCGCCAATAGCACTGCTAGGGCCAAGGGCGAGATTGTGTCCGCCGCCGGCGATAGTGGACGCAGCAGCTTGAGCACTGTTGAACAGACCGCCGCCGATTGCCGCGCCGCAGGCGCCGGCATAATTGTTCGAGCCCCCGCCGATAAATGCCTCGGCGCCGCTGCTGGGAATCAGGTTCCCCAACCCGCCGACGATTACCGCGGCAGGGCCTTGGTTCGTGTTCCCGAGGGATATATTTCCATCGGTGCCGCCGCCGCCGATAAAGCCGCCGTAGCCCGAGGCTGAGTTCAAGAATCCGCCGCAAATGGCTGCGCAATATCCGCTACCCGTGATGGCGTTGCCATTCCCTCCGCCAATCACGGCGCCGCTGTCCCAGATCGTGTTGTAGTCTCCACCGCCGATGCTCGAGTAGTATCCGTAATTGGCATTCCCAATCCCGCCCAAAATGGACGAGTCGTCTCCGTAATTGGCATTCCCAATCCCGCCCAAAATGGACGATGAGTTGCCCCCGTTAGTATTGTTAAAACCGCCGCTGATGACAGCGCCACTGAGTGCCGAAATGTAATTGCCAGAGCCTCCCGCAATGACAGCCCCATCCGAGCCGCTGATAACCGCATTCGCGGAAGAGCCCCCGACCAGACTGGGCGTGCCCAAGCCGCCGGGCACAACCCGCAAGCCACCGCCCCCAACCGAAAGAACATCGCCTGAAACCAGCCCGGAAGCATTGGTGTAAACCCCCACATTGTAGAAATCGCTCGTGATCAAATCGGCTTTCCCATCCCCGTTCACATCTGCAGCGATGAATGGCCAGGAGAAATTGAATGATCCAAAGAAATTTCCGGCTGTTACGAATGCGCCAGACCCGTTATTTGTCATTACGGTGAAGCCTGCGTCTCCGTTGATGAGATCAAGTTCGCCATCGCCATTGACATCACCCACGGCTACAGAAAAGGCGCCGTTCCCCGCGAAATAAGTAAAATTCGAGCCAAACCCTCCAACACCGTTGTTTGTGAACACGGTGACGCTGCCCTGGGTAAAATCTGATACGACCAGGTCCGGCTTGCCTAGCCCTCTCAAATTACCAGCGGCGATACTTGTTAAGATGTGATTGTAAATGTGAAGATTTAAAGCGTTAAAGCCAGGGGTCGTTACGCTGCCGGTATTTGTGGCAACGAAGATGCCGCCATTTTCGCCGGCGGCGACGATGTCCATCTTGCTGTCTGCGTTCACGTCCACAACCGCCATCGAGCGCGGGCCAAAGCCCAAGCCTATAGTCAAGAAGGTCGTAAACGACCCGCTGCCGTTGTTTGTCATTACTACGACGGTCTGGCCAGAATAGTTTGCATAAATGAGGTCCGGTTTTCCGTCTCCGTTGATGTCGGCAATGGCTACCAGCCTTGGCTGACCGGGGACCGAGTAGTTAGCACTCAGAGCAAAACCGCCAAGGCCATTGTTTGTCAGCACGGAGAGAGTCCCGTTATAAAAATTGGCCGTGACTAGATCCGGCTTGCCGTCCAGGTTCACATCTCCGGCGGCGACGTAGTAAGGAGCTCCGCCGCTCACCGGATAGTTTGCGCCATTAATGGCGAAAAAGCCTGAACCATTGTTTGTGAGCACCCAGACAACTCCGTTGCCGGGATCCGCAAATGCGAGATCAATCTTGCCATCTAAATTGAAGTCTGCAGCCGCGACCGCGTTGAGGCCCTGCCCCCCGAAGTATGGGACCCCCGCATTAACGAAAAACAGGCCGTTCGTTGTCAATGTAAACGCGCCGGAGCTGTTGACGGCGCCGAATGGGATGTTGGTAAGAGCGGCGCCATTTCCCGTGAAGCTGCCGTTTAAAGCAACGCCGCTTTCATTGTTGGTCAGGACTGCGCCCGGCAATTGGGCCAGGGAGAGGGCGCCGGACAAAGTCGCGGCGGGGACACCAACCAGGCCAGCGCCCGAACCAACGAAGTTAGCGGCCGTCACTGTGCCGTTGACGTGCAATGCGCTTTGCGGATTGTTGGTGCCGATGCCCACGCCTCCCTGCGCGCGGATGAGGAATTGGTCGTTGGCCTTGGAGGTGAAGGGAGCGTTTTGGGAATCAGCCCAGACGAAGGCGCCCTGGTTTGTGGCTTGCGCCTGTTGGCCGGCGGCGAAGGCATAAGGGCCGGAAACGCTGTTCGAGAAGCCGCCCGGCACGGTGGCGTGATTGGCGTTCACGGTGTTCTGCGCTCCGCCGCCGATGGCGCCGTATACGCCCGACGCCTGAACGGCGTTAAGTTGGCCGCCCGCGATCGTCCCATAGTTTGCGCCATAGACCACCTGGTTTTGATCGCCACCAGCGATCGTGGTGGCTGTACTCTGACTGCGGTTGAAATTGCCTCCGCCGACCGTGCCGAATCGGTCGTAGGTCGAGTTTTGAACGCCGCCTGCAACGGTGGAGTACTGGCTCAGGGCCTGGTTTTGGTAGCCGCCGCCGACGGTGCCACCGGTGATATTTCCCACTGAGTTCTGGTAACCGCCGCCGATGGTTGAGTAGGTGCCTTGGGCCTGATTACCAAAACCGCCGCCTACCGTCGGATAGGTATTTTGATTATGCGTCGAGCCGGGTGTGCCGGCCTGATTGCCCGCCCCACCACCCACCACGCCGAAATCATCGCTCACCACGTTGATGGCGCTACTGCCGCCGCCACCGCCGATGAACGCGCCGACCGAGCCGTTGGTAACGGCATTGCCATTGTAACCGCCCACCACATTTGGATTGCTGCCCGGTTCCAGTCGGAAAGCGCGCTGACCATTGGCCCAAATCTCGATTGGCTGGTTGTTGGCGCTGCCGATGAATTGGCCAGCGCTGACAGTATTGCCGCCGAGTTGCCAAAAGTTCGATGCGCCGGCGCCGCCCAGGGTCGCCGCGCCGACGTTGGTCAAGCCGCCACCATTGCCGGTGAAACTGTTCGCCGCATTGTTAAAGGTTACGGCGCCGGAATAAAATCCCGCGAGTTGTGCGCTGGGCAGTGTGCCGCTGGTCAGTTGACTGGCGTTGAGGGAGGTCAGGCCGGCGCCAGAGCCGGAGTGGGTTCCCACCAGCGTGTTGTCCGCATTGGTCAGCGTCGCCACCCCGCTCAACGTATTCGAGCCCGAGAAGGTCTGATTGCCATTGAGCAGGGCCACATTGGCCGAGAGCCGGGCATCTGGAACGGTGCCGCTCGACAGGTTGCCGGCGTTAAGGATCGTTAAGCCCGACCCGTTGCCGGAGAAACTGCCGCTTAAGGTCAGGCCGGTGCCGTTATTCGTGACCACCACTGGTGGAAGCTGGGCCAGCGAGACGTTCCCGGTGAAATTCGTGGCCGTGCCGGCGATCAGGGCGAAGTTGGCGCTATTGGCGCTGCCTGCCAGGATGGAGTATGGCGTCGCGGAGAAATGTTGTCGTGGGAAGGTTGTAGCGTGCGTCAAATCAGTC
>PSRM01000139.1 GCA_003176045.1 Verrucomicrobiota bacterium | reverse complement strand
GAGGACAGAGGACAGAGGACAGAGGACAGAGGACAGAGGACAGAGGACAGAGGACAGAGAACAGAGGACAGAGGCGCTTAGCCTTTCGCCCCCAAAAAGCCTTCGAGTTTTTTGCGCCGCGCCGGATGGCGCAACTTGCGCAAAGCCTTGGCTTCGATTTGCCTAATTCTCTCCCTCGTGACATTAAACTGCGAGCCTACTTCTTCAAGCGTGCGAGGCGCGCCGTCAGCCAGTCCATAGCGCAGTTCGAGGATTCGCCGCTCGCGCTCGGAGAGGCCGCGCAAAACTTCGCCTAGTTTTCCCTTAAGCAAATGGAAGCTCGTGGCGTCGCTGGGGTCTTCGACCGATCGATCTTCGAGCAATTCGCCAAAGTGCGTTTCGCCGGCGTCGCCAACAGGGGCCTGCATCGAAATAGGTTGCTGGGCGATGCGGAGAACCGTGCGGACCCGGTCGACCGGCATCTCCATGGCCTCGGCCAGTTCTTCCGGCGTGGCCTCGTGACCCAGGTCCTGGAGAAGCTGCTTTTGTGTGCGCCAAAGCTTGTTAATGATCTCGATCATGTGCACCGGCAGGCGCACAGTCCGGGCCTGGTCCGCGATGCAGCGGGTAATTGCCTGCCGAATCCACCAACTGGCATAGGTAGAGAATTTATAGCCGCGGCGATACTCGAATTTCTCAACCCCTTTCATTAGCCCCATATTCCCTTCCTGCACGAGATCGAGAAAAGATTGGCCGCGGTTCAGGTATTTTTTGGCGATTGAGATAACGAGCCGCAAATTGGCTTCGACCATTTGGCTCTTCGCCTCCTGCGCGCGCGCCATCGCCGCGCTGAGTTGCGCGCACACCTGCGCGTATTCCGGGCCAGGCATGCGCACAAATTGTTCAAGGACCTTAAGCTTCGCCTCTTCGGAACTGAGGGAGCCAGTCGCCGTGAAACCGTCGGTCTCCTGTCGCCGCCGGTGGCCTCTCGCGTCTTCCTTCGCCTGGGAAATCGCGCACATACAGACCCGGATCTTGTCGCCGATGTTCTCGGTCACGAGGCTCATCTCATCGAGAACCTTTTGTTTGAAGTGAAACTTCGGAAACAGCGCCTGGATTTGCGCGTGCAGACGTTTGAAATCACGGTGGAACTGCGAACGTTTTTTTCTGCCAGCGCTTTCCTGCCAGCGGACGTAAGCCTCATCGGCCTGCTGGTCGAGAACAGTAATATTTTGGACGAAACCGCGAAGCCTTCTAAGATGGGCATCACGGTTGCTCACTGCCTTGTCCGACACGATGCGATCGAATCGCTCGCGCGGCGGGGATGCCAGAAGCTTTTCGGCCAGGGCGATGTGTTCTTTTGCGGTGAAACCTAATCCATAAATGAGACGGCGGATTTCTTCCTCGGCTTTTTCTATGCGCTTGCAGATAGCCACTTCGTCTTCGCGGCTCAGCAACGGGACTTTGCCCATTTCCCGCAGGTACATCCGGACGGGGTCGTCCAGCAGGTCGAACTTTCCGCTGTGCTCGCCCCCCTCGTGCCCTCGGTGTCCGCCCCGCTCGATTTCCGCCGGATCTATTATCTCAATGTCCAGACTGCGGAACCTGGTCAGAACTCCATCCAAATCCTCCGCCGTGACCAATTCGCGAGGCAGAGCGTCGGCGATTTCGCTGTAGGTCAGATGCCCTTGTTCGCGAGCCAACCGCAGCAGATCTTTGACTCTTTCGGTGAGATCCAGGGGCTCGGCGGTGTCCGCTCCGTTGCCTTTGCCATTGGAACCATTACCATTAGGGCTGCCCTCCCGTCGCGGTCCTCGGCGGCCATTAGCGCAAGGCAACCCTGGTTCAACAGCAGACCGAGCCCGCCTTTCACCCCGGAGCGCCAACTTCTTCGCCTTCAACTTCCGCATTGCAATGCTCGAAGATATGAATTTTCCGGAGTAGCTCAAGTGAATAATGACAAGACACAGATTATTTCGAATACGTTTCTAATTTCCAATTTTCAATCTAACCTTTTCAATCAGTGGCTTTGAATAACCAGGAACAGATCTCGGATAACGCTGAGCGGGACCCTTATGCCGTGCTTCGGAACAGGGATCTGCGGCTCTATCTAACCGGTCGTTTCATCGCCTCGCTCGGCCAGCAGATGCTCACTGTGACTGTGGACTGGGAGCTTTACGACCGCACCAGACAGGCTTTGCCACTTGGTTTGGTTGGGTTGACTCAAATGCTGCCCATGATTCTGTTTACCCTGCCGGCCGGGCACGTGGCGGATAATTACAATCGCAAGCGGATTGTGATCCTGATGAACGTTGCCATGGCCGCTGCCAGCTTCGGTCTGGCGGCAATCTCGGCTATGGGGGCTCCGGTGATCTGGGTTTACGTCTGTCTTTTTGCCGCTGGAACTGCCCGGACCTTTCTTTGGCCGTCGAGTGCAGCCTTCCTGCCTTCCCTGGTTTCCCGTCAGGAATTTCCAAAGGCTGTGACCTGGAGCAGCGGAAGTTTCCAGTTATCGGCGGCAGCGGGACCGGCGGTTGGCGGCTTGCTTATCGCGATTTTCCATCACGCTGCACCGGTATATGTTCTGAACGCCCTGGCTTGCCTGGCCTGCGTTATTCTTATCAGTCCCGTTCGCGCCCATCAACCGGCCGCGGTGAAAGAGAAAATGACCCTTAAGAGTCTCGGCGCAGGATTCGGCTTCGTATTTGCCAAACCACTGATTCTGGGCACAATCACTCTCGATTTGTTTGCTGTCCTGCTCGGTGGCGCCGTTTCCCTGCTCCCGATATATTCGAAGGAAATTCTTCACGCCGGCCCCGCCGGTTTGGGCTGGCTGCGCGCCGCCATGCCCATCGGCTCGCTATTCTGCGCTATGATCCTGGCGCATCGCCCGCCGCTTCAGAAAGCCGGCCGAACGCTGCTTTGGGCTGTCGCATGGTTTGGTGTCGCAACCATCGCATTTGGTTATTCGAAGTGGTTCTGGCTCTCGTTTCTCTTGCTGTTTATTTGCGGCGCAACCGATAACATCAGCATCGTTGTGCGGCACACCCTGGTTCAATTGCTTACGCCCGATGAAAAGCGCGGACGCGTCTCAGCCGTCAACAGCCTCTTCATCGGCACCTCCAACGAACTAGGCGGCTTCGAATCTGGCTTCGTGGCGCATCTTTTCGGGCCCGCTATCGGCAATGCCGTCGCCACGGGCGCCATCATCTCGGTCGTTTCAGGCGGCCTCGGCACGATCCTTGTCGTCGCCGCCGTGGCTATAATATGGCCGCAGATACGGACGTACGGCAGGCTTGAAGGTTGACAACTGTTTGGAACTAACGGAACATACGAATGTCGTGAGCAAAGTTATAACTCCGCATTTCGAGCAGGTGATAGACCGATTCATCGCCAGTGGGCGATTCAATAACAAATCGGAAGTGATTCGAGCCGGCCTGCGCCTGCTGGAAGAACATGAAGCCAATGCGGCTTCAGCCACCCGCGAGGATCTGAGCCGTATTATTCAGACTGCTTTAGCCGACCGGCGTCCTCTGGTTCCTGCCGCAAAGCTATTCCGGCGTCGAAAGAAATGAAAGGATCACCCGTCCTCTTTTCCGGCCTTGCAGAAGAGGATCTCGATCAGATCGAAGATTACATTGCTGAACGTGACCCAGCGGCTGCTGCACGGGTCAGAACATCTATCGTAGAACAGAGTATCCGCTTGGGAACGATGCCGGAAATTGGTATGGCGCAAAGGCACTCCGTCAGCAAGGAGGAAATCGGTGTTCGCCTTTGGCCAGTCCCTCGGTATCGCAATTATCTCATTCTTTACAGAATCGAGCTGCAGCGCGTCCGTGTCTTGCGGGTTTTGCACGCAGCCCAGGACTGGGCTCGATTTTTTGGTGAGCCCTAGTTACAACCGGCAAAACCATGAGCGGCTCATTAATGTTCGTCCCGGGCCACTTCGCCCGCCGCTCGGATTTTTATCATCAGCTCGGCCAGCTCACGTCAGCGGGCCTGGGGGTCGTAAACGCACTCCAACAACTTCAACGCACCCCTCCCGCCAGGTCCTATCGCAAACCCATCCAAAGCGCGCTCGAGCACCTGGACGCAGGCTGCACCTTGAGCGAATCCTGCCGGCAGGTGCGCGGCTGGCTGCCCGACTTTGATATCGCGCTGCTGCAGGTCGGCGAGCAGAGCGGCCGCCTCGATGGCGCGTTCCGCTCATTGACCGAGTATTACAATGACCGCGCCCAACTGGCGCGGCTACTCATTTTAGGGCTGCTCTATCCTGCGTGCCTTTTTCATTTTGCCGTTTTCATTCTGCCCCTAGCCCAATTTGTGATCTCGGGAAACTGGCGCGCGTATCTGCTGCAGACTTTCGGGATACTGCTGCCGATTTATGCGGTGCTCGCGTTTGTGGTTTACGCCAGCCAAAGCAGTCATGGTGAGCGCTGGCGCGCGGCTTTGGAAAAGATCCTTAGTCCTGTCCCTGTCCTGGGGAATGCTCGGCGGTGCCTGGCTTTGTCCCGGTTGGCTGGAGCGCTCGATGCGCTCCTGGCCGCCGGCGTCACCGTCATTGAAGCCTGGGAACTGGCCGCGGTCGCCTCCGGCTCTCCGGCCCTGCGCCGCACCGTCCTGGCCTGGCGTCCGCTGGTGGATGCGGGCCAGACCCCCGGCGAGACGCTCAGCTCCAGCAATCGGTTCCCCGAAATCTTTGCCAATCAATACATCACAGGCGAAATCAGTGGTAAACTCGAAGAAAGCCTCCGGCGATTGCAGCAACACTATCGCGACGAAGGCTTCCGTAAACTCCGCGTCGTCACCTGGAGCTTCCTCATCCTGATCTATTCCGCTGTCGTCGTAATGATCGCCTTCAAGGTCATTCTCTTCTGGACCAACTATTTCAAACAAATCGGGGCGGCAGCGGGATTTTAACTTATGGTAGCACAACCCATCCATCGCCGCGAATGAGCCCGTTAAACCGGCGGCAATCAGGCGCGGCAATTTGGGCTGTTGGATTCACGGCCGCCGGGCTAACATCGAGTTCTCTATGGCCCGTTTGAGCCGATGGTTGATCATATGTGCGTTTCTACTGCACTGCCCGATTCACCTGCTGGCTGAGACCGCCTCGGACAAAGCGTTCCGGACCGCACAAAATTTTTTCGAAGATCAGGCGTTCGACCGCGCGGAGGCGGCATTTGCTGAGTTTTCACAAAAGTTCACTAACTCGGCGCGCCTGCCGGAAGCAACTCTTTACCAGGCCCTGGCCCGCTTGCATCAAACGAATTACACGGGAGCCATCCAACTGCTGTCTGCTGGTCAAACGAACGCCTCGAAATGGGCTGACGAATACCTCTTCCAACTTGGCCAGGCGTGGTTTCAAAAGGGCGATTACGCCACGGCAGCGGCCACTTTCGCAAAACTCGCCCAGCATCCCTCCTCAGCTCGAGCGCTCGATGCAATTATTGGCCAGGCCGACGCCGGGGCTCGCCTCAGCGATTGGTCAGCGGTAACTCAGTTACTCGAAGACACCAACGGGCTCTTCCAAACCATGCTGCGCTCCACCTCGTTCGCGAGTGCAACTTCTCCCCAGCAGACGACAAATAGCCTCACGCAAGCGCCATTCTACACCACGCCGCCAGCAGAGTTGGCTTTGCGCGGGCAACTCTTGCTTACGGAAGCCCGGCTGGCACAGCATCGTTATCCGGCAGCAGAAAGCGGTCTCCAGCCTTTGGCCACTCTTGTCCTGGAGCCGAAGCTGGATTGGCAGCGTCAATACCTGGTCTGCCGCATTAAACTCGCTACGGGCCACCTGCCCGAAGCCGACGAATGTTCCACCAACCTGCTCGCGCTGGCTGCCAAAACGATGGACCGCAATCTCCTGGCGGAGAGTACCGCGTTTCGTGCCAGTCTCTTCGAGCATGGGAACAAAACTGATGAGGCAATCGGGATTTACAAAACGAATCTCATGGACGGTGTGCCTCCCAGATACCAGCGCGAGGCCCTGCTCAAAATCACTCAACTCTCCTTGAGCGCGGGCCGCCTGGCAGATGCTGCCGGCACTCTAGAAAAATTTCTTGCCCGGTTCCGCACGATGCCCGAAGCGGATGCGGCTTTGCTCGGGCTTGGAGAGCTTTATTTGGAACAGCACCGCGCCGGCCTTTGCACCAACGGAGTGCGGACAGCTCTGTCCGCAGCAACGCCCGAAAACCCAACGGCTCAGAATCTGCAAACCAATACCCCTACTGCCCCCAATTGCCTTGCCCTGGCCATTCGCAATCTGCAGGATCTGACAACCTCCTTTCCCCAAAGCACCCTCCTCGGAAAAGCCTTCCTCGATTTAGCCTGGTGCTTTTGGGAACAGGGCCGAATGTTGGAGTGCCAGACCAATTGTCAGGCGGCCATTGAGAAATTGCCCCTTTCTCCTGACCAGGCAACTGCCTATTTCAAATTGGCGGATGCCCAATTCCGGCTGAACAACTTCGCGGCGGCCCTGACCAATTACAATCTTCTGGTCAGCCGGTTCGCTCAGTTTGACCAGATAAAGACCAACCTTTTCGAGCCGGCCCTTTATCAAGCAGTTCAGGCTGCGCTCGCAAAGAACGATCTGCCCGCTGCCACCAATGCCATGTCCCAACTCATGAACTGGTTTCCGACCGGCTTTCATACCGAACGCGCCGTCCTGCTGACCGGTCAGCAGATGCGACGCCAGGGCAATCCCGCGGCTGCGCGCGCCACCTTCCTCGAATTTGACGCCCGCGCCCCGAATAGCACACTGCGGCCGCAATTGCACCTGGCCATTGCGCGATCCTACGAGGAAGAAGGACGGTGGACCAATGCTATCGCGCAATACGACCGTTGGCTGGCGGCGTTCACAAATAATCCAGCCCGGCCGCAGACCGAGTTTTACCGCGCTCGGGCCAATCTGCTGGCTGGGAGTGAAACCAATGCCCTGGCGCTGCTGAGCGAATTCCTTACGAAATACCCAACCAATGATCTCGTACCGTTGGCCCGCCTCTCTGAAGCAGACCAATACTTCAACGCCGGCAAATTCGGCGAGGCCGAGGTCCGCTATCAGTTGCTCTTTCAGAACCCCCAATTGCCTGCGACTCGGATGACTTATGAAGCGCGCATGATGGCCGGCAGGGCCGCCGTCGCCCAACAAGATTGGAAAGGCGCCCAGGAGTATTTTCTGAGCCTCTTTAACGACAACTCCGCCCCTGATGATTTGCGAACCGACGCCCTGCTGGCTTATGGCGACGCCTGGATGAGCCGGGCCGGCGATTCAAAAGGACCTGGATGGATCCCATGTTACAGCAATGCCTTCAATGCATTCGATGCCGTCTTACGGCGCTCCCCGACCAACCAGCATGCGGTCGCGATCGCCCTCGGAGAAAAAGCCAGCGCTCTGCTGCAATGGGCCAGGGATGTTCCCCAATATTACGAGGACGCCAGCAATGCCTTTCAGTTGGTGATCATAACCAATGCCGACGTCACGATTCGAAGCATGGCCAAGATTGGATTGGCCACTGTGCTGGAGAAACAGGCGGCAGTTTTGGAAGAGCGGAGCAATGGGCTGGACGAGCCAGCCAAAGAGAAACTTCAGGCCCAGCGCACCGCTCTCCTTAACCAGGCGCTTGCAAATTGTCAGGACGTGCTCTACGGCACAGTGGTGAAGGACGATGAGCAGGCTGATTTGTACTGGACCCGCGAAGCCGGCCTGCGCGCCGCCCACTTCGCCGAAGTCCTGGGCAAGTGGCAGATGGCCAAAAAAGTCTATGAACGCCTCCGCGCCAAATTCCCCTCGCGGCAAGCGCAGTTGGATAAGGACATTCAGCGGTGCGCGGACCGCGCGGGGCAGGAATGAAGCAGGATTAAAAGGCAATTCGAATATCACGAAACTCGAACGCCTTTCCCTCCGCCTGAATCCCGATATAGCCTGGCCTTGCATCAAAAGCATTAAACTCCCATGCGCGTTCGCCGTTCACGTCGAGCGTGAGTTTTGAGCCGCGCGCTTCGATTCGAAATTTGACCCATTGATTTAGCGGCATCGGAGGGGTTTCGGCGGGGACGACGGTTTTCGTGCCTTTGACCAGCGCGCCGATGGCGCGTCGGTCCAGATTGATCTGCCACACATCGTCCGGCCATGGGTCTCCGTCGCTCCGGGCGCGGACGAAGAAACCGCTGTCATAGCCCGAATCCAATGCGCGCCATTCGGCCTCGAAAATGAAGTCCGTGAATTGACTTGTTGTGCGCAACCACCCCTTGCCGCCAGTGAGCCGTAGGAGGCCATTCGTCACGAGGAAAGACCCATGATTCATGACTACCCAGCCGGTCAGGTCTTTGCCGTTGAACAGCGATTCCGAGTGTGGATTACGGATTTGGGGGCCGTTGGTATCGGGCTGATCCGACGCAAAAGAGAAGTAAGTCGCGAAAAGCACCAATGATAGCGAAAGCAGTTTCTTCATCTTAATCCTAATCTTTCTCTTAATCTTAAATCTTACTGTCTTTTGAGCACGAGGACGAGAACTCGTCGGGGCGCTGGCGTTCCGCCGGCGAGTCGAAAAAAAAGGGGTCGCCCATTAGGGCGATGGTCAATAGGAAAAAAGTTGTTCGTTCCGGATTTTTTATCTTCCGGTTCTGCTACGGCTCGGCGGGATCTTGCCGGTCTGACGCGAACCTGAGTTTTCGTTAGTTTGGATTTCGTATCGGACTCGCTGAGCACCTGCTCAGCGAGGCGATCCGTTCAGTCACCCATCTGGTTCTAGCGCTTGAGTGAGACCAATAGCTCCAACCTCAAGCGGTCGAAGGGGTCGGTTCTCCATGTCGCCACATAGTTTAACACCTTGATCAACTTCAACTAGAACAGTTCGGCTTGGGTGCGGTTCGGTAGAGGTTGCCCTAGCAGGTTGGATAGATATTTCCAACTGCCTACTCCCAACTGCTCGGCGATCCACTTCAGGCTCATAGTGGTCTCCCGCCGAAGCCGCCGCGCCAACTGCACTTTGATTTCGGCGTTGGCTGGGAGCATCTGTAGTTGCTCTGGCGTGAGCCGACCATCGGAAAGCGTTTCTGTAATGATGCGTCGGGCCCGCTCCTCGGCCAATTCCCGTCGCTCCTGCCCAAAGTGATTGGGGCCGATGCGATCTCGCACTTGCGCCAGCAATTCCTGGCGAAACTCCTCCGCCCCAAAGCACCAGCCGCGCTCCAAGCCCTTATATTCCTTCCCGTCGGCCTCATATCGGCGCTTTTCCATGACACGTTCAAATTGCCGCCGGCCCGCTGGCGTGTCTCGGGGAATGCCAAATTCCCCCAGCACTCGATCCACTCGCAGCCAGGGTGCCCGCTGCGCACGCAGGTAAGCGGGGTAACTGCTCCAGCTATACGTGCTCAATCTTTGGTCCTCCCCGATCAAATTGGCACGCACGGGGTTGAGGTGAACGTATTCGCTAACGGTGCGCAGGTAGCCGTTGCCGCTCCCATCCACCAGTAGTGCTTTAAATCGCCCGCTAAAAACATGCCCAAAAAACTGGTGCCGCCGGTTGAAACGGCCGGTGTAAGTTTGCAGCAGCCATTTCATCCCATCGGACAAATTCGGCTGGGGCGTTTCCACTACCAAATGAAAGTGATTTCTCAGCAGGCAATAGGCATGCACTTGCCAGCCTGTCTTTTCGCACGCTTGGCCCAGGGTATTGAGGAAAGACTTCCGATCTGTGTCGTCCTCGAAAATGTCTTCGCGCTGATCGCCGCGGTTCATTACGTGGTAGATGGCACCCGGGTATTGGATTCGAAGACTTCGAGCCATGCCAGGCAGTCTAGCCGCAGCCGCTTCAAGCGCAAATCTAATGTGGCAACATGGAGAACCGACCCCTCCGCGATGGAGAACCGACCACTCGACCCCTCCGCGAATCTTTCTAAGGACGAGGACGAGGACGAAACCCTGCTGCGCTGTGGAGTGCGGCGACATGTCGCCGCTTTCAAACACCGCGACATGTCGCGGTGTTCCAAAGCGCGGAAATGTCCGCGCACTTCAAAACTAGGGGACCACCTGGGCGCGGAAGAAGCGGCGGGGGTATTTCGAAATGTTGGTGTCCATGAAGCTCGTTGGCGAGGGATTAGTCGTGAGTGTGGTCCAATTCACCAGATTGGTCGAAACCTGAATGATGAGATTGCAGCCGGGGATGCCGGGGGTGGTGACGAGGAACTGGCTGGGCGCCAGGGCCGAGCCGGTAAGTTTGAACGGCGCCAGGGGCATCGTGACGGTCTGCTGGCAATAGCTGATGTTGCCGCAGACATCGCGAGCCTCCCAGGTGCGAGTGGCGGACAGGGTATTCGTACTGGTCATATTGGTGACGGTGTTGATGACGAGGACCATAAATCCACTGCACTTGTCAGTGGCCACGGGCCAGCCAAAGTTCCAGGATTGCCCGGCGGCAACTGTGATGTTTGAAACGATGCTCAGGGATGGCGGCGTGCTGTCGCGCAGGGTGATGATCTGTGTGCGGTTAGTGGTGTTGCAGCCGTCGGTGGCGATCCAGGTGCGATAGGTGACACTGGCGCCGCCGCAGGTATTGCTCACGACGTCACTGTAGCCGACCAGAGCCGGTCCGCAGGCGCCCTGGGCGGTGGCTACGCCCGTGACATTCGTGGACGTGCTGGCCGGACACTCCAGAACGATGTCCGGCGGAATGTGAAGTGCAGGCGGCACACCATTGGACACCACAAGAAAGATCGAAGCAGTGTTGCTGTTACCGCAGGCGTCAAGGGCCACAATGGTCCGTTTAATCGTAAAGTGTGTGGGGCAGATGTTGCTGACGATGGTGTCCGGCAAATTCGTAACCGTCAGCGGCCCGCTGCAAGTATCGTAGGCAAAAATGTCGCCTACGTGCGCGGGCACCTGGCTGGCGCACGGGTAAATGGTCGCTGGGACATCCATGATGGAAATGTGAGGCGGCGTGCGATCCAGCACGCTGATAGTCTGGACGCCGTTGGTGCTGTTGCCGCAGGCGTCGGCCACGGTCCAGGTTCGGCGAATAATTTTGCTGCCCCCGCAGATATTGGAGACCGAATCGGAAAAGGTGACAGTGACGGCGCCGCAGGCTTCCTGGCCGGTGGCGGTGCCCGTGCTGGTCGAGTTGGTGCTGGCGCCACATTCCAATGTCAGATCAGGCGGGAGCGATAGCGAAGGCCGGGTGGTGTTGAGCACGGTGATGGTCTGCAAACCATTGGTGGTGTTGCCGCAGGCGTCACTGGCGACCCATTTTCGATAAACAATTTTGCCGCCACCGCACAAATTCGAGACGGTATCAATACACGTCACTGTAGGCACGGCGCAGGCGCCCAGGGCGGTCGCGCAGCCACACAAGTTGGTGCTGGTATCGGCAGGGCATTGCAACGTCATGTTTGGCGGCAGGACGAGTGAGGGCGGCGTGGTGTTTTGGACGGTGATGGTCTGAGTTCCATTGGTGGTGTTGCCGCAAGCGTCGGTGGCGGTCCACGTGCGGGTGATCACTTGCGCGCCTGCGCAGGGATTGGTAATGGCATCGCTGTAGGAAATCGCAACAGCGCTGCACGTGTCCTGAGCAGTGGCCACGCCTGTATTATTCGTGCTGGTATCGGCGGGGCATTGAAGCGTTTGGTTCGAAGGCACTGCCAGAGTTGGCGGAGTCGTATCCCGCAAAGTGATCTTCTGGACCCTGCTCACAGCGGTAGAGCAGCCGGCGTTAGCAGTCCAGGTACGGTAGGTGACGCTAGCGCCGCCGCAAGTGTTACTCACGACATCGCTATAGCTGACGACCATCGGGCCGCAAGAGTTCTGTGCCGTTGCGACGCCGGTAATATTCGTTGCCGTGCTGGCAGGACATTCCAAAACCATATCGGCTGGAACGGTTAGGCTCGGGGCGCTGGAATTGGAAACCTGAATGAAATACGACACTGAATTTGTATTGCCGCAGGCATCGGTGGCGACAAAGGTCCGCTTGATGGTGTATTGGCTAGGGCAAATATTGCTGACAATCAGGTCAGGGAGATTGGTGATCGTGACCGGACTGCTGCACGTATCGGAGGCGGTCACTGAGGAGTAGCTCGGTGGTGGCACCTGCTGTGGGCACTGGACCATTACCACCCAGGGGGCGATCAGATGCTGCTGGGCCCAGGATGATTCGGAACAGGCTTCGAAGGAGATGTTCAGGTTGTTGGCCATCCCCGACAAACCGCTGAAATCGTAACCGGCGGGCAGAGGCAGGCCGCCCAGGGCCTGGTTAATCACCGTTACGATTTGGTTGACACTCAGGCCACTTAGAGAATCGCCGCCTGTATTTGTATAGATCAGTCCACCGAAGTTATTCGAGCCTGCTCCCAGCATGCCGAGTGAATTGAACGCAATGTTGCACATCAATGCCAGGGTTTGGCGCCCGCAGCCGCCTGCGCCATACGTGATGGTCGGATTGAGAGCATCCTGAGTGATCGGCCCGCCGGAGCCTGAGCCTTGAGAGAAGGCGGCCTGTAGGGCGCTGACGCCCGCAGAGTTGGTTTGCCAGTACAGGCCATTGGGAGCAGTATTCCCGTTCGTCGGGTTGTAGATTCCCAGAGTCAGCCCATTGGGAAAAGCGAGCCCAAAACTTGATGCGACCAGGTTTGCCGGACTGCCGCCGCCGCTCCAACCGCCCTGGCTGAAGGTGCATGGCGGTGTGAAAGCAAGCGAGATGCTCGGCGGTGTGCGATCCAGAACGGAAATGGTTTGCACGCCGTTGGTTCGGTTCCCGCAACCATCGGCCACAGTCCAGGTCCGCCGGATCACCCGGCTGCCCCCGCAAATATTCGAAACCGAGTCGGAGTAAGTGACAGTGACCGAACTGCAGGCATCCTGGCCGGTTGCTGTGCCGGTCGAAGACGGGGAAGTGTTCGCGCCACATTCCAATGTGAGATCGGGTGGCAGAGAGAGCGAGGGTCCGACTGTATCCACAACGGTAATGGTCTGAATCGCATTGGTGCTGTTGCCGCAGGCGTCAGTGGCGATCCAGTTACGCGAGATGACATAAGCGCCCGAGCAGATATTGCTGGTCGAGTCGCTGAAGCGCACGGTCACGGCGCTGCACGTATCCTGCGCGGTGGCGGTGCCTGTGTTATTCGTGGTGGTGTTTGCCGGGCACTGGAGCACAACATTTGTGGGGATGGTCAAAAAGGTTGGCTTCGTGGTGTCCTGGATGGTGATGGTCTGGATTCGATTGGTGACGTTGCCGCAAGAGTCGGTCGCAGTCCATTTGCGATAGACAATTCTGCCGCCGCCGCAATTATTGGAAACCGTATCGCTACAGGTAACCACGGCCGAACTGCACGCATCAATGGCCGTAGCGACCCCGGTGGTGTTTGTGCTCGAATCGCCCGGACATTCGCGCGTCACATCCGGCGGAATCGAAAGCGCCGGCGGCGTGGTATCCTGGACGATGATCATTTGGATGCCATTGGTCGTGTTGCCGCAGGCATCGCGAGCGGTCCAGGTGCGGGTGATGGTTCTCGTGCCGGGACAGGGATTGGTGACGACGTCACTGAAGGAGATTGTCACCGGGCTGCTGCACGTGTCCTGAGCGGTGGCCACGCCTGTGCTGTTGGTGCTGCTGTCGGCGGGGCATTGGAGCGTTTTGTTCGAAGGCAGCGAGAGCGCCGGCGGAGCGGTATCCCGAACAGTGATCGTCTGGACAGCACTGGAACTGTTACCACAGGCGTCGGTGGCTGTCCAGGTGCGGGCGATGGATTTGGTGCCACCACAGTTCGTTGTTACGGAATCGGTATAGGCGACCGTGACGGTGGTGCAGGGACTCAGGCCGACGGCCATGCCGGTGAAATTCGTGCTGGTATTGGCTGGACATTCCAATGTGACGTTTGGAGGCGGCGTGATCGAAGGCGGGTTGTTGTCCTGCACCGTAATGGTTTGAACGCCATTAGTGCTGTTGCCGCAGGCATCGGTCGCGGTCCAGGTTCGCTTAATAATTGCTGAACCCGCACAGGGGTTGGTGACGGTATCGACGAATGAGATCGTGACCGGTGCGCTGCAACCATCCTGCGCCATGGCGGCGCCGGTGTTGTTCGTGGTGGTGTCCGCCGGACAGGACAAAATCTTGTTGGAGGGCAGGCTGAGTGAAGGTGGAGTAGTATCCCGCACCGTGATGGTCTGCACACCGTTGGTGCTGTTGCCGCAGGCATCGGTGGCCGTCCACGTTCGGGCGATGACCTTTGTGTTACCGCAATTGGTGGTGACCTGGTCAGCGTAGGAAACCGTCACCGCGCTGCACGCATCCTGGGCGGTGGCCACGCCGGTATTGTTCGTTGTGGTGTTTGCGGGACATTCCAAAGTGATATTGGCAGGCAGGCTCAGGCTGGGCGCGGAGGTGTCCTGGACGGTGATGGTTTGAACGCCATTGGTGCTGTTGCCGCAGGCATCGGTGGCCGTCCAGGTACGCGTGATTACGCTCGAACCGGGACACGGATTCGTGACCGAGTCGCTAAAACGGATCGTCACAGGTGAACTGCACGTATCCTGGGATGTAGCGGAGCCGGTATTATTGGTGGCGGTATTGGCCGGGCATTGAAGGACCTTATTCGAGGGCAACGAAAGCGAAGGCGGAGTGGTGTCGCGAACGGTGATGGTTTGGACCGCGCTCACGCTATTGCTGCACGCATCGGCAGCCGTCCAGGTCCGCAGGATCACTTCAGTCCCACCGCAATTGGTCGTTACGGAATCGCTATACCTGACCGTGACGGCGCTGCAAGTGTCGGAGGCTGTGGCCACGCCGGTGTTGTTCGTCGAGGTGTTGGCAGGACATTCCAGAGTCATGCTGGGCGGCATCGAAAGCAAAGGCGGTGTAGTATCCCGCACCGTGATCGTCTGGACCGCGTTGGTGCTGTTGCCGCAAGCATCCGTAGCCGTCCATTTGCGGCTGATGGTTTGAGTGCCGCCGCAGTGATTGGTCACCGAATCTACGTAAGTGATGGTCACGGCGCTACACGTGTCCTGGGCCGAAGCCATACCTGTGTTGTTCGTGGTTGTGTCGGCGGGACATTCAAGCGTGACATTTGCGGGGAGGTTGATGGTCGGCCGCGTGGTGTCGCGCACGGTAACAGTCTGGTTAGTGCTGGCGCTGTTACCGCAGGCGTCGGTGGCGGTCCATGTGCGGGTGAGCGTATAAGAGCCGCCGCAATTGTTAGTGACTGCGTCGCTGTAAGTGATCGTCACCGCGCTGCAAGTGTCCGAGGCCGTAGCCATGCCCGTGTGGTTGGTGCTCGTGTCTGCCGGACATTCCAGCGTCACGTTCTGAGGCGGGGTAATTGTCGGCGGGTTCGTGTCCTGAACGGTAATCATCTGAATGCCGTTGGTGCTGTTGCCGCAGGCATCGGTGGCTGTCCACGTCCGCGTGATGACACTGGAGCCGGGGCACGGATTTGTGACCGAGTCGCTAAAGCGGATCGCTACCGGCGCGCTGCAAGCGTCCTGGGCGGTGGCCGTTCCGGTGTTATTGGTCGTAACATTGGCCGGGCACTGAAGGACTTTATTCGGCGGCAAAGAAAGCGACGGAGGAGTGGTATCGCGCAGGGTGATGGTTTGGACGGCGCTCACGCTGTTGCTGCACGCATCGGTAGCGGTCCAGGTTCGGGAGATTACTCTGGTTCCACCACAGTTGGTTACCACTGAATCGCTGTATCTAATCGTGAGGGCGCTGCAAGTGTCCTGAGCCGTGGCTGCCCCGGTGGAGTTTGTGCTGGTGTCAGCCGGACATTCGAGGGTGACATTCGGCGGCAGATTCAGTGCCGGCGCGGTGGTGTCGCGAACGGTGATAGTCTGGACTGCGTTGGTGCTGTTGCCGCAGGCATCGGTCGCGATCCACTTCCGGCTGATGGTTTGGGTGCCGCCACAATGATTGGTGACGGAATCTGTGAAAGTGATTGTAACGGAACTGCACGTGTCCTGGGCCGAGGCCATGCCGGTGTTGTTGGTGGAGATGTCCGCCGGACATTCAAGCGTAACATTCGGCGGCAATGTAATCGTGGGCCGCGTGGTATCGCGCACAGTGAGGATCTGGTTGGTACTGGCGCTATTGCCGCAGGCATCGGTTGCGATCCATGTGCGGGTCAGGGTGTAGGCGCCGCCGCAATTGGTGGTAATCGCGTCGTTGTAGGTGATCGTCACCGCGCTACAGGTATCCGCGGCGGTTGCCATGCCCGTGTGATTGGTGCTGCTGTCCGCGGGACATTCCAGCGTCACATTCGGCGGAGGAGTGATGGTGGGCGCATTGGTGTCCTGGAGGGTGATGGTTTGGACCGCATTGGTGCTGTTGCCGCAGAGGTCAGTCGCGGTCCAGGTCCGGGCGATTACCCTTGTTCCACCGCAATTCGTGGTGACCAGGTCGCTATAACTCACGAAGACGGCGCTGCAATTATCAGTGGCCGTGGCAACACCGGTGGAGTTCGTTCCCGTATTGGCCGGGCATTGCAGAACTCTATCGGGTGGGATGGTCAGCGCCGGCAGGACCGTGTCATCCACGGTCACGTTTGTGGCGCAGAAACTGGAGCAACCATTGCTGACGACCGTAAGCATAAGCGTGTAATTAGTCGCGCAAGCATTGGCCGCTTTCACAGAAACGGTTTGGGCGTTTGTCCCTCCCTGGATCGAGGCGCTGCCGCTGACTGACCACGAATACGCGCCCATGCCAGGCGGCCCTGTAAAGGGCGAGGTGGAGAGCGGGCACACCAGGGCCGGCCCGGAAATGGAGCAGGCCGGCAATGGCAGGACAGTCAAGACGACGTCATTTGATTCGGTGCATCCGTTAACCTGGTTGACAGTCAATCTCAGCCTGGCGCTGGCCGATGACACGTAAGCCGTGGTGATCAAGGAATTTGGGGAGTCAATGGTCGCTGAACCCGAAATCAGAGTCCAAAGCGTGTTCGTCACGGGCTGAATGCCCGCGGTGGCCTGGCCCTGAAGTGTGAACGCCGTCGAGGCGCCCTGCCAACAATTTGACTGGGCGGGGCCAGGATCGGCACTGGGCCCGAGCTTGATTGAGTACTGGATGGGATTAATGAAATCGTTGATCGTGGAGGTGCCGGACTGCGAGGACTTGGTTTTGACCAGGATCGTTTTGATGCCGATCGAGAAGCACGGGTTGAAATTGCCGAGCAGTGACGTCACATCCACCGCCGCATCGGCAAATGAAAGCGGCAGGTAGTTGGTCGAGCCGAACGCGCCGAAAGGCACCACCACCGTATTGCTGTTGGCGGCAACGAAAACGCCGTTGGACGGTAGCAGCGAGGTGATGTCTGCGTAATTAAAACCGCCTGCGATATTGGTTTGCCATTGCCAACAGAAGAAATCGGCAGTCGAACCGCCTCCTGTGAACGCCAGGCTGAGCAGGAAGTCGTTGGTCGTGCGGCCACCATTGGGTCCGGTCGAATGAAAGGTTCCACTGTTTGTGCTGGTCGGGGAGGTGTTGCTGATGGTCAGGGAATTTTGGAGAAACTCGAAATCTATGTACGAATCGCCGCTGTTGCTGAAGCGATCCGCCGCCACAATGATCCAGGTGTGGCCATTCGTATCGTAGCCAAAGTGAAACAGCACGTTATTGATGTCCGTCTTTGAGGAAGCTTTGCTGGTAACCCAAGTCCAGCTATTCGGGTCATCCGTCCATTTGAGGCCGCCCGAAAACGTATTGTCACTGGTCGAGTTCCATCGGTCAGCGATATGGAACGTGGTGCTGGGATTGAGGGGCATCCCCGAACTGCTGAGCACGTAGCCGCCGGTGCCTGAATTGGTGGAAGGGCACCAGTTACCCACGTTGGTCCACGGCGAGTTGGCCATCAGATTGCCACAAATACCGAACCCGCCCGCGGGCACCACCACCGGAGCAACGCCCATCGGCGGTGGAGTAGCGCCTGCAATGAGGCGACAAAGAAAGATTATTCCCAACAAGTATTTCAACTTCATAGGCCGCATATTTCCGTGCGTCTCTTGTTATCTCACCTGCAGCCACAACTCACAACCGGGGCAGCCCATGCTCCTGCCGCCGGGGGAACGGAGAAAGCGCAGTCCGGGGAAACACTAGGAAGGGCGGGGCGGTTACGGAGGCGGACGTATGGAATGGTGGAATGATGGAATGGTGGAAGTCTGGATGATGGATGGTGGATGGTGGATGCGGAGGATGGATTGGTGGATTGATGGATGGACCAAAGTCCAAAGTCCAAAGTCGGAAGTCGGGAGAGGGTAGGGAGTCGAGGGTCGAGGGTCGGAGAGGATGGGCGGAATGGCAAATGGCAGATGGCAAAGGGTCGAGGGTCCGGGGCAGCCAGGGATTAAGATTAAGAAAAAGAGTACGATTAAGAAGGGGATCAGGATTCGGGGGGAGTCACCCGTTGGATTGCGCTTTTCAGGCAAATACGCAAAGTTGCAAAGGCGCGACAGGACAACGGCGAGAAGCAGTCTCGGGTGCCCGAGAGAGGGACGGGCAGAAGGGACGGAAGGGACGGGGGTGGTCAGTGGTCGGTGGTCAGTGGTCAGTGGTCATGTCGTCAGTGGCCAATGGACAGGGGCGTTGTTTGGGGGATGAGATTGTGGCGAGCGGCGAACAGGGTTAGGCCTGCGATGGTGTGGATGTGCAGCTTGCGCATGATGCGTTCGCGATGGGTCTCGATGGTGCGGATGCCGACGCCGAGACGGTCGGCGATTTCTTTGTTAGCCAAGCCTTCTGTAATAGCTAACAGAACATCCCGTTCTCGAGGGCTAATTTTTTCCAGAAGGTCGCGCTTTTCGGCGGCGGCACGGGTGATTTCCGGGCTGAAAAGCTGACCGTGCTCGCAGGCGATTTGGATAGCTTCGAGAAAGATTGCCGGGGAAGAGGCTTTGGGAATGAAGCCGGATGCGCCACACTCGATGATTTGGTTCGCAAATTTGATCGGGTTGTGGCCGGAGACAAGAATGACTTTGATGGCAGGGTGTTGTTCCCGAAGGAGTGTGGTGAGTTTAAAGCCGTCCGTCTCCGGCAATTCGATGTCCACCAATACCAGATCGGGGGAGAGCTCGCGAGCTTTGGCCAATGCCTCGGCAGCGTCGCCGGCTTCGGCGACCGCTGCGAATTGGGCGTGGTTGTCGAGATAGTTTCGCAAGCCTTTCCGAACCAGCGGGTGATCGTCAACGATGAGAACTTTGAGAGGCGTATTCTGGGCTGGCTGTCTGGAAGGTGTCATGCCGACGGTTCCACTTCTTTAAGGGATCTCAGGTTTGCTAACTCTGACAGTGGAGCATGATTCATTCCACTCGCTGTTGAGAACAGGGAGAGTGGAAGCCACAGAAGCAAACGAAGGGAACGAAGAGGTTTTAAGCACGGTACCAGCCCACAGAGGCCAGATCCTGTTGCAAAGGGGCATGAAGATTAGGCCCGAACCACCAATTTTTGAGGTTCACGGCGAGATCCAATAATTCCTCGGGGCTAACCGGCTTTGTGCAGTAGGAATTGGCACCCAAATCATAGGCGGTCGTGATGTCGCCAGGAATCGCCGAGGAGGTAAGGAAAACAACAATCAGCTTCCTGAGCGCAGGCTGGTGGCGGAGCCACTCGAGAACCTCAAAGCCGTCCTTGCCGGGCAATTTGATATCGAGAAGCAGTATCCGTGGAGGCGCATGTTTCTCAAAATCACAAAGATAGTTGATAGCCTTCTGTCCATCTTCGGCAACTTCAATGCGAGTCTTGATTCCCGCCTTTTCGAACGCGCGGCGCACCAGCAGCACGTCGTTGGGATCATCCTCCACGTGCAAAATACATTCGTCCTGCATAAACTGCTCCACAACAAAATCGGGGAATCCATCCCCAAAGGTGACGGCCCGAAAAACCGCATCCCCTTGATCGGGTATCTCCATGATTGCGGTGTTGTCGATTCGTTTGAATGGGGTTTCTGCCCCATTACGTCAGTGTTCCTGCTTTGAGAGGGAATGGGGCGGCCAGACTTTGGGACGGCCATTCTATGGGGCTGAGACCCCTGAGCCCGGTGGTGAGGGGGTGGGTTCCGGGAGTGGCCGAGAAACTGTGGGAGCTTTGCTGGCGCGCAACCAGAAATGACTTATGATTCTGCCAAGTTCGACGAAGTTCTCGAAGTCAGAGGGTTTAACCAGGAAGGAATTGGCGCCGAGCTTGTAGGCCCTGTTCACCGAATAGACCTCGTTGGAGGAGGTGAGCACTAGAACGCGAATGGAGGCAAAACCCGGTTGTTGGCGCAACCATCGGAGTACTTGAAAGCCGTCGGTGCCGGGAAGATTCAGGTCTAACAGTATCAGTTCCGGCAGGGGATAATCCGTCCTATTGGAGTAATCACCTTCACCGCTGAGGTAGGCCATGGCTTCCTCGCCGTCCGCCACGGCGTAGATGGGATTTGAGATTTCGGCGCGTTTGAAGGCCCTGAGGATAAAAGAAACGTCGTCCTGGTTATCTTCCACTAGAAGAATGACGGCACGTTCGGGCATACGCCTGATTTATTTGAGTAGCGAACAAAAATAGCGGTGGTTTGAGTTTGTTCCAGTGGGGGAAACACCCCCCATCTGAACTACTCCAAAGTCCAAGGTCCAAAGTCCAAAGTCCAAGTTCCAAGCCTCAGGGTCCAAGGTCCAGCAGCGGGCGGTGTTTACCCGGTTCGACCACCGGTAGAACAGCGTCTAATTTGAAGGGATGGAGGCCCATAAAGGCGCCAGGCTAAGGATTCTTCTGGTAGAAGATGACGACCACGAGGTTGTTCTGATTCAACGCGCGGTGGAGAAGGCCGGAGTAGGCCACTTTGCGCACGTGGTTCGGGATGGACAGGAAGCAATTCATTATCTGACGGGGAACGGAGCTTTTTGCGATCGGGCCCGCTTCCCTTTGCCGAATCTGATCATTACGGATTTGAAGATGCCACGCACGGATGGGTTTCAGTTTTTACGCTGGCTTCGGTCCCATTCTGAATACGATAGTTTGCCGGCGGTGATGCTGAGCAACTCGTATATACCGTCGGATGTGCAACAGGCGTATCGGTTAGGGGCGAATTCGTTCTTCACCAAACCGACCGGGTTCCACCAGTTCGTAGAACTCCTGGGGTTGATTTATGCGTACTGGTCACACTGCGAGCTACCGCCGGTCTTGGAGAAGCGCGATAAGGGCAGAAGAAGCCGGGCGGCCTTGGCGCAAAACCAGCCGGCGTGAGAGAAGGGTTGGGGATTGAGTTCTTAATCGCAAACTTAATCGCAAACTTAGTCGAAGTCTTTGGTCCGACTAAGTTTGCGATTAAGTTTGCGACTAAGTTTTGCCCCTGAGCCCCGAACAGTCCCATTGAGACTCCTTACGTCGTCTGCTGCAGCTTAGTTGTCAGCGTTGAGGGAGATCAGGTTATTCACGAGAGCGAATTTGGTGAGACCGGCGATGGTGCGGATGTTGAGTTTGCGCATAATGCGTTCCCGATGAGTTTCGATGGTGCGCACGCCGACACCGAGGCGATCGGCAATTCCTTTGTTGGGCAATCCTTCCGCGACACCTACAAGGACTTCGCGCTCGCGGGGGGTGATTGCGTCCAGCGGTGAGGTGTGATTTGCCGCGGCGCGGATGATCTCCGGGCTGAAAAATTTTCCTTCTTCCCAGACTATGTCAATGGCTTTGAGATAATCCGAGGGGGGTGAAGCTTTGGATATATAACCAGAAGCGCCCGAGGCAAGGATTTGTTCGGCGTATTCGGTTGAATTGAGAGCCGAGAGGAGAATTATCTTAACATGGGGAAGTTCCTTTTGCAGGGTGGAGGTGAGTTTAAAGCCATCCACTTCGGGCAAAACGATATCCATCAGCACCAAATCCGGTGATAGCTGCCGGGCCTGGAGCAGTGCCTCGACAGCATTGCTTGCCTCCGCGACGACGGTGGATTCGCAGTGGTTAGCCAGGTAAGTCCGCAGGCCGGTCCGGACGATCGGATGGTCATCAACGATCAAAATCTTGCGGGGTGTCTTCGAGGTGCTTTTCGTGGTGGAGTGGCGGGTAATGCTCATAATCAATCAGGCAATAAGTTGCACTGGCGGCGATGTTAAGAGTTTCGAGGGGATTCAGGTATCGGTGGACCTTCCGAGAAGGGTCCCGGTGGAGAGCAGGGACTCAGACCCGGTGAATCCCCGAGATGGCGATTGCCACCCCGCCAGGAGACTTTGGCAAACGAATGAAAGACAACGGAATGGGAGACAAACGAATAGGGACAAGCGAATGAGAACCTACAATTGGAAATGCGATACGGATCCTTTAGGTCAACGTCCTCTCCTTCAACTTAGAAGCCGCCCGGCATCTTTGATTGTTCATTCTTCGCGCTGGCAGAATATGCCTGACAAAATGCCGTTTTCTGCACACCATTGCTACAGATGAAACAATGGATCACGGACTATCTGGCGGCGCAAAAAGACGCCCTGGATTCCATTCCCGTTGAATCGGTGAACCAACTCATCGAGACCTTTCGCGTGGCCCTCGAAGAAGACCGGCAGGTCTTTGTTTTTGGAAATGGGGGCAGCGCGGCGAACGCTTCGCATTTCGCGACCGACCTCGGCAAGAGCGCGTCCGACAAACTTCACAAACGTTTTCACATTCTCTCGCTCAATGACAACGTGAGCTGGTTGACGGCTCTTGCCAATGATTATCACTATGACGACGTGTTCGTGCGCCAATTGCAAAATTATGCACGCCCGGGCGATGTGGCTTTAGCTCTGAGCGTGAGTGGCAATTCCCCTAACTGCGTAAAGGCGTTGGGATGGGGGGCGAAGAACGGCCTGCGCACCATTGCGTTCGTCGGAGCCGAACATGGTCGAATGGCCGAAGTCGCCGAGCAGGTTGTGGTCATCAATGATAAGCACTATGGCCGGGTCGAGGATGCGCACATGGGGCTGTGCCATTTGCTGTGCTATGCGTTCATTGAAAATGCTCAATGAGCACACCCGGAAGCAATCCTCCTCCTGTCCAGACCTCCGCGCCGGTCTCCTCACCACAGCCTCGCCGCAGTGCCTGGGCCGTGCCGGTCACGTGCATGGTGATTGTTCTCATTCTAGTGCTTGGAGCGCTCTATGTATTCAAATCCTGCCGCGATCTGCCTGGCGACACCTTGACCAAGGCAGCGAAACTCGCCAGCCAGGCTGGAGAAACTCTCGAGCGCGTAGCGGCAGCTTTTAAGCAAGGCACGATCACAACCACTTTCACCAGTTACGCGACGACGCTTAAGGGCAGCCAATTCTTACAAATCGCCACCGTTTCACAGGACGAGATCTTTACCCAGACCAACGAATCGAGCCTGGCCTATGGTTACATTCCTTTGCCGGATTTGATCATCGAAGCACGGGCTCCTGTTGCTTATACCTACTACCTCGATTTAAATGATAATTGGGAGTTCACCATTCAGGACGGTGTCATTTATGTCCTGGCGCCGGACATCAAATACAATCGGCCTTCGGTGGACGTTTCACGCCTCACGTATGAGGTCAAGAAGGACAGCCACTTTCGCAGCACCAGTAAGGCCATGCAGGACCTCAAGGATTCGATCACCTGGATGACCCTTCAGAAGGCCAAGGCGAATATCGGATTGGCGCGCGAGACTGGCCGCAAGCAAACTGAAGAGTTTGTCCAGAACTGGCTCTCAAAACAGTTTGCCGATGGGAAAAACTACCCTGTGAAGGTGCGCTTTCGAAGCGAGCCCCCGCCTGCCAGCGGACCGTCGCTGCCGCAGAAACAGGGTTAATACGGGAGCGCCGAAGGCCGGGGCGGCCCGCCCCGGACTTCGGCGCTCCATTTGAGTCCCCTCACTTCGGCTGCTACATTGCTTGCGGAGCGCGGAAAGCCTTGTCCGCGCCAACCTGGGAATGAAAACCATCGCCGACCAATTCCAAAACGGCGCCTTCTTCGATACCAAGACTCCTTTAGGGGCTGTCACTGTTGGCCTGCTCTTTGCCGTCGCCGCCTGGTTGGCGGGCCGAGCACTCCGCTTGACCGTCCACCGTTTGCTGGCCCGAGACAAGCACACTTACGTGGATCGGATGACGGTCAGTTTCCTGGCGCAATTTGCTAAAATTGCTGTCTATCTCTTTGCCTTCATTTCGTACGCCCACCTGGTCCCCGCTCTCGCCCGGCTTGGCACTGCGTGGCTGGCGGGGGTTAGCATTATTTCGGTCGTCGTTGGTCTGGCTGCGCAGAGCACCTTGGGAAACCTCATTGCAGGCATCTCCCTGCTTTTATATCGGCCATTCAAAATCGGTGACCGCCTCCAAGTGCCAACCCCGACCGGGGTGCAGTCGGGCGTGGTTGAAAGCGTGAACCTGGGCTATACCGTGTTACGGACAGAAGACAATCACCGCATCGTTATTCCTAATAGTGTTATGGCCAGCCAGACGACAATTAATTTAGGCTGATGAGTGCCGGACTGCCTTTAAAAAAAGTTGTTGCAGCAGTTGACAATTACTTATGATTGTGTAACCTATAGATCTGAGGTTCACAGGCGAGGTAAGCACAAGCGAATCGTACTTTCCTCACCCGGGAATCCAAAGGCATTAAAGAGTTTATGGAACAAGCAACCCTTTCAGAGCAGCGCATTCCGGTCGAAGCAATCGTGGCCACGCTGCCGGTTCAACTGCTTGCGCCCCACGCCGAGTCGTCCAAGGGACAGTCCACGAAAGGTCCCGAACCGCAGCCTAAAGCCTCGGAAGAGGATTTCAGCCAGCCCTACGACCTGCGTCACTGGGGTATCAACGAATAAATCAGACTTCCAGCTTGCGCTGGGGGGCGGAAGGACGTCAGAATCCTGCCTGATCGTTCTAGCCGCTGCCCATGAGCCAACTTCAAAAGCTTCTCTTCATTTGCGGCCGCAACCGCCACCGAAGCCTGACTGCTGAGCGGTTATTCGAAGGTATTGACGGTTATGCCGTTAAATCCGCAGGAGTAGAGCGCGACGCACGCAAGCGGGTGCGTTCGGATCATATCGAGTGGGCCGACTTGATTTTCGTAATGGAGCTGGAACACGCCCAAAAACTGCGGAGCAAATTTAAGCAAGAGATCTCAGGCAAACGCGTCATTTGCCTGAACGTGCCGGACACCTACGGCTACATGAACCTTGGCTTGATCAAATTGCTCAAGAACAAGCTCGGCGAGTATCTGGAGCTACCGGCAAGAACTTCGTCGTAAACTTTGTCGTTCACTTTGTCCTCCACTTTGTCCTCCACTTTGTCGAAACGATTGTTTTGGGAGGAAACGACAGACAAAGTGAAAGACAAAGTGAAAGACAAAGTTCAAATCAAAGCTGCCTAACCCTCCACCCCTTTTTGCGCAGCAACTCCACCACTCCATCCTTACCCACCAGGTGCCCGGCCCCGACGATCACCATGACATTGCGGTCGCCTTGCAGCCATTGCTCGATTTTTGGCAGCCACCGCAGGTTGCGATCTGCAATCAGGCGCTTGAAGATCGCCGGCGCTTGCCGTGAGTCGTCATTGAGCAACTTTTCCAGTTTATCTGCATCGCCCGTCCTCCAAGCCTGAAGCAATTCCGCTATTTCCTTTTTCATTTTGCTGATTTCGCTCAGGCTGATTTTCACGAACTGCTCGCCTTCATCCTTTGATAAATCCGTAATAAGCCCGAGTTGGAAATCCAACGTCTCGAAAAACTCCACCTGTTTGTGCAGATCGCGGGCGAGCGATGAGAAATGTTTGTCCAACCCATATTCCATCTCCAGACCGGATTTTTGCAGTTCGACTGCCATCAAAGCAAACGCGGCGACTCCAGGCTTCAGTGGCTCGAACATAAAAGCCGGCAATCGTGCATCCTCGAGGTGATGTTTAAGCAGCTCATACGTAGCGGGTGAAAGCTGTTCACGCAGCGTTTGCCCCTCGGGCAAGCGGGCTTTGGTCATTAATTCTTGCAGCGTTCCTAAAGACTGCACGGCCTCCACATCTGCTTCAAACGCAACGATTGCCGAGTTCGTGAAGGCTCGCTCCATAATGACCGGCAGGGGATAGTCCTGAGGGGTAAGGGCGTGTACTGACCCCAGAAGATAGACGGTGTTGCGCCGTCCCTCGACAAGCCACAGCGAATGGTGCTGCGCCGGAGCCGGCGCTCGCAGCCGCGGCGCATTAGTCGAAACGCGCTGTTGCGCGGCAAGCGGCGCCACTGCCAGAAGCAGAATCCCCAGAAATGACAGAACTAACCGGGTTCTCATTGTCGGAATGAATTAGACAGCGGTTCATTGTAAGTGATTTATACAATCTGACAACGAGGATTGAAATGACTTTCCACAGTTAAGTAGCCGCAGCTTGAGCTTGACTCGTTGCGTCGAAAGCGTCTAAATCGTGCAAAATGGCTCCCTCCAACCTAGTCCTGGGATGAATCTCGCCGCGGGTAACCCAGCGTGGCAGACTGTTTTGAGCCGATGATATTCGCGCAAACCGAAAGCGGCGCAATGCGCCGTTCTCCAAACGCTCCGCGACGCCTTCCGTATCGGGCTCACGTTTCACGTTTCACGTTTCACGATCCACGTTTCACGTTTCACGGGGCCTTCACCCTGATCGAACTCCTCGTCGTTATAGCCATTATAGCGATTCTCGCTGCGCTCCTGCTGCCGGCCTTAGCCAGCGCCAAGGATCGCGCAAAGCGCATCAATTGCCTCAGTAACATGCGCCAGCTCGGCATTGCCTGTCAGACCTATGCTGGAGATAACAACGGCCAGCTCCTCATAGATACCCGCGGTCAACCGCCAAATACCTGGATCAATGCAAATGATGATCTGACCTGGATGTACCCTTCTCTAATTCCGGGGCTCAAGACCTTTGTGTGCCCAGGCACGCTGAATAACGTCAGGCCAGATGTGTGGATCACTGTTGGCGACGAGCAGTTATTGGCGGATCTTTACAACAACGCCGCCGGCGGCGCCCGGGGACCCAACGGCCACAGTTACGAAGTAATAGGCGATGTCCGGAACAACAAAATCTGCCAGTCCTTTTACAACACTTATGGCGAGCAGTATAACGAGGTGTTTCTCGGCGCCAAACCCGGTCCGTCCAGGTTTTGGTTATTCCATGACAGCGACGATGCCGGACAAAATAATGTCTGGGACGGTCCCGATAACCATGGCGCCAGAGGAGGGAACGTCACTTATGGCGATGGCCACTCTATTTGGGTAAAAAACTGGAAGCCGCACAACGACGAATTCCGCGTCACTCTCGATTGGGCCAAGTCGGCGCATCCGTTGCCGGGGGATTGAGAGCTTTATCGCACTGGAAAAAACACCCTATTAGCACAAATCAATCCCACATCGCATGGTGAATGTGGGGTTAGTGTTTGGGGTGGTTCAGGCGATCCGTGCAAACGGATCGCCTCTTTATTTCCGTTTTAACGATTTAACGTTTTAACCCATTTAACCTTTTAACCCCTTGCCCGGCCTACGCCGCCTCAGCAAGCGCCAACCCTCGCACAGGAGGCGGCGCGGATCCGCTCGTAGAAGCAGTTTCGTGTTTGGCAGGCTTGCTCTCCTGGCCTATCGGAAGGGTGCATGTCACCAAAGCCCCGCCGCGGTTTATAGGTTTAATATCCAGTGACGCACCGATCGTGTGGGCGCGGTAGTTCATAATCCGCAGGCCCATTCGGGTTGTGCCCGGTTCCGGCGGCGTGAAAGGTTTGCCGTTGTTTTTTATCGTCAGGACAAGCTTGACCCCATTGCGTGCCAGGCCGATGGCAACACGGCTGGCTTTGCCATGTTTGATGGCATTGCTCACCGCTTCCTGGGCAATTTTATATAATTGGACTGTGGACCGTTCAGGCAAGGCAGGGACATTGCCTTTCATGACGCATTCGCACGCAATGTTAAACATCCTCTTTACGTTTTCTGTCAGCCCCTTGAGCACACTGGGCAGGTCGCCCCCTCTATGATCCAGCGAACTAAACTCGCGCGCCAGATCGTGTGTGTGGCGGATGATTTGCTCAATCAGCGATTGTATCTTGCGCGCATCGCGGCAGCAGATGTTCTGTTGCCCGGCCAGCGTCTGCTCCAGGCCCTTCATCATCAATGACACTCCGGTTAACTTTTGTCCGAGATCATCGTGCAGGTCAAATCCGATGCGCCGCCGCTCGTTCTCGGCAATCTCGAGCAACTCGTTTTCCAACCGCTGCCGCTCTTTGATCACATTCTCCAGGCGCAGATTGGCGCGCCGCAGGTCGGCGGTCCGCTTCTCGACGCGCAACTCCAGTTCCTCATGGGCCCGGCGCAGGTCGGCTGCGGATTTGGCGTGGGCGCGCCGGACTTCCGCCTCGCGCAATTCCCGCTCCACGGCCGGGACCAGGCGGGCCAGGCGATCTTTCATGATATAATCATGCGCCCCGGCTTTCATGGCCTCCACAGCCGTTTCCTCCTCGATATGACCGGAAACGATTATGAAAGGGACGTCCAAATTGAATGCTTTAGCCAGTTCGAGCGCCTCCGGCGCGCTAAAATGAGGCATCGCATGGTCAGCCAGAATTAAGTCCCAGGTTTGGTCCCCCAGCGCTCGTTTCATCCCTTCCGCAGTGTCCACTCGCTCAGCAATCGGATCGAACCCTCCCCGTTCCAGTGCCCGGCGCAGCAGTATCGCGTCAGGTTCAGAATCTTCCACAATTAACGCGCGCAATGGGCGCCGCAGGCCACCGGACCGGCCTGCCGTTGCCTTGTCATTATCGTTCATGGGATTTGGACTAACTCTCAGTCCCTCTGGCGCTTGGGGACTCGACATTCTGGCCGAGAGCAGCGCTGCAATCCATAATACCCATCGCCCGCATTTCTCTATCTTGCAAGGCCCAAAAATAAACTATCTGGGCAAAAAAACTACTGGGGTCAAAACCGTACGTCGGAGGCCGAATTCCGGTGTAACCGGAATCTCATTAACACCTGGCTTCAGCCAGGTGAAGCAGCCGCCGAAACTCGCATAAACTGTTTCAACAGTTTTATGCTCTCCCTCCACAACTGGCGCATTACGATCCGTTTTTTCTTTCAAGCTTGCATCCCGGCCAATCGCATAGAATGGTGAGCAAGCCAACTAACTATGGAAGTCCACACCCCGAAAAAAAGCGCAGCCAATCGCAGCGCAGAACCTCTTTCGCCTCCACAACCAAGGTCCTACTCCCGGAAGTATCCTGTCGGGGCTGAACTCGTGCCGGGTGGCGTACATTTTCGCGTTTGGGCGCCAAAATCAGAGTCCGTTATTGTCGAATATTCCGATAAACCCGATTTTTTCCCGAATTCAATCCGCACAGCTCCGCTGCACCCTGATAGCCCGTCTCTTATTCCCTCGTCCTCCTCGAACGACAGGTCTGAAATCCGAAATCCGAAATCCGAAATCTGCACTGGCCCCGGTTATTTCTCCGCCTTCATCCCCGACCTCCCTGCCGGCATGTTCTACAAATTCCGGCTCGCCACCGGCTCCTTTCCCGACCCCGCCTCCCGCTTCCAACCACGAGGCCCTCACGGCCCCTCGCAAATCGTGGATCCAGCGGCGTTCAAATGGGACGATCTCCACTCGGAGCGCGGACAGCCTTGTCCGCGCACCTGGAAAGGTCTCGCCAGAACCGGCCAGGTCCTCTACGAAATGCACATCGGCACCTTCACGCCGGAAGGCACCTGGATCGCCGCCACGGAGCAATTGTCCGAACTTGCTCGCCTCGGCATCACGGCCATCGAAATCATGCCGGTGGCCGATTTCTGCGGGCGATTCGGCTGGGGCTACGACGGGGTGAATCTGTTCGCGCCCACCAGGCTCTACGGTACCCCGGATCAGTTCAGGCATTTCATTAATGCCGCGCATAAACTCGGTCTTGGGGTGATCCTCGACGTCGTCTATAACCACCTTGGTCCTGACGGCAACTATCTGAGTCAGTTCTCCGATGATTACTTCACTCATCGCTACCGTTGCGAATGGGGAGATGCCATCAATTTCGACGGCCCAAACAGCGGACCAGTTCGCGAATTTTTTGCGGCCAACGCTGCCTATTGGATCGAGGAATTCCATTTGGACGGACTGCGTCTGGACGCAACGCAGCAGATCTTCGATTCATCTCCCGAACACATTATCCGCGTCCTCTCCTGCGCAGCCCGCCAGGCCGCAATCGCCCCTGCCTCTTCCAGCCCGTCAGGGCGGCAGAAAATCCAAAAACCTCGTAGCAGTCGAGGTAACGAGGCTCTAAAATCACAAAGAACCTCGGAAAAGCGGATTGATCAGAGCCTCGTTACCTCGGCTGCTACAATTTCCCTAAAACCTTCCACTCTTGAGCCCCGCTCCATTTTCCTTGTCGCCGAAAACGAAGCTCAGCAAACCATCCTGGCCCGAACCCTGGACCAGGGCGGCTACGGCCTGGACGCGCTGTGGAACGATGATTTCCATCACAGCGCCATGGTCGCGCTGACAGGCCGCGCTGAGGCCTATTACTCGGATTACCGGGGGACGCCGCAGGAATTCATCTCCGCTCTGAAATGGGGCTTTCTTTACCAGGGCCAATGGTATTCCTGGCAGAAAAAATACCGCGGTTCGCCTTCCTTCGGCCTGCACCCGCAACAATTTGTCATTTTCTTGCAGAACCACGATCAGGTTGCCAACTCCTTGCGCGGATTCAGGATTCGGCATTTGACCAGCCCGGGCCGGCTCCGCGCAATGACCGCCCTGCTATTGCTGGCCCCCGGCACCCCCATGCTTTTCCAGGGCCAGGAATTTGGCGCCTCAACTCCCTTCCTCTTTTTCGCCGATCATAACCCGGACCTCGCCAAACTCGTCGCCAGGGGCCGAAAGGAGTTCCTTTCCCAGTTTTCATCCGTGGCGGCTGTTGAAAAAGAATTCTCCCAGGCTAAAGCCACCGGCCAGGTGCTGCCGCCAGACTGCCTGTCCGACCCGTGCTCCGAGGAAACGTTCTCCCGATGCAAGCTCGACTTCTCTGAGCGCGCGAAACACGGCGCCATTTACCGCCTGCACAAAGACCTGCTCCAATTGCGCCGCAACGACCCGGTTTTCTCGAGTCCGCGGCCAGGTGGTCTTGACGGTGCCGTCCTTGGCCCTGAAGCATTTGTCCTTCGCTTTTTTGGGGCGGGGACGGCCTCGTCCCCGCGCCAAAACGGTCAGGACCGATTGCTGCTGGTAAACCTCGGCCCCGCTTTGCATCTCAGCTCTGCGCCCGAGCCGTTGCTGGCCCCACTGGTCGGAACAAAATGGACCCTGCTTTGGTCCAGCGAACACCCTTTCTACGGCGGCTCCGGCACCCCAACATTCGGTGCCGCCGAACATTATCTCCTTCCCGGCCAAGCGGCTGTAGTGCTCGCCACCACTCCAATGGATTAACTCATTTAACTTTTTCCCCGGGCTCATCCGTCGCGCCTGCCATGACCCTCACCCGCCGCATCGATTTGCGCGCCGCCAAGGGCGAAGACGCCCGTCAACTTCTCCGCCGCGAGTGGCTCGTCACCAACGGCCTCGGCGGCTACGCCTCCGGCACGATTTCCGGCAATGTGGCCTGGCGTTACCATGGCTTGCTCATTGCCGCCCTCTCGGCCCCGTTTGGCCGCACGGTCATGCTCAACCATTTGGGCGAGTTCATTCGATTCCCTGACGGCCGGCGCTTGCAGATCGGGGGCGAAGAGCCCAGTCGCCCCGATGAAACCGGCTCTTTGAGCCATTCCATTGCCGAATTCCGGCTCGAAAACGCTCTGCCCATCTGGCGCTACGAAGTTGCCGGGATCATTCTGGAAAAGTATGTCCTCTTTCTTCAGGGCCAAAACACCGTTCACATTCACTATCGCCTGCTTTCCTCTCAGGCAGAGGTCCGACTGGAGTTGGGGCCTTCGGTCCATTTCCGTGGGCATGAACACCCCGTGGATGAAGGATCGCTCGATAATTATCAGTTTCGCGCCAGCGGAGAGCACTACGAAATCACGCAAGGCGGAGATCTGCCGAATCTGCGCCTGGTGCTTCGCGGTCAAGAGCCAGCCTTCACTTACGATGGCGCCTCCCAGCGCGAAATCTATTACCAAAAGGACGCTGAAAGGGGATATCCCTCCCGCGGAACGCTCTGGAGCCCAGGCTACTTCAGCGTTCGCCTGCGGCCCAACCGGGATGCCACCCTCATTGCCTCCACCGAATGGTGGCACACGATGCTGGCTCTGTCACCCCAGGAAGCTCTTGGTTTTTATCATGACCGCCACCGGCGCCTGATCGCCTGCGCTGATCCGGCACTGCATTCTGCTCCAGCCGCGGAACTTGTCCTGGCGGCCGATCAGTTCATCATCAATCCGGTGGGCCGTGTGCAGGATGCCGCCCGCGCCCACGCCGCCGGCGATGAGGTCCGAACGATCATCGCCGGTTATCATTGGTTCACCGATTGGGGGCGCGACACGATGATCAGTCTCGAAGGGCTCACGCTGGCCACGAATCGGCACACCGAGGCAGGCTGGATTCTGCGGACCTTCGCGCATTACATTCGCGATGGCCTAATCCCGAATCTGTTCCCCGAGGGCCGCAGCGAAGGCCTTTATCACACCGCTGACGCCACGCTCTGGTTCTTCCACGCTTTGGACCGTTACGTAGAACGAACTGGCGATCGCGCCACCTTGCGCCTCATTTTGCCCAGGCTCGCCGACATTATCTCACATCATCTGCGCGGCACTCGTTTTGGTATCGGCGTTGACCCCGCCGACGGTCTCCTGCGCGAAGGCGCTCCGGGCTATCAATTGACCTGGATGGACGCCAAAGTCGGCGATTGGGTGGTCACCCCCCGCCGCGGCAAACCTGTCGAAATCAACGCCCTGTGGTATAACGCCCTGCGCTTATTCGAAGGCTGGTTAAGAGAGGAGCGCGGCTCTCCGGGCCGCAGCAACCTCGAAAATAGCAAACCGGAAGGAGCCATCTCGCTGCCCAATCCCGACGACATCGCCGCCCACGCCCAGCGCGCCTGCGAATCGTTCAATCGCCGCTTCTGGTACGCGCAAGGCAGCCACCTATACGACGTCGTAGATGGCGAAGAAGGAGACGATGCCGCTTGTCGTCCAAACCAACTCTTGGCTCTATCACTCAAACACCCAGTCCTCGATCAGCAATATTGGCAGCCTGTCCTCGAAGCGGTTCGCGAGCGCCTTCTCACACCTCTCGGCCTCCGCTCGCTCAGTCGGGACCATCCGGATTACAAACCAAAATACTTCGGCGACCTCCGCGCCCGCGATGCCGCCTACCATCAGGGCACCGTCTGGGCCTGGCTGATCGGCCCATTTATTGATGCCTGGCTTCGCGTCCATCCCGACGACCACGCCGGCGCCAGGAAATTCCTCGACGGCTTCGCTTCTCATGTGGACGAAGCCTGCGTCGGGTCCATCAGCGAAGTCTTCGACGCCGAGCCTCCTTTCACTCCTCGCGGCTGCATCTCACAGGCCTGGAGCGTGGCGGAGGTATTGAGAGCCTGGGTGAAAGTCTCAGAAGCTGTGAAAGAATCGTAGCAGCCGAGGTAGCGAGGCTCTAATCTTGTTCGCGGCCTCTCACTCACTTCCTAAACCCTCCGGCTGCGGAGCCGTAAAAGTTGGAGTATCACAACGACCAGGGCGCCGATGACAGCCCCAGCCAGGCCGTACGTGAGTTTTGCCTGCTGCACCTTTAGCGAGATGAACACATTGTCCACCGGATCCATGGACGCCTCCATACGCACGACCTTCCACGCACCGTCTTCCTTGTGGCATACGGACGTCCATAATGAACCGAAGCGAAGTTCCTTTCCATTGCCCAGCCGGACAACATCTTCGGTGTTCCCTCGAGAGACGGCGATGTCATTGTAGAGATCTGTTTTATCAACGTTCACCAGGACGTGGTAAGTGCCGCCCGGACCAATCAGGTCCTGGATTTTCTGCCAATAGGCTTTTAACCCATCCAGGCCTTTAACCTCCTGGCCGGTGACCATCACACCCGTCACCTCTTTGCTCAAATAGGGGGCGATCTTCGATGGATCTCCTGAATTAACCGCTTCCATGTAATTGGTTCGGATCAGCCGCAAGGCCGCCCGGTCCGCCTCCTCATCGGCTCGCGCAGCCGAAAGGAAACCGCAAATAGCCAGCAGAGCAGCCGCGCCCCTCGGCAAACACGAATTATGTATTCTCATAGGATAGTTGGATTTGGTTGAGTTTCAGTTGCAGATACAGTTTCAAATGAGCGCATCATACTTTTTGTACGACGCGTTCGTTGTCGGCCCAACCCGGAGGGTTGGCAGAAGGTAGCCGGGGGTCGTTCCGCGCCGAGCGGAGCGACCGATCATTCCCATTCGTCCCATTCTTCCCATTCCCAGACAGTGAGCCCCAAACGCAAGCAGGCTTCCTCCCAAAATGTCATACAGCACGTGTTGCTTTGTCGCCAGCGTAGCAAACAGAATGAGCACCGCCCAACACCACAGGCCGCACCTCCAGATTCGCCCCACGCGCATCTCGCGCAAAATCTGGGACGCGCAAAGAGCCGAAAAAACGGCAAAAGCGGCGTGCAATGATGGAAAAGCATGGAGCGGATGGTCAAATGCAACAAGGGCGCGATATAGTGCATTGGTTCCAGCCGGATCAGGTCGCGCGCAATATGTGGGCCAGAAAATAAACACCAGGTCCGCCAGAGCGCCCATCAAAACCACGCCGAGGCTGTAACGCGCAATCTCTCGCCGATCGTTCATCAGGAATGGGCCAATGGGCATCAGGAAATAAATCGAAAGATAAACCCACGTCGATTTGTCCCAAAACGGGATTAGCCGATCCAGGAAGCTCGCCGGCATCAGCGTGGGCTGGAACAGCGGATGCCGTTGCAAAAACCAATACGGCACGTACACCCACAGGTTTAACAAAACCATGAGAAGCAGCTTGAGCTTCAACTCCGACCGCAAGCGATCGGCCACCCTAAAACTTTGTCGGGAACTTTGTCGAAAGCCTGATACCTGTCCCCTGACAATCTTTGTGAGCCACATCCTCACCTTTGCGGAGCGCTGATGGCCGGCCCGGACTGGGCTTCCATTTCGGCGCGAATCTGTCATCGGCTCTCGACGCACCGAAACAGAGTTCGGCGCTCCTGCCCGCGTCGACCGAGGAATCACGGCAGAGCGTGAAATGAGATTTGATCTATTCAATTTCGAGAGATTGTTGACGCCGAACTCGCTCACCCTCTTTCCACGCGGAGAAAGGAGGTGCTATGAGGAACGCGCGTGTAGCCTGGTCGGACAGGACCTCTGTGCCGCTGGTCAGGAGAGAATAACCGCCGATCATAACTCGGTCGCCAATCTTCACCGGCGCCAGCAACAGCTCCAGGGCGCCGTTTTTGTTTTTCGTGATAACATGTGCGTTCAACCGCACTCCAGCTCCGAATACAACATCGTCCCCGATCCACAGGAATGAGCGGTCCGTGATCAAAGTGCCTGCGGACCAATACGTAAGCCGCCCGATCCGCGCGCCCCACAACCGCAACCATTGGGAATACAGGCCAGGGATCAGGCGCAAAACCTCCTCCAATGTAGGAAGTCGGCAGAAAATAACCTGAAGTTGAAAGAGCATCCACCAGACGAAGAAAGGCTTCGTTCCCACCGCGATGCGACATTCCTGAAGCGGCCAAACCGCCAAAAGCAACCTGGCCACAAGCGGCGGCGCAAGGTAGAGGCAAAACAACGCGACCGGAATCCGAACGCTGGAAGTGGCATAAGGCGCCAGCAGCGCTATCACCGTGGAAGCGGCGTGCAACAGTGGGATGAAATTGAGCGCCAGCATCAGCAGCCGCCCGGCCCAGAGCGCGCCAGTGCCGGCTACTTGTAGGCCGCGTGCCCCCACGCGGCGCTCGGCTGATTCTCCAGGCCCCGGGGCGCCGGGTGAGGGCACCCGGCCTACATCGGTGCTATTTGATGCGTTTGCCAGCATGACGATTGGCGACACGTTCATACGTGAACCGCGGCCCGCGCCACTGTTTCCAGTAGGCCTTCCAAAACGGAATCGGCTGCGACATTCCTCCGGGTTGCAATCCGGGCAGATAAATCCAAGGGACCGTTGGATTCAAGTGATGGTTCAGATGCCAGTGATGATTGAGCCAGATCAAATCGAAAAGCCTCCACGTACGCACATTCCACGCACCTTTCTGCACGTCGCGCACCGCGCCATAATGATGGATGTATTGCAGCGTTGACCATATAAAGCCAAAGCCGCAAAGCAGCGCCAGGTAATGGAGAATAGGGATCTTAAAAAAGTAAATCATCGAACCGTGCAACAGAAAGACAAGGGCGGATTCAAGCTGGATCCGGCGAAAATATTTCGGGTTAAGCGTCTCCTGAAGCGCTGCAGTGGGCCGGTCCAACGGTGTTTTCCGCGCCAGCCATTTCGGGTTAATCACCGCGATGAAATTGCTGATCACAATCATGAGCCAGAAAAACCCGGTCAGAATGCCGTAAAATTGCAGCCATTTCCAAACCGGGCTCTCGCCCTCGAAATACAAATCGAACGCTTCATCGTCGGTGCGGTTCCGAAGATGATGGCCGATGTGTCCTTGCCTGCGGAGCGCAAAAGACGCCGGGAAAAAGAGCGTCACGATCGTTCCGGCAGTGTCATTAACAGTCTTATTCGGATGGAATATGTCGTGCTCAGCCTCGTGGCAGAGGGCATAACCGGTGTTCATTACGAACCCGTAAGCCACCGCCAGGATCGCCACTGCCCACCAACTTTGGGCCTGGCCGGAAGCCCAAAGCAGCGCCAGGCAGCACAAAACCACCAAGGCCGCTAGAGCGACATTTAATCCGCCTGGAATGGAGTAATCCTTCGTCCTGCTATCCATAAAGCATCCTCAAGCCATGCAATTTTTATCGTCCTCGTCCTCGTCCTCGTCCTCGTCCTCGATTTCTTCCATCTTCTATCTTCTATCTTCTATCTTCTATTTTTGGCTGCGACGCCGCGCTCATGCATTTGCTCCCGGCACGTAGCCAGGCATGGCTCGCTTTAACGCGCGGAACTCCGGCCAGCGGTCAAACCGTCGGAAGGTCTTCGCCGCATTTTCGGAACAATACAACGAACGCCGATAAGCCAGATCAGTTCCCAGCGCTCGAAGCTGGCAACAGAACTCACCCTGCCTCGGCTGCAATTCCGCAAATTCAGCAACCAGCGCAGCAATGACGCGCACAGCGGAGCGTTTGGGCGTGCTGAAGTATTCATTGATCATCCATCCAAATATCCAGGTGTTGAATCGCCGCAGCAACCGCCCGGTGTTGGGCCAAACCCAATCCACTAGTTGTTCGTCCCACCGGACATGGCCGATTTCGTCCGCCAAATGCGCACGCTGAGCCTCGACAAAATGGGGTTCCAGCCGCTCGGCGTGCTTCAGGAACGTCCGTCCGAAATAGATTGCCCGCTCCTCTTGCAGGTGCATTAACCAAAGTAGAAAGCAAAATCGCGCCGGCCGTTTCGAAATAAAATCGAGAATTCTCGCGGCTGCGCGCGGTACCTGGATGAAATGAAAATCGCCCTTCTCGTAAATCGCCGGAGCACATATTTGATTCAGTCGCCGGAACATCGCCGAATGTTTTTCCTCCTCGAACATGAATTGCCGCAACCCCGCTTCGAGTTTCTTGGACGGACTTGCGCCCAGGAAGTAACCCAGGATATTCCGCGCGAATGTCTTTTCAAAAAAAAGGGTTTGCTCATTGAAATAGAGCGCGTTGATCTGGTTATAGCGCAAGTGCTGTGCCTCCGTTAGCACTTTGTAAGCAGGTGCATAATAAAAAGGCGTCAACTCCTCCGGCATGAATGACCGCGAGAAATCAATCGCCGGGCCTTGCTCGTAGCGCAGATTTCCAATCTGCTGTATCGCAGTGCTTCCAGCCTGCGAACTGGCCGTGTTTCGACGCTCGGACGATCTGCCGATTGGAAATCGGCGATACAGCAGGTTGGAAACCTGCGCTACCTTTCCTGCCATTGAAGCTCCAAAGTGAGATGCGCTATCAACCTCCTTAGACACGGATTGTTCTTCGGTAGGGGTGACCTGTCGAAGGGGACACGAGATTGAGCTTGGCGGAATTCTCGCGCCCTCCCCGCGATCGTCGTTGCGACCTAAAGGTAGCGCTCCACGGCCTGTTGTCGTGCGCTGCACGGTTTTGCCGACACTAATTCTCTTTGCAAATGACGACAACTCGAAACCCCTCCGAACCGTCATCGAAAAAAGAAACCGAGAATTGAAATTAACAATCCGGTCTGCTCCATTCCTGCCGCGCACCGAAGCCCACTTCTGAGCCCCGCAACGCTCAGCGCTCGACCCTCTCCCGACCTTGGACTTTGGACTTTGGACTTTGGACTTTGGACTTTGGACTTTGGACTTTGGACTTTGGACTTTGGACTT
>PSRM01000181.1 GCA_003176045.1 Verrucomicrobiota bacterium | reverse complement strand
ACACATGCAACTCGTTGAATTGCAGGAGGTTGCGTAACGTGAAGAACGTTTTGTTTCTAGTGAGTGCGCGGCATTCCCGCGCTTTCGTTTTCTTTTTCCCGGCGCGGCCACCCTCAACCTCTGCGCGACAAATTAAAAATCATCGCGCAAAAAATCAGGAACAAAAACACGATCGAATGGATTTGAAACGGAAAATCGAAGCGCGCGTGCACCAGGCAACCACCCATCGCCAGCCACATCAAAGTCATGAATCGGCGTCCGCCGTGAATACCTCCGCGCACGAACCAGCGTACCGCCACAGTGAGAAAGGCCAGCGCAATCAGGCAGCTACCTAAGATGCCAAACGTAATCCGCGTCTCCAGCCAGTCGTTATGGACCTGCGCAGGCGGCCAGAGACGGCTTAGCGTGCAGGAGTATAACGGATTCACCTGCGACGTCGGATAATCCTGGAAAACCGTCGCGAACGTGCCGGGACCGGTGCCGAACAAAGGATAATCGTCCGCCATAGGCCGGATCAGTTCATACATCTCTTCCCGATGCTCCAATCCCTCGCCGGCTTGCGCCATGCGCGGTTTAAGAGCTTTCCAGCCAAGGAAAAAACCCAGCGAGAGCGCCGCGGTGAAAAACAGGAGCAACACGACCATCGTCGTCTTGTGCCCTTCGCGGGTTGAGAACAAATAGGCGGGCAACAACAGGGCGGCGGCGAATACTGCAACGGCCAGCGCGATTATCGCCCCTCCCCTGCTGGTCGAGATGATCGGGCAAGCGGCCATCGCCGCTGCGCAAAGCAGGAGAAGGTGGTGGGTGTTATGCCGGAAACCGCGAGTGCGGTGGAGGGTCCACCAAAACGCAAGGCAAACCGGCCAGAGTAAATTGAAATACTCCGCCGCGTTGGCCCGATAGGCCCACGGTCCAAAATGGTTGTGGACTTCCGGGTTGATCCTCGGCCTTACGATAAACAGCAGTTTGGTCGAACCGCACAACCGCTCGAAAATGCCTTCCAGCGCCAGCAATCCGCCATTGATGCTTAGCACCCATAGCAGCCGCCGCAGGCGCGCAGGAAATAACGAGCCGGGCACCGTTCCACTTTGTTTTTCACTTTGTCTCTCACTTTGTCCTCCACTTCGTCCTCCACTTTGTCGTTCCCCTGCCGTTTTCCCCAACAGCCAATCCCGCACCGCCCAAAACGAGCAGGCCAAGCCCAGGTAAGTCCAAAATGCAAACCATGTGTGCTGGGCATCATAACTCCGCGGCAGCCAGCCAATGCTGGACCGGTAAACCGGGCCAAGCCCCGGCACTCGCTCCGTGACGCGCGCGTTCAGAGCGCTGATCAGGCAGTAGGCAAGAATGGCGACGGTTAGGATGGCCAGAACAGTCGTGAGCCGTGAGCCCTGAACCCTGAACCCTGAGCCCTCTTGAATCTGTGGTCCGTAGTCCCTAGTCCGTGATCTGTGGTCCGTGGTCCGTAGTCCCGTGGTCTCCTCCCCCCAGCAGGGAGCCGCATACCCCTTGAGATAGCGGATCGCGAGCTTTATCAGGAGCAGCAGGCCAAGGGAATAGCCGCCGACATTCATGACCCAGATGGACCACGCTTGGGTCGTGCCGAACGCCCACGGGCTGAACAACACCATCAGGTAAATCAGCCCTTCAGTGAGGTTGTCGCAAACGCTATAGAATTGAATATCGCCCGGACGCAAGGCGAGCCTGGAGGGACGGGGTAAACCCTCATCGGACGCCGGATTGTTGATCAATCCCGGCTGAGCGTTCGCAGGCATGCTCTCAGGGTCAGAGCGCCCGCATCACAGGTCAAGCCGAATGAACCGCTCATTCACGGCCCGCTCAGCGGATTAACCAATCGGAAGAACGATGACACGCCTGAGACCGGCAGCTCGATCTGGTTCACGCCGCCAACGTTGTTGGGCTTATTCGTCAAGGTCATCCAGTTCGTTGACGAGAGCGAAAGGGTCTGCTGGAGCGAAAAGGCGAAAGCGTTGGTGCCTACGGACGGATCGGTCCAACTCAGGACCACACTGTTGGTTCGGGTTGCCGAGATGGTAAGTTGGGGTTCCTCCATGTTGTCACCAAGCCCGATGCCATTGGATTCGTCATATACCGCTGCCTCGGAGTCCGCTAACGTCATCGAGGGAACAGTGTCATCGGGATTCATCCATACGATTTCGTCAACGTCACCCGTTTCCATATCCACCATCGCGTAGCCCAGCACCTGGTTTGTGCCGCCGGCGCCTTCGTAGGGTATGAACCAATCACCCTCGTTGGTTCCATCCGTGGGGTGCTGCACGATCATCGCGTTGGCAACGTCCCATGTCCCGTTGGTGAACCCCTGGTCCTGAGCCAGAAAACTCTCGCCCGCCACCGTATTGGACGCGATGACCAAAGCTTGCGCGGCCGAAAGGGGCGCATTGGTCAATATGGGCGATGGATCGGGGATGCTGTTATACTGGCCGTTATTGCCGGTATCGAGAGCGATCGGCCCGATGGGCTCGACTTCGAATTTGAATCCGAAACCAAAACCAAACAGCGGAAACAGCGGACCTGAAGCCGGGTCGAATTGAAATTCCCAAAAATCTTCCTCCGTCTGCGCCGCCAGGAACCGGCGCGGATTGATTTTGGTGCTCAAGAACTTGAGGGCTCCCAGGCCCCAGATTCTCTTGTTATGCTTGTCGAACATCGGATTGGCTGCCAGATAACCCGTCGCCGGGTCGCGTATCCAAAAGCCATAGATTTTGTAACCGGGATTGACGACTGGGTTCCCCGGGTCCTGATTCGTTTGCACGCCGATAACACAAATCCAATGCGCGCCAGACTGAACCATGGCTGCAGCCGGGATTCCCAACTGCCTCAGTCCAGCCACCATCGTGCGGTTCGCCCAGTCCTGGTATCTGAGCCGAGTCGCAAGATCGAGCGCGGGCGGAACGACATTGTAGGCCACATAGTTGTGCGGCCCTGCTCCGTTCCCCGGGCTATCCATCAGGTTCAACCCCACCGCAATGTCGTCCAGGCTGGTCCCCATGCCTGGTCGATAAGACGGATTCATGTACGTGAGCCCGTTGTAGGTATTGAGGCCATGAACTAATCCGTAAATGAACGTCTGCGCCCCAGCGTCAACCTGGTTGCCCGTAAAATGAATGGGCGGCCAGTTGAACCAGTTCACATTCACCGGCAAGGAGTTTCGTGGCGCGCCGTCCACCACCGCTGCCGCTGGATTTGGCGGCACGGCCATGCCCGCCCGCAGCATATAGTCAATCGGCGCGTTTTGGCTGCGGATCACATTGCAGTCCAATTCCATCTCCATGGTGGCGGCGCCGCAGAAATACATCGTCACCTGTGGGTGGTAAGGCGGCAAACCGCGCGGGTCACTGCCCGCCGCCCAAATATCAAAAGTGCCATTCAAATTGTTGCGAACAACAGGCTGCCCACAAACTGTCCAGACTTGGAAAGCGAGTAGGACTACTGCCGCGCAAAGGCAATTTCCAGCAAAGATAGGCGTCGCGTGACACATTTTTCTTTTTTTCAGTTCAGCTTTTGTCTTCATGATGTTTTTGGTGGTTATAGGCCTCGATGTGGTTCGCCCACCTGGGAGCGCGGGCATCTTGCCCGCGTGTCTGGAGCCAGTGGCTCTCGCGGGCAAGATGCCCGCGCTCCCAGGCGGCGAAGTGTCCAATTTCGTTCGCTCATGCTGCGGCTTTTTGGAGTTTGGAATGTATCCTACCAGAATCCCCCCGCCCCCCGCTTCTCCGAAATTGCGAAGATTGCGCGGCTAATTTCGGATAAAAGAGGAAGTAATTAATCGAAGGCGCCACGAGTGGCGCAGGTGAATGAAGTCAATCGTTACCTCCTATCGCCTATGATGTTTCCTTCCATTGAATAAGACCCACGCCGCTTCTCGGGATTTTCAGAGTCGCGCGACGAGGCTGTCTCATCGGCAAGAGGGATTTTCGTGGCGACCAATTCGTCGAGCGATCCTTGAAGGCGATCAAGGCGCTCCAGAATTGCTTGAGCGTCAAGTTCCTCCTTTTTGCGGCCACCGAGAAAAAACGAGGCCGCTAATCCGCTCAAGACGCCGAAAATGCCAACCCCCGCGAGCATCAAAATTATCCCGATGGCCCGGCCCTCCGTTGTAACAGGATACTTGTCTCCGTAACCCACCGTCGTCAGAGTTGTGATGCTCCACCAGATCGCATCCTCCGCCGTCGTGATGTTTCGATTATTTGCCTGCTGCTCGCAGACAAGTATCGAGCCTGATGAAAATACCACTAGAAGAATAGCGGTGAATACGACAATAGCGGCGCCGCCCTGTGCGCGGTTCTCCATCAGGAGCTTCGCTGTCACCTGGACCAGACGAACTCCGCGCAATAGCCGGATGATTCTCAAAACCCGAACTAGCCGGCCATAGCGGAAAATCTCCAGATTCGGGATGCAGGCGAGCAAGTCAATCCAGCCCCATTTCATGAACGCAGTTTTCGACTCCGCTTGACAAAACCGGAAGCAAAAATCCGTGAAAAAAATCGCGCAGGCCAGCGTATCTGTTATGTGAATGATGTTCGAAACCTGGGGTGGCAGGGTCACGAAGGTATCAACGGCCAGTGCGCTTAAAACGACTATGCTGAAGAACAAAAGCGTGATTTGGAACGCACCGACCCTGTGACCTCTTGCGAGATTTACACCATTCATAACCGGAAATCTATGTTCGCAATTAACGCCTTCGCGAATAGCTATGGACGTAGGTGCCATTTGCTCGGGTATAGCCCCGCACGTAAACCGATCCTCCAGAGGGGTAAACGGAAGACTGCTGAAACGCGGAGGCTCCCGATGTGTAGGGGCTAGGCTGCGCAGCCGCCTGCGCGGCGGCAGCGAGCTGCGCTTGAACCTGGTCCCGGTTCCGTGCTCTCGCCTGCTCCTCGGCTTCCGCCACTAGTACAGATTTGGCAGGATCATAGCCGAAGCGCTTCCGTAAATCCTCAGGCAGATCAGCAAGCTTAACAATACCTCCGCTGGCGCTGTTGGTCTCTCGCCAAATTAGGCTGACTCCAGGAATATAGGGTTTGACGACGGCATTGCTCACCACCAAACCCGAGCTGGTTTCGAACGAGATTATGACTGGTGACGGGCGCGCTAACTTCAGATCTTCCTCGGACCACCCGGAAGGGTCATCGCTTGATTTGGTTCGCGTCGCGACGTCCTTTTTACTGACGCAGATTTGTTTTAGTTCCTGGTCAGAGGCACGTGCGAGCTCCAAACCTTTTTCCGAATAGACCGAAATCCACCAGCCCGCGTAAGCATCGAGAGCGGACGGCGGCGTTATTTCGTAGGTCAAACCTCTGTCAGTCTTCAAGTCTCTAACCAAATCAAGCCGGTGTAAGATTTCCTTGCCCTCCGGTTCTCGCAGAGCGGCACTCAGCAAAGAAATGCAATTATTCTTGGCGGGCTTGTTTTCGAGCAGACTGCGGTAGACTCCAGCCTCTATGCCTGCAGGATGGTCTGGGTCTCCGTATATGTTGATTTCATAATCTTCGCCACAGCGAAAGGAGGTGTAAGGCACATTCTTCAAAACCCCATTGTCAATCACGGTTGCGGGGATTTGCCTTAGGTTCGTGGCCCAGGATTGCTGGCTCAGGAGGATCAGCAGGTTCTTGGATGTCAGCAGTCTATTCGTGCCACTAATCTCTATGGCTTCCGGGCGCTCGATTTGGAACTTCTCGATTATGGCCGGCGAATAGTTAAGGGCTCCGTATTCGGTAAGTACGAGTATGTTGTTCTCGTTTGTTTGGAGAATAGTTCCCTCAACTTTGCGGCCACCCAGCAGGGTAATCGAATCCGCTAAAGCTACGTTCGCCAAAAGAGGGCAGACGGCAGCACCTAGGATCAGAATGCGACAGATGGCGCTCATAAAGGGTCCTTTGTTTCGTCTCTGATATTACGCGGAGGTTAGTTATTGTAAAGGAATTTAGTGCTAATGCCGATGCGGATGAGAGCTGAGTCCCGCAGAGACGGCAGAGAGAAAGGACTGATTCTGCCGTCCCTGACGGGACTTGTTCGGCGCCGCCCCGCAAACCCAGCGTTGAAAACGCTGGGCTATTATCTGTCGTCCCCTGCGGGACTATTACCTGCGTATCCGGCCGTTAGAAGGCTAATTGGTGCGTGGGACCACTTTGCGGCGCAGGCGGAAGAGGGCGCCCAACGTGGCGGAAACGGCGAAGATCGCGAGACCGGGGCCGATCGGTTCGGGGACGGCGGCGATGTCGAGTTCCCAACTGTTCACATGGGCCTGGCCGCCGCCGGCGGAGACGTCGGCAATGAAGAGATACCAGAGGCCGTTCGGGTTCAAGTCATTGAAGGCGTTCAAAGCAATGCGGCTGGCTGTATCAAACGCCGCGGCAGGAGATAGTGGGCTAATCGTGCGGCCATCGGCGGAATAATTTCCCGTCAATTGGCCACCGCCGGCTGAGGCGGTGTGTACATCCGCGCCGGTCGCGGAGAAGGTTACGTTGAAGCCTGAGTCGGAGGAGCCGAACGAGTTCCCGGAGCTTACACCAACGCGATTTAGCAATGGGACGAGGACATTGTCATGGCTCAAGTATGCATATAAGTCGCCGTTATAGCCTCCGCTTATGTTTAGCTTTACCTGGAGAGCGGTTACTTGCTCGTACATGCCGCCTACGTTTTGCGAGTCGGTCCAGCCGCTGAGATTGCCGTCAGGCACGTTGCCGCTATTGGCGAACGGACCGCTGAAAGTGAAGGTGTAGAGGGCGGCACGCGAGCTGAGGGCCAGGGCCAAACTCAGAGTGGTTAGAAGGAGGCGCGGGTTCATGGTGATGCGTGAAACGTGAAACGTGAAACGTGAAGTGGTGCCTTGCTTTGGGTCCGAAGTCCGTAGTCAGTGGTCTCGTGGTCAGTGGTCTGTGGTCTTGTAGTCCTGTGGTCAGTGGTCCTGTGGTCTTTTTATCAGTTCTGCTTGGTGCGGTAGAAGCCCGTCGGATTGGGCGGGCTTGGGTCGGTGATGGAGAAGATGCCGGCTGCGGGCGCGTTGGTGGTCAGGAGGGTGACCGGGTTGACCGTGAAATTGGAGTCGTCGGCTCTCTGCACGTCGTAGCCCTGGCCGGGGATGCCGGCAAAGGTGACACTGACCCCGCCCGCTGCATAGGCAATGCTCTGGGCCAGACCGCCGGGGGCGATGAAGTTGATTGTGATTGCGGCTGAGGCCAGGCCGCCGTGGCCGTTGCTCACCGAGTAGGCGATTGTGTCGCTGGCAAGATTTCCGGCAGGTGGAGAGTAATAAATGTAGTTAGCATCAGAGCTAACGGCGCCGCCTTGAGAACTGGACGAGCCTGTACTTAAGGAGAGAGGGTAACTCTGCGGATTGCTGCAGGCGGCCAGCAAGGGCGCAACGCTGATTTTGGCGCTTAGATGAGGCGCGACGTTGGAGGAAACGTTCGGCGGATTGAGCGCAAAGACGGTGAAGGATTGGACCACATCTGTGGCGGCGTTGTAGTCCGCATTGCCGAGTTGTTTGGCTCGCACGGAAACTGTTCCGGGACCGGTAAGTGTGATGGTGTTGCCCAAAATGGAAGCTGGAGGAGTGTCGTCGAGGCTGAAGCTTACCGAGAGGCCCGAGGACGCAGTTGCGCTGACGTTGAATGGCGGATCGCCGTAATTCTTGTTTGGGAGCGAGCCGAAGGAAATCGTCTGATTGGCTTTGTTCGCGCTGACCACGAATTGGTTGCACTCGGAGGTGTAGGTTCCTGCGCCTGTGCCGGTAACGGTGTCTGTAACCGCGCAGGAGTAACTGCCCGCATCGGCGGAGACCGGGCTGGTGAAACTGAGCGTGGCGCTGTTATAGCCGGTGAGATCACCAGCATTGCCGGCATTGATGGAAACGCCGTTCTTTTTCCATTGATAAGCCAGTGCGCTGGAACCGCCGCTGCTGTCGGTAGCTGTGATAGTCACGCTGTCAGCGGCTGCGACGGTGATGGTTTTATTGGCGGGCTGGCTGATATTCAGCGCTGCGGAGGACACGCCGGCGGGCAACACCAGCACTCGAATGGTGACGGGCTGGCTGACGTCAACAGATGGGTTTGGCGTGCCGTTGGCGCCACTGGTCGTGAGTCTCAACCAGACGGTCGAAGCGGTGGCGTTGAACTGCCAATTCAGGAAATCGCACTTTGAACCGACATCCGGGTTGCTGGTGGTGACAACCGCGAGGTTAGGGATGATATTTCCACCTGCCGAACCCAGAAGGTTAGGGCTGGTAGTGCCGGAAAAACTTGGTTGCGAGAAGGTCAGGCCACTGTTTACGGTGCCGCCTTCAAAATCCTGAAGCACAGCGCTGCCATTCTTGATATTATCAATATAAACCTTGTATTCACCAGTGTCGGTGGGATCGTCGGGAACTATGTAAAGCCCTTCGAGAACGGCCCAACTGCTGCCACCCGCGCCCGCATTGCCGGGCACTGAGGAGGCTGCGCTGCCGGCCGTGAAGTTATAGCAGGGATCGGTGCCGTTAATGAAAGAGAGCGTTTGCCAGCCTCGACCTGCGGTTATGATGTTCTTGGCTGGGATGCCCGTCGGAGCGCTGGATTGGGAAACGGCGCCACCACCGTTGGCGCCGAGAAGGTAAATCGTGCCGGTGCCTCCACCATTGAAGCCCAAGGGGGCCGCGGCGGTGCTGGTGTTTCTGAGCCCGATGCAGAAGCGCATTTTGTTCGGGGCGCCGCTGCCGGCGGTGTAGCTCACGCCAGTAATGCCTTGTTCTTTCTTGCATCCTTCCTGACCGCTGACGGTTTGCGTCGCGAAGATGATGTCACCTTTGGCCAGAGAGCTGACACTGACGCTGGCGCTGGAAGGGGTGCTGCCACCGGCGTAGGTGTTGGCCCCGAGTTGGGTGGAGGAAGTCCCATTGTATTTATAAACAGTGACCTTGGTGGCGCTGGCACTGATATTCTTCACCCCGACACTGGTGGTCGTGTTGTCAAATGGCCCGGTAGTATCATCAATGTCCACCGTGGCGGTGAGTGAACAAGGTGTCACGGCTTCGAGTTTGTATCCTTGAGAGACCAGCCGGGTGGATGCAGTGAGAGTGCCGGAATGGTAGGTAAACTTGATGGTCGGGACGGTTTGTCCCGCGTTGAGTGTGACGTTGCAAATCGCCTTCCAGCCGTTGAGAGTGGCCTGGTTTTTTTGAAAGAAGGTGGTTGTGCTGGCGGAGACGGTGCAGTTTGCAACCGCGCTAATATTCATGATCGCATCCGTGTTAACGCTCGCGTCCGAGCCTCGGGTTCCATAAAGAATGTAAGTCCCGCCCGCGTTGGCTACCGCGGGGAACACCAACTGAAACCATGGCTTGGTGTCGGCCACAGCGCCACCCTGACAAAAACGCCCACCGCTGGTCTGGGTGTCTCCCGCGGCAGTGGAGGCATAAGTGCTGCTGCCGGTCCAGCCGCCGGCTGTCGAGGCGTCAGTATTCGCTGTGTAGCCAGTGTCAGCAGTTGCGGAGCCGGTGCAGCAAAACACGGGATCGGCTCGGAGGGAGAAGGCAGCCAGACTTGCGACGGTCGTGATGACCAGGCTTGGAAAGATTTTCTGAAATAACTTCATACTTAATACCTAAGACAATGCACGGCAGTCATCGCCGTCATTATCTCACACGTCAAAGTTATTCACCTAGATACATAAGCATGTAGGGGGAATCGTACGGAACGAGGAGGGACTACTGACCACGGACCACGGACTACGGACCAAGAGGGTTCAGGGTTCAGGGAAAACTTTGTCGTTAACTTGGTTACTTTTTTAAGTCCAAAGTCCAATGTCCAATGTCCAAAGTCTTCGCCAAGCTCGCAACCGGTCCATCACCAGGCACTTTGTCTTTCATTTTGTCTTATCACTTTGTCCTCTGAGTCGGAGGTTCCGTTGAGCAAGTCCAAAGTCCAATGTCCAAAGTCCAAAGTCCACGGCTATACGCCAACGGACCAAGAGGGTTCAGGGTTCAAGGGAAACCTTGTCGCGAACTTTGTCGGACTTATAGCCAACGTAAAGACAGATTGGACCACAGAGACACAGAGGCATTGAAACGCTGGGGCTATTGTCTGTCGTCCCTCCGGGACTAAACCCCGACTAGGGAATTGATATTTGATACAAGTGTACCTCAAATGGAGCAAACTTGTCGGTGAGGGTGTCGCCATTAAGCGAGAGGTGGCGATCTTCATACAGCACTTTCGCCTGAGTTACTTGGAAAGAAGGCTGACGCACGGTCAGAGTTTGCGCGCGGGCAGATCTGTTGGCAGCCAGCAGGATTTGTTGGTCCTTCGTGTGGCGAAGCATACATTCAATAGCGCCTTTCCCGGAAAGCACCTCCAAACCGGCCGCCGGTTGTGAGGCCAGGAACAATGAGCTGAAATCGTGCAGTTCGCGGACGAGCTTTTGGACATAATCCCAATGTGCTTCATCAGGTTTGTTGAGCAGCCCGGCTGGCTTGCCGAGGTAATCGCGTTGCCCCGAGCCGGTGTAGAAGAACAGGCCTTTGGCGCCGTAAATGAGGCTCAAGTAAGCCTGACAGCGATATTGCGCTGGGGTCGGGAACACCGCATCGCGACTTGGCTTTTGATATGCCTGGAAGGCGATCCAGAGAGGCTTTTTTGAAAGCGTGGTGGTGAGCCAGACCGGCGGTTGAAGCTCGTCGGCGCCCGAAGCGCCTCCTTCCAGGCCGTTGCCGTCAGGCTCCTTCAGCGGGAACGGATACCACCACCAGATGCCGGCGTCCATGCAGTCATCGGGAAAAAAGTTTCGCCGGTCATCCTGCAAATGCTGGATCACGTCGCGAGTGTCGCCCAGCACCAGCGGATGGTCTGGATCGCATTCCTTCACTACCTTGTAGAGTTGCTCGATGTTCGCCAATGGCGCGGCGCCGCGCGCCACGCGTTCTTCTGAACCCCAACAGAGCAGCCCGGGATGATTTTTGAAGGTCTCGATCCGCCGCCGCACCTGGCCCCATTTGGCTTTCTCGATGGCCTTGCGCGGCAACTCGACCATCATCCGCATGCCCTGCGCCCAGGATTGATCCAACAATTCCTTGAGCCTGCGATCGGTCGGATTAATTGCGTCGTCGGCGTCACCGGTGGTGATCGAATAACTGTGGGTGACACTAAAGCCTGCCCGGGCCATCTCCTCGAAATGTCCGGCGCTGTAGAGGCCAATCGGAAGCTGCGGCACGCCGTCCAGGCGCAGGAACCCATCCGGGCCGAAAGTGACGCGCGCCAGTTTCTCAGCAATGACCCGTACTTCCGTTTTGCCCGTGCCGATAATTGCGCCAGTGCGGTCGAGCAAGTGCGCCGCTACTTCGAAGTTACCCGCATGCGCGGTTGGGATGCTCACGATGCCGGCCAACCTCTCCGCCGACACGTAATTCGTCAGCGAGTGCAAAATGTTCCCTGAAGCATCCAAAACCTCGATGCACCATTTAAGTCCGGAACGGTCAACTGGATTTACATTCATGCGGGCTTCGATCTGGCATCGGCCGCTCTCGGGGCCAGCCTGCAAACAGGAGGGGCAGGCGGGATAAAGATCGAGTGCGGGCGCGGTGCGGAATTTTTCCCGCAGTTCGGCAACCGTGCCGATTGTGCCTCTGGCGTGTAAGGCAAAAGTGTGTGGCCCAACGCCAGTCACTGTCACGGGAATGTTCATATCCCGAGTTGCTTTGGGCCCAATCAACAAGGGCTGACGTTTCGGTTGCCCGTCAAGGGCGCAATCAAGGTTGCCCTGGAACTCATGCGAATCGCGATTGATGACCCGGACCTGCAGATCCTGGCGGCCCGGCCAGGTTTTGGGCTCAGCGAGCAGCGATAAAGAGACGGGATTTGTAATCGAGACAGACACGTCGTCGAACCAGAATGTTGATCCAGCGTTGGTATAGCCCAAATGCACTTCGGCAGCGGTGGCTTCGGCAGGCGCCAACGCATAACCGGTTAGCCGGGTCCAGCTTTGGCTCGGTGCCGGTGAGAGAAAATAGGCTCGGGCAAACACCTTGGCATCCCGATCTCGGAAGGCCAACCCTGCGTACGTTTTCGAACCTGCCGAGTCGCCGGTCCCTCCGCGCATCCAGACCTCGAATAATAGATGATCGCCCGGCGACACGCTGAACCGTTTACTAGCCAGAACAGCTTTCGTTTCCTTTTCAGCATGAAGTTTCACAGAGGCTGCGCCGGTGTGGGACACCGCGTGGTCGGTCTCCACCAACAAATGCCCACGCCCTTCAGACACCCACCAACCGCCCGACGGAAGCCCGTTGGTTCCTGGAGGCGATTCGAAACCTGGATTGCTGATTAGGTTTTCATGTCCGAAGGCAGCGGGCGGACGCGTCGCAAGCAGAAAGGCCGTGATTACAAGACAGCATTCGAATTTGCGGCAGAGGTTTGTTGTTGTGGTGATGGTCGTCATCGTCGTGACCCGTCCATCAAAGCGCGATTCGATGCACAAAGACAAGCGCAGAAGCAAATTAAAATCTCGTCTCGTATACTCTCGGCGGTTCGAGAGAAAGCGGCAGAGGACTGCCGCACTCCAAGACCTTCGGCATTTCGTGGCGCTCACGAAAACGCGCCAGCGTCTTGGAGTGCGGCAGTCCTCTGCCGCTTTCTTTTTCTCAGCCCAGCGATTAACACCAGGATGATCGCTAACAAACTTTAAATTAGAAAACCCTCCGCCGGCTTTGCCGGCGGAGGGGAGACTCCTCTCCTCTGGTTTTGTTTATCAGGTGAAAACCGAACTGAGCTGCGAGCCGCCTGTGGGCTTGCTGGCGGCCGGCTGGCTGCTTGAAGGCTTGGAGCCGTTGCCGGAGGTGTTCTTGCCGCTGTTGGTGATATGGCTAACGCCGCCTCTGACGTCCTTGCGGGCGCTGAGATCCTTCAACGAGATCCTGAGCGGCTGGTGTATCCGTTCGTTTTTCATTGCTTTTGACTGTTATTGGTTTGAATGAACCGGCCTGGGCGGTTGGACTAGGTGAGCACGCTCCCGATCGAACTGGGATTTATTCCACCGCTGGTGGGCTGAGGCTTGCTGACGGTTGGACTATTTCCGTGGGTCGTGGGACTATTTCCGTGGGTCGTGGGATTGCTGTGGCCACTGGTGCCGCCTTTGACATCTTTGCGTGTGCGTAGGTCTTTCACTGCGATCTTATGTTTGCGTTGGATTTTCATGAGTCTTTACCTGTTTGGTTTTGGTTTTGTTGGTTGTTGCTCGCCCCAAACAACAGGCCGCTTCCGCCGGTCACCGTTTTTCGGGGAATCAAGTCCTGCAAGCGAATAAACGGCGCCTTTTTGTTGCCCGGTTTATTCGAGCCAGGACTCCTGCCGTCTCGTTTGGATTTTTGGGACATGATCAGCTATTAAAGGCAGGAATAATGCCAAATTTCACCAGTGGGCCGAACCTGCACGCAAGTGAGTAGTTCCGGGCAAGAGCATATTCACGTAACCTGTTATCATCGCACGGCTTAGATATTTTAGGCGATGGAGCAATTGAGGCGCTCGCTGCGATCAGCTCCGACCAAATCCCCCGGGGAATCAGCCTCAATTCAAGGCCAAGGATTGGTCTCATTTCGATGTTGTGGTATCATTTCGAGGCCAGCAATACACCGAACAAAAACCGGGTCGCGTGCAGCGCGACTACAGACTACAGACTAATGACTAAAACGAAACAAAAAAACCAGGGCCGCGCGCAGCGCTGCGCGACCCTGGTATAGGAAAGCGGAACAGGCCCCCTGGCGCCTGGCTCTATGTCCCGCTCTCAAAACCTACCCGCGGAGCCAATCCCCAACCCACTCGGCTAATGCATAAGTGGTGCCAATCCTCCAGCCACCTCTGCGGCAACTCTACAAGATGCTGACTCTCGGGCGGCGAAATTTTATGCAACTTACACTTGTTCAGTTAGTTGCAGGGAACCAGCCTCATCAGCCACTCCGATCCGTCGCTGCCTACGACAGCCGTGGGCGGCCCCGAGCCAGACCCGTTTCGATCTTTCCCGGAGTTCATTTCGAGGCCAAATGGAGCAATTCGAGGCCAACTGCTATTGCGCGGTGAAGCAGAGTACGACCGTAGAGCGTAGATTTTGCGAGGCATCGGGGTTTGGTCGTGAACATCCCGCGGGCTCAAAGCCTGCGGCTACTTTCGCATGACCGCTACGCAGCTCTTTTCGGCCCAATCCAACAATCCAGCAATCCACTAATCCAATAATCCATTCTGAATTAGCCCCTCGTTACCACGGCTGCTGTCATAAAAAAACATTAGTTGACCCCATACCCAGGTTTCGGTATTCCTAATTCTTATGCAGATCGAAAGTCTGAAGGTCTTTTGTGACTTGGCCGACGCGGGCAGCTTCACGCGGGCGGCTGAAGTGAACAAGGTTACCCAATCCGCAGTCAGCCAGCAGATCAGCGCGCTTGAGCGGTTTTTCAAAACCCTGCTGATCGAGCGCAGCAAAAAACGCTTCCGGCTCACCCGCGAGGGGCAGGTGCTCTACGATTATAGCAAGAAGATCATCGGTGATTACAACGAATTGACGGTCAAGTTGCAGGAGATCAAGGACATCGTATCGGGAATCATCCGGGTGGCTACTATTTACAGCATCGGCCTGCACGACCTGCCTCCCTATCTAAAGAAATTCCTCAAGAGCTTCCCGACCGTCCATGTTCATGTCGAATACCGCCGCGCCAACCAGGTCTATGATGACGTGATCGGGAATGTTGTGGACCTTGGGCTGGTAGCCTATCCGCACCGGGACCAGAAACTCGAAATTTGTCCTTTGCGCCGCGACCCACTGGTGCTGATCTGTCATCCGAATCATCCGTTTGCAAAGCAGAAAAGCTTGAAGCTGAAGGCCCTGTCCGGGCAAAAATTCATCGGGTTCGAGCCGGATATCCCCACCCGCAAAGCGCTGGACCGGATCCTCAAGGAGCACGCCGTTGGGGTCGAGCACGTCATGGAGTTCGACAACATCGAAACGGTGAAGCGCGCGGTGGAGATTGACGCCGGGGTCGCGATCGTGCCGCAGGGCACCGTCACGCAGGAAGTCGCCAAACAGACCCTGGCCGAAGTTCAGCTTGACGACGGCCCACACTACCGCCCACTGGCCGCCATTTACAAGAAGAGCAAGGTGCTTTCGCCGGCGATTAAGCAATTCCTGGATGTGCTCAGGAGCAATGGGAAGTGATGCGTGATGCGTGAAACGTGAGCATGAAACGTGAAACGTGAAACGTGAAAACTGAAACGTGAAACGTGAAACGTGAAAAATCCAAGCGAACGCCTTGCTGCTTTATTTGCTTTCCACCAGGGCGTAACCTCTCTACGCTAGTTTAATCAAAGACCGCGACAAGAAATCCTGTACTGATCTTTTTTGATTCACGTTTCACGTTTCACGTTTCACGCCCGCCGTTTCACGCAACACGTAACACGCAACACGTCTCATGACCCGCCGCTTATTTCTCCAGCGCTCTCTCCAGGCCTCCGCCCTACTCGCCGCCCCGCAAATTGTTCCCGCTGCCGTTCTTGGCAAGGATGGTGGGGTCGCGCCCAGTGAGCGCATCGTGCTCGGGGGCATTGGCATCGGCAGCCGAGGCACTTATGTCCTGGGGTGCTTTTTGGAGGAGCCGGATGTCCGCTTCGTGGCTGTTTGCGACGTGAAGGCCGCGCGTCGCAAGGCCATTAAGCAAAAGGCCGACGACAAATACGGCAACAAAGATTGCGCAACCTATCGGGATCTGCGTGAACTGCTGGCGCGCGATGATATTGATGCGGTCCTGATCGCTACTGGTCCCAACTGGCATGCCACAGCGTCCATCCTGGCTGCTCATGCAGGAAAGGATGTCTATTGCGAAAAGCCCTGCTCCAAGAACATCGCGCAAAGCCTCGCGCTGGCCGAAACGTTCCGCCGCACGGGCCGGGTCTTCCAGGTGGGCACTCAACGCCGCAGCCTCCCCAACTTCGCTTTCGCAGTGGATTTGGCCCGCCGCGGCAAACTGGGCAAGCTCCAAACTCTGCACGCTCAGCCCGCTGGTCTCAAGGCCGTCTCCAGCACGTGGGCTGAGGCCGAATCGGAGCCCGACAAGGAAGATGTGGATTGGGATTTATACCTCGGCCCTGCAGCCTGGCGGCCTTTCAATGCAAAGCTGCTCGATGGATTCAATTTCGAAAAAGGCGGCGGCTTGACCGGAGGCGGCTGCCTCGAATGGGGCAGCCATTGCGTTGACCTTTGCCAATGGGCCAACGATGCCGATAACACCTCCCCAGTCGAGTACGAGCCCCACTACCCCGATCAGGGCCACGACCGTGAGGGGGCGTCCAGCGAGCGTAAAGGGAAGTCTTTCAATAAAAAGCTTCCCGGAAAAAACATCAGCGCTCATGAAGGCCCCGACGCCGACCGCCTCGTGGCCCGCTACGCCAATGGCGTAAAGCTCGTTCTTCGCGACGATGGCTGGCTGCCGCTGGGCTCGTGCCCGGTGCGTTTCGAGGGCGAGACGGGCTGGGTCGAAACGGCCGATGACGGCGAACTGGTCACGAGCACTCCTGCGCTGCAAGTAGGCAAAAGCGCCAAAGTCTCGGGCTACCCCGCCAATTTCCATGTGCGCGACTTTTTGGACTGTGTAAAGTCCCGCGGGCGAACACGGGCAAACGCGGACGTTGCCTGCCACTCGCACATCACCTGTCACGCCGCCAATATCGCCCTGTTCCTCGGGCGGAAGGTTGTATTCGACCCCGTCAAAAATGAGTTCCCCGGCGACGAGCACGCCAACCGCCTGCGTTCCGAAGCCCTCCGCGAACCCTGGAGATTATGAGAACAAATTTCGATTTACGATTTAAGATTTACGATTTAACGGCCGGTTTGGTGGCTTGTCTGCTTTTCCTGGGCCTTGTTGAGGTCAACGCCGCGTCGTCTGACCGGTCCGACCGGTCTGACTTCAGTCCCCAGACCGAACACTCCCTCATCCAACTCCTCAAATCTCACGCCCAGCCCGAGGACAAAGCCATCGCCTGCAAACAATTGGCCATCTGCGGCACCAAAAACGCCGTCCCGGCCCTGGCAGCCCTCCTCGATGACGGCCAGCTCGCCTCCTGGGCACGCATCGCTCTGGAAGCCATTCCGGACCCTGCCGCCGATGCCGCGCTCCGCCACTCATTGCCCAAACTACACGGTCAACTCCTCGTCGGCGCGATCAACTCCATCGCCTTTCGCCGCGACCCCAAAGCCGTGCCCGCTCTGGTCCAGATTCTGCAGGAGCACGGACAGCCTGTCCGTGGCGACGCGCCTGTCTCTGCCTCAGCTATCGCCCTGGGCCGCATTGGAGGACCGATCGCCGCCAAAGCGCTCACGAACAGCCTGGCGGTTGTCTCGTCTTACCCACCAGAAGTGCGCGCCGCCTTGGCCCAGGGCTGCATCCTGTGTGCCGATAACTATCGGGCCCTCGACAAGGATGCTGAAGCATTGACCCTTTATCAGGCGGTTCGCGCAGCCGCCGTGCCCCGGCAAAACATTCTCGAATCTGTTCGCGGCACGATTTTGGCGCGCGGATCGGCCGGCCTGGAACTGCTCCTCGACTGCTTGCGCTCACCGGACAAGGCGCTTTACGGCATCGGCTTGCGCACCGCCCGTGAACTCCCCGGCGATAATGTTACCCTGGCTCTGGCGGCAGAAGTGGAACGCCCTCATCCCATTGACCTTGGCCAAACACATGGCACAGACCCGGCCAAGCTCGCCGACGACCCTGAAAAGCGCCGCGAAGAGCGTCAGTGTTTTTTGCTTCTGGCGCTCGCGGACAGAAATGATCCAGCCGCTCTGCCCACACTTGTCGGCTGCGCAGGAAAAGGGGCCAAAAAACTGCGGCTCACAGCCATTGGCTTGCTTGAAAATTTGAGTGCCGCATCGCTCCAGGAAGCACAAGCCTCCGTGCTGAACGTGCTGCTCGAAACCGCCGCGGACCCGGACACCGAGTTGAGCCAGGCCGGCCACGGCGCAGTGACCCGGCTGCCCGGCAAGAGTGTAGATGATGAGATCCTGGATCGCTTGCCGAAATCCAACGGCCGCATGCACCAGGCCTTGATCGAGCTTGCGTCTTCCAGGCGGCTACGGCAGGCGCTGCCTGATATCGTGAAAACCACCAACGACGAGGCAGCAGCCAATCGCCGCGCGGCTATACAGGCCATTGGCGTTTTAGGCGATGAACCCGAGGCCGGCGTGCTGGCCGCGCTCCTCCCCAAGTGCCATGAAGCAAAGGAACGCGGCGACATCGAAACCGCTCTCATCGCTATCTCTGGCCGCAATGCAGCGGGTTGCACGAAGCACCTTCTGGTGCTGGCTGAAAACGACGATCCTGCCATCCGCATCATTACCATCCATGCGCTTTCCTCAGCGGGTGGAGCCCCTGCCCTCACTGCCGTCAACGCCGCCGTTCAGGACAAAGACGAAACCGTGCAGGACGAAGCCGCGCGCGCGCTTTCCACCTGGCCGAACAATTGGCCAGAGGACACCGCCGTAGCCGAGCCGCTCCTGGCCCTGGCTAACTCGGGAAAAAAGACTTCCCATCAAGTACTGGGTTTGCGCGGATATTTACAGTTCGTGCGTGGAGACAAGAACTTCAAGGACGAGGACAAAATCTCACGGATTAATGGGGTCCGGCCCCTGCTTAAGCGACCCGAAGAGCAGCGTCTGGCGATTACTGCGGCCGAAGGCATTTCCAGCCCGGCTGCGCTCGAGTTTATTACCAGCTTCACCGCGGAGCCCGCCGTAACTGATGATGCCTGCTCCGCCCTGCTCAAGATCGCCTCCAACAAAGAGTCCAAACTCTCAAAACCGCAGCGCGAACTCGCTCTCCACACTGTCCTGGAACATTCGAAAGACGACGATTCCAAAAAGAAAGCCAAGGAGCTGTTGAAAGCCGTAAAGTAGCTCCTCGGAAACTTTGTCTTTCACTTTGTCCTCCACTTTGTCGGTTTTACTCGGGCTTGAGCAGATTGACAAACGAATGGGGACAAACGAATAAGAAGCAGAGATTAATTCTCATTCGTTTGTCCATCCTTAGTTTCTTTGCTCATTTGTTGTTCAAATGGTTAGACAAAGTGAAAGACAAAGTGAAAGACAAAGTTTCCCTGAGTAATGCCGCGGCCATAAGGAAAGGAGTTGGCCCAACTTCTGCTCTCTCGCTCTCGTGAAGCAGGCGGTATTTATCGAGCGCGATGGCATTTTGAATGAGGCCCGGCTGGAAGGAAATTCTCCGGTCAGTCCTTTGACTCTGGACGCGCTGCGCATCAAACGCGACGCTGCCGAACCGCTTAAGCGACTCCGCGCTGCGGGCCTGATGCTGTTTGCGACAACAAATCAGCCTGGGCTCTCACGCGGCTACCAGTCGCGCCGTGAATTGGATCGCATTCACGACCTCCTGCGCGCCACTTTTGCATTGGACGAAATCCTGGTCTGCCCGCACGACGATACCGATCATTGCCCCTGCCGCAAACCCAAGCCCGGCCTATTGACTGAGGCGGCGTTCGAATGGCACCTGGACCTCGATCATTCCTTCGTTCTCAGCGACAAATGGCAGGACGCCGAAGCGGCCCGCGCAGTTGGCTGCACCTCCGTCCTCCTTCAATCTCCCTGGCTTGGCAAAGTCCACCGCGATCTCGTCCTGCCGGACCTCACCGCCAGCGTCGAAAAAATCCTCAAACTGACCAATTCGCGCCCCCGCGCGGTCGTGGAAGCGTAGCCCGGGAGTGCTGGATTTCGAAGTTCAAGGTTCAAAGTTCAAAGTCCAAGGTTTCAGTGGTCAGTAGTCCGTGGAGGACGTAAGGAATCCACGCTAGCTCACTCAGTTAACTTAATTAACTTAATTAACTCAGTTAACCCAATTAACCATTGGTTACCCGTCAGTGGTCCGTGGTCCGTGGTCCGTGGTCTTGTAGTCTCGTAGTCCGTGGTCTCTACCCCTCACGCCGCCTTCCGCTCCGCCCCACGCGTTTGCTGCACTCCCACAGTACGGGCCAGCTCGCGGTGAATCCTGGCCACCCGTTCGACTTGTCCCTTTGCCGCAAACCGCTCGTAGAAACCGTCATTCCGGAATTCCCGCATCCGCTCGCTCCACGGCGTGAGCCGTTCACGCCAGCGCTCGATTCTGCCTTCCACCGGTTCGGCATCCTGCCCCGCAAGGTCCGCGCACACCCTGATCATGGCCTTAAGCGTCACTGGCTTCGTGATCATGTAATTGTCATTGCCCCACGCATCCTCAAAAACCTGCGAAGCCGCCTTTAAAAAGTCCCTCGCCATCGAATAGTAGCGCTCGGCCCCACGGCGGTCGGCCCCTTCCTTTTCAATGGCCGCCCAGGCCTGCCTCACCCAACGATGCAGCTCGTTGAACAGCTCCGCCTGCAAAATCCACTTCTCCTGTTTGCTCCGGCCACCTAGCCGATTGATTCGGTAACGCAGCGGACTGTCTGCCTCACTGTAGAGCATCTCCACAATACGCGCCGCAAAGCGCCGGTCCGGCTCAGCCCACGAAACCCGTTCATAAAGATCTACCAAATGGCTCTTATTGATGCGCGTCGGCGTCGAGTTAATGATGACAAACATCTCCGTCGCGAAATCGTCGCTGCGCCCATCGAAAATGACGCAGGGCACAAAGATGGTCTTGGCATCTTCCGGATGTGTCCGCTCGTAAAAATTGAGAGCGGCCAGCCGATGTTGGCCGTCAATAATCAGGAACTTGTCTTCCGGTTCCTGCAGATGGCCCACGCTTTGGTCGCCGTCCAGCGTTTGGAATCGCAGCCGCTGCGGCGTAAAGAGAAGGACCGTCCCAGGTATAGGGGGTTGACTGACCGCGGTCTCATAAAAATTGCGAATGGCCTTTACTTTGGATCGCGAGATCGAGCGTTGAAACGCCTTTTCGTTCCTCTCGATCTTCGCGATGAACTGGGCCACATCATCCTCGGCATCGGCTTCCTCCGGCTTGATTTGCTCGCCTTCATCGTAAAACCGGCTCATGAAACGCACGCGCTGAAGCAGATTTTCCGACGGGTAAGCCACAAAGTAAAAAACCGCATCTTTCTGACGAATCTGAGTCGCGATCATTTTGTCACCTTTCTTTTAGTGCACTGATTCCTGATTCCTGAATCCCTGACCTCTGACCTCTGACCTCTGTTCTCTGTTCTCTGTCCTCTGCTTTTTGAGGGGCCAGGCTCCTGTTGCTTGTGATATCAATAAGTAGCGCACTCCGAACGAAAACACAAGCGGCCCTTCAAATCCGCTCAAGCCTGGGTGCATCTCGCTACTACGACCGCGGTTGAGAGCGGCAGCCCCGGGGAGGAGCGCGGCATTTATGCCGCTTCACGCGCCGAACGCACGGAAGCGCCCCGATAACCGGGTCCGTTCATCGCGCTGCGTATATTGAAGCGGCATAAATGCCGCGCTCCTGCACGGTGACTATATCAACATGCGCACTCAGGCCAAAATTGCCCGTTGCCAATAAGAAATGAGGGATTTATCGTGAATACGCGTGAAGCAATTTGTGAATCTGGAAGAGACTCCCGGCAAGACGGTCGGTCGGCGGCGACCACCTGCCAATGGGCTTGACCCCAAACGCGCGCCTTCCATTGAAGATGCCCGAGCCTGGAAACGCGCAATGGGAACTCTACCGATTCCTAAAGGTGTGTATCGTTTTCGCACGCATGAAGAAGCTGACGAGTGGTTATGGCAGATGATCACCCGCCGACGCCGCTGAGTCCTGACGAGTGCCGCGAACCAACGCTGGCCGACTTGGTCAAGCTCTGCCGCGCACTCAACGAAGCAAACGCGCGTTACCTGGTCGTCGGCGGCTTCGCTATCCGTGCCGCCGGCTACATCCGCAGCACCATGGATGTGGACCTGCTGATCGAAACCGGCCCGGAAAATGAAGCGCGGGTATTTCGCGCTTTGATGACCCTTCCCGACCAAGCGGTGCGCGAACTCAAGCCAGGCGAAGTTGCTGAGTACGGCGTCGTGCGTGTGGGGGACGAGATCCTGGTTGATTTGATGAAAAGCGGCTGCGGCGTGACGTATTCCGACGCTATTCAGGATACAGTTTGGCACGAAATTGACGGGGTTCGCGTTCCTTTCGCCTCTCCACAAACTCTCTGGAGGATGAAACAAACTCGCCGCGAGAAGGACGTGCCGGATCGGCTGTTCTTGCGCAAGCTGCTGGATGCGCAGATCTCAGGTTCGCGAACAGAGATCGAGTCCGCGCAGCCGAAAGGTATTTTCGGCTGGCTTGGCAAGCTGTTTAGAGGCAATTAAAGATCGTTCTTAAAAAGCGAGCTTCAATCCCACCAGAAAAAGAATCTCTGCTTTTTCTTCAGCTCTGTAGCAAGCGATCCGACATCGCCTATCCCTTGATCCACGATATCCGGACAGAACTTGTACATAGCCTTCGCGAGCTTCGGAGCGTTTTTTATAGGTGTGGTGAACCGTCCTTCACACCAATCAAAGCCCGCGCCAGTCAACAGGAAAGGCTGCTCTTTTTCGAGCTTTTCAAGCCAGGCGATTATGTCTTCGGTGTAGAGGCCGCAATTGGCTCCGTTGGTTTGATTGGCCTGTAGGACGAGCCGCCAATCCCTGGTCGGGAGCAAAGCAAGCTCGTCCTTTCCAGACGTATAGCCACGCTTCTTGCGAAATAGGTAGCAACCGCGCGTTAGTAATGATTCGTGGTGCTTCCGAATTATGTCCTCGCATCGTTCAGTGGATACTCGAAAGAAGACGCAGCCTGCTAATGAATCACCTTCCTCATTAGACAATGGCCTGGGATTGTAATTGCAAAGCTGAGCGACCTCTTTGATTGCTTCCTGAAAGGAGGCCGCTTTGGCTGCCTCGCTGAAGTCCGGGACCTCTGGCTCCTGCTCGAGGTTGGGTTCAGGCTCGGGAACTATCGGTTTCTTTGCACCCTTGAGGTCCGTAGCTCTCTTACCGCCGGCCTCAGCAAGCATTCGCGTGATTTCATCCTCTTTGCCCATTTTCTTGATCTGACCAACCGCCTTGCGAGTTTCAGCCTCCATTTTACCCATCGATTCTAGAAAATGTGCTTGGTCTTTAACTGCTTTGATATTGTCAAACGCAAGGTCCAGAGCGGTCAGGCCTTCGTCATTGGTTGCATTCACCTCAGCGCCAGCGTTTAAGAAAATGTGAACCAATTCCAGGTTTTCACCTCGGACCGCCGCCATGAGTGGCGTGAATTGGTCCTCGTTTGCCTGATTCGGATCAGCGCCAGCCTTCAGAAGACTGCGCACTACGGCTGTTTTCCCAAAAAATGCTGCATTCACGAGCGCGGCAGGGGCCCCCTTGGCGAATTTGGTCGCCCCCTTTGCCGAAGCTTCCCCCTTGAGCAGGAGTTTGACGATTTCATCATGACCTTCTGCCGAAGCAGCCTCTAACGGCGAGAGTCGCCCTTTAACAGGCGCCCGCGCCCCCGCCTCGAGCAACGTTTTGACCGTCTCAACGCATCCTTCCTGCGCCGCCACAAACAGTGGAGTGAACCCATCCCGGGTTGTCGGATTCGGATCCGCACCCAACTCGAGGAGCGCTTTGACAGCATTCACATGAGCGACGGCCTCCCCCAAAGGCGTCCCCTCCTTCTTACTTGCGTCAACTTTGGCTCCGGCTTTCACTAGCATCCGGATCAGATCCACGTCTCCTCGCTCCGCAGCGTAGTGCAAGGGCGTTCGACCATCTCCATCTTCAATTGAGGCGCTCGCTCCGGCGTTCAACAGGGCCTGAACAATCTGGCAGTCGCCGGCTTCGATAGCGTGCATCAACGCGGTCCGATTCTGATCATCCTCCCAACTCTGCCCGCACTGTTCGTCAACGCGAGCGCCTGCTCGGATCAGCAACTGGACCGCTTCGAGCTGTCCGTTTTCGGCGGCCTCCATTAGGGCGGTACGTTGTGAGCCGTTGTCCTTCCGGACTTTCGTATTCACATCCAGCCCTTCTGCCATGAGCTTTTGGAGGCTTTCGCAGTTGCCTTGCACGGCCGCCGTTAACCAGGCAGCCCCGGGTGAACCTTCGGGGTATTTGGGCGGCTTCGCACCCGCATCGAGGAGCAGTTTAACGATTTTCTCATTGTTGCGTTTTAGTGCCCGGATGTGAGGAGCGAAGAACTCCTGGTCTGCCGAGGAGAGTTCCGCCTCAGCAGCAGGCAGGCTGTTCCTTCTCTGAGCGTGAGCTAAGGCCGTGAAACCATCGCGGTCCGTGCCTTCGAGATCGGCCCCTGCTTTGATCAGGAGGGCAGCAATATCTGCATAGCCCCGGCGCACAGCCACAATGAGAGGTGATGAGTCCTCTGCAATGGGCGTTCTGGGAACGTGGAACTCAACGACTCCTCCTTTTTCATCCATTTCAGGCTGGGAGATATCACCGCAAATAACGCGGCCTTTCACATTCACGTCGGCTCCTGCGTCCAAAAGCCTTTTCACAAGTTTGCGCTTATGCTCGGTGACGGCTGTCAAAAGCGCCGTATCCCCGTTCCGAGAGATCACGTTCACGTCAGCGCCAGCCTTGATGAGTTCGTCCACAGCCAGGACCTGGTCCTCGCCAACGGCTCGATCAGCAACGTGCCAAAGAGTCCTTGCTGATGTAGATCCGCTCCAGCCTTGATCAAGGCACGCATGATTTCTACTGAACCCGATTTCACGGCATTTTCCAAGGGAGTGCCGATCGGCGGACTGAAGTCCACATCAACTCCGTGCTCTATCAGAAGCAGTGCCAGCTTGGTGTTTCCTGATCGAGCAGCAGGACAAATCCCTGTGTCCGGCACCGGCGCTCCGGCTTTGAGCAGCGCCTCTGTGATTCGATAGTACTTGTCAGCATCGGCGCTGGCAGCAGACCGGGCCTTCTTGCTCGTGCGGGCTTTTCGTCCAAATAAGCCTTGCCTCGTGGTGGGGTGCGCCAGTGCATAGGCCTTGTTGCACGCATCCGCAGCAGCTTCCGCTGCTGTTACTGGAGGTTTCAGGCCGCGCCTGATTAAAGTCTGAACCGTGACCAGGTCGGCCTTCTTGACTGCTGCATCGAACCCACTCTGCGCGCTGGCTTTGCTTTGTTTAGTTGTCATAAAAGGCCGACTAATCGGTGTCATGTGCCTGTTTACGAACGGCGCGATGGAATTGTAGCAGGGTCGGTATAGCGGACAAGTTCTCCCGCAAGCACCCAGATGTTGGAGATCGAGTCAAAAACGTCGTCCTGGTTCAACTTGCGCCTGCTCAGTTACGGAGTATTCTCAGGACATGCCATTAACAAATATAGTCGTGGCAGAGGAAGCGCTCTCGCTTCCTCCCCTGGAGAGGGCAGAACTCGCCAAGCTGTTGATTCAGAGTCTCGAAGGCGATAGCAGAAGTGATGCGGAGATTAAGGTGGAACTTGCGCGCCGATTGGAGGGTCTTAAATCTGGTGCCGATCCCGGGTCGACGTTTGAACAAGCCTTCGACGACGAGTGAAGGCGAGCTTCAGCAGACGATTCAAGCAAGACCGCAGGGAAGCGGGGTTCTTGAAGCAGCAGCTTGAGAACCCATGACGATTCTCGACGAACTCCAATGGCGCGGCCTGGTGGCCGATTGCACGGATACGGCTGAACTGACCAAGCGGCTGAGTTCCGCCCCGATCACGCTATACGCCGGTTTTGACCCCACTGCGGACAGCTTGCACGTGGGCAATCTCATCCCGTTGCTCGGGCTGCGGCGGTTTCAGATGTTTGGCCATCATCCGATTGCTATCGCGGGTGGTTCGACTGGCTCGATCGGAGATCCGAGCGGGAAGACCCAGGAACGTCAGTTGCTCACGCGCGAGGTGCTGTCCGCCAACCTCGTAAAAATCAAAGCACAACTCCGACGGCTGTTGGATTTCGACAATCCAACAAACCCAGCGCAGTTGCTGGATAACGCATCGTGGACGGACCAATTCACCTACCTGGATTTCCTACGGGACATTGGCAAGCATTTCTCCGTTAACCAGATGGTTGCGAAGGAGAGCGTTCGGGCCCGGATGGAAGACCGCGAGGCGGGCATCAGCTACGCCGAGTTTAGCTACATGGTGCTCCAGGCGTTCGATTTTTATGTGCTGCGCCGCGATCACAACTGCGAGCTGCAAATCGGCGGCAGCGATCAGTGGGGCAACGTGACTGCCGGCATTGACCTGACCCGCAAAAAGCTCGGCCACCACGTCTTCGGCCTGACTCTGCCGCTCATAACTAACGCAGACGGCTCAAAATTCGGCAAGACCGTTGCGGGCGCTGTCTGGCTGGATGCCGCCAGGACCAGCGTTTATCGGTTCTATCAATTCTGGATTCGCACGGACGATCGGGACGTTGTTCGGTATTTGAAATTCTTCACGTTTTTGGGTCAGGAAGAAATTGCCGCGCTCGAGAAGCAGCATAATGAGAACCCCGGCGCGCGAGTCGCGCACCAGGCGCTGGCTAAAGCCGTTACGGATTTGCTCCACGGCCCGGCCGCTACAGCCGAGGCGATTCGCGCCAGCGAGATTTTGTTCGGCGGCGATTTGGCCGGTATTTCCGAAAGCACATTCAATGACATCGTAGGCGAGGTGCCAACGAAGGAAATCGGCAAAAGTGATTTGGATAGTTCGGGAAAGCCGTTGATCGAGGTGCTAGTCCAAAGCGGCTTGTGTCCTTCTAAAGGACAGGCGAGGAAAGATATCGAAGGCGGGGGGATTTATATCAACAACGTGCGCGAATCGAACGTGCAGCGGGCAGTCGGCTCAGGAGACCTCGTCTTTGGCAAGCATCTCCTTTTGCGCAAAGGTAAACGAAACTACGTTATCATGCTGGCCAAATAGCCGGAAGGATAACACTATACCTACGATCACCAATAAAACCCCGGAACTCGGCTCCGGTATCGGGGTGAGCAGGAATGCGTCGGTCTGGCCCAAGGGATTCGTGCCGTACCCAACGATCTGACCTTTGTCGTTTATCGCTTGAGCCGAAGTTAAGGTCCAGCCCGAGTTACTTGGTGTGACGGTGTTGAGGTCGAGCATAACTCCGCCGCTGTAGAGAAAAGCATGCTTGGCGAAAGCAGTCGTGAGGGAGTAACCAACCAGTTGCCCATTATCGTTGATTGCATTGGCGGCGCTAAAATTGCCCCCGAGGCTGCCCAAATCGCTCATCCGGCCACCACTGTAAACGAAGGCATGATAGATTGAACCTCCGGGCAAGTACGACCACCCGGAGATTTGGCCGTTGGTATTGATCCCAGTTGCGGCACTTTGGCCGCCTCCGAGGTGACCCAAGTACGTGGCAACGGTTCCATTGTAAAGGAACGCACTTTCCGTGCCCGAGACCTCGTAGACACCCACGATCTGGCCTTGGTCGTTAACGCCGGAGGCCCAACTTCCTGAGCCAAGAGTAAGGTAGGACATCATACCACCGCTGTATTGGAAGGCGTACTGGTCGGAGGAGCCGACCACTTGGCCATTCCTATTCACCCCATAGGCATCACTGTTAATGCCTCCGGAAAGGGTTCCAAGATCGGCCATCCCGCCTCCGCTATAGAGGAAGGCATGATACGATGCGTTTCCCGCCAGGTAAGCATGGCCCACTACTTGGCCGCTATTGTTAATGCCATTCGCTTGGCTACTGGAGCCGCCCAGTGTTCCTAGGTCGGTCATGGCGCCAGCGCTATAAAGGAAGGCATGTTTGTTACCGCTAGTCGTGAAAGCGTAGCCTACCACCTGACCGCTATTGTTGATGCCGTACGCCTCGCTAACCAGAGCCGGAGACGAAGGATAAACGCCACCGAGGCCTCCAAGCTCGGTAATCGAGTACTGCGCAAATGCACTGGCACTTAGCATTCCGAAGCCGATGGCTGACGTGGCCAGCTTCTTTTGAATCGCACGATCAAGCCAAGCGATTGTCTTCATTCCCGATCCAAACCGACCAAGATTATCATATGGGTCAAAGTAAAGCAATAGAAATTACACAACTCGAATGCTTAGGCTTAGCGGCATTGGAAAACGCCCTCAGCGATTAGGACGTATTTTCAAATTCGAGGCTTGGAGCTTGAGTGTTGGAGTTTGAGGCTTCTTTGAAGTTTGATCTTTGAAGTTTGGAGGTTCTGAGGAACGAGGGGGATTAAGATTAAGAGAAAGAGTAAGATTAAGAAGCGGTCACCTGATCAAGAGGCCTTTTAGATCCTTCGCAAACCCATCCACATCCTCCGCGGTCGTATCCCAACTGCACATTAGCCTGGCTTCGCCTTCGGTGCCGACGTGGGTGTAGAATTTCCAGCCGCGCCGGTGCATTGGAGCAACCGCTTCCGTTGGGATCCTGGCAAAGACGCCGTTGGTCTGAACGGGATGGACAACTTCGACGCCGGGGAGGTCTCGGATTGCCGCTTCGAGACGTTTGGCCATGGCGTTGGCGTGGCCGGCGTGCTTAAGCCAAGCGCCATCTTGTAACATTCCCACCCATGGCGCTGAGAGGAAGCGCATCTTGGAGGCAAGTTGGCCGCCTTGTTTGCAGCGGTAATCGAATTCGCGGGCGAGGTCGGAGTTGAAGAACACCACGGCTTCGCCCACCGCGATTCCATTCTTGGTGCCGCCGAAGCAGAGGACGTCCACGCCGAGTTTCCAGGTGATTTCTTTTGGGGCAACTCCAAGAGCCGCGACCGCGTTTGCGAAGCGCGCGCCGTCCATTTGGACGCGCAGGCCAAACCGCCGCGCTTCCTCGGCCAGCAATCGCATTTCGTCCAGCGAATACACAGTGCCCAACTCCGTGGGCTGCGTGAGGCAGACGACGCGAGGTTTCGGATAATGAATGTCGGTTCGTTTGTTGACAGCGCGTTCGATGGTTTTCGGGTCAATTTTCCCGTGCGCTCCGCCGAGCAGCAGCACTTTCGACCCATTGGCGAAGAATTCCGGGGCGCCGCACTCGGCCGTCTCGATGTGCGCCTGGTCATGACAAAGAATACTGTGATAGGATTGGCACATGGATGCAAGCGAGAGCGAGTTGGCGGAGGTGCCGTTGAAAACGAAGTAAACCTCGCACTTGATTTCGAAAATGTCGCGGATGAGGTTGGAGGCCTTGGTTGTCCACGCATCATTGCCGTAGCCGACTTCGTGGCCTTCGTTGGCTTCGATCATCGCCGCAAGAGCCTCGGGGCAGATACCGGCGCAGTTGTCGCTGGCGAAGTGGCGGCGGACTTGAATTTCAGTCGTCATTCCAACGAGACTAATACAAAACAACAAAGGAACGAAGAAACAAAGAGAGGAAAAGAGGGTTCAGGGTTCAGGCACATCAGATACCCAATAGCCAATAGATGTCCAGAAAAATAAAATTAGATTCTGGCTCCCCATGATTCTGTCCTTTCAACCTGGGATGTAAAACAGACAGAATCATGGAAGGACAGAATCATCCAGAAAAATAAAATTATGATTCTGTCTCCCCATGCCGAGCACAAGGCCACGGACCACGGACCACTGACCACTGACTACTGACTACTGACCACGGACTCTCCATTTGAGGTCTAGCGAACATGCTGCTAGATTCACGCGCGATGCAAAACAACACTGTGCTCGAACTCGATTTGCCGGGGATCAAAAAACTCAAGAGTGGCAAGGTGCGCGAGATATTTGATCTCGGCGACCGCTTGCTGTTCGTGGCAACAGACCGGATCTCGGCATTCGATGTGATCATGCCCAATGGCATCCCGGGCAAAGGCGAGGTGCTGACACAAATCTCTTATTTCTGGTTCGCGCAGACCGAGGCATTTCAGCCCAATCACCTTCTCTCTCGCGAAAACTCGGAACTGCCGCCCGAGTTGAAGCGATTCGAGGCGCAAGTCGGGCGCCGCAGCATGATCGTCAAAAAAGCCAAGCCGCTTTCGATCGAGTGCGTGGTGCGCGGCTATCTTGCAGGGTCTGGTTGGAAAGAATATCTCGAGCGGCAGACGGTTTGTGGCATCAAACTGCCGGCGGGCCTCAAAGAGTCGGCCGAGTTGCCTGAGCCGATTTTCACCCCGGCAACCAAGGCCGAAACGGGGCACGACGAGAACATTCCCTTTGAGCAGGCGGCGCGCATGGTCGGCGCTGACATCGCTGAGCGCGCGCGGGATGCGAGCATGAAGATCTACAATTTCGCGCGCGATTACGCGCGTCGCAGGGGCATCATCATCGCCGACACGAAATTTGAATTTGGCTTGATGAATGGGAAACTGATCCTGATTGACGAGGTGCTTACGCCCGATTCATCTAGGTTCTGGCCTGCGGACCAATATGAGCCGGGCAAAAGCCAGCCGAGTTTCGATAAGCAGTTTGTCCGGGATTATTTGGAAACGCTTGATTGGAATAAGAGCGCGCCAGGGCCCATGCTTCCGCCGGAAGTGGTGGCGAAGACGCAGGCGAAGTACCTGGAGGCGTACGAGCGGCTGACGGGGAAGAAGCTGTAAGCCGGAGCGCCGAATTCCATTTCGGCGCGTTGAGCATTAGGGATACCTTCGCGCCGAAATGGAATTCGGCGCTCCACAAAAACATTTCGTTGACAACTTTGCCTAAAGCCTGTGGCATTGCGGAGACACGACGCGATGAAAAAATTCAACACCGCCATTGTTGGCTACGGCTGGGTCGCCACGGCCCACATTCCCGCCATCAACGCCACCACGCTGGGCCAGGTCACCGCGATTTGTTCTCCCCGGAAACTCGATGCCGCCGAGCTGAGCAGCAAGTACGGCCGCCCTATCCAGGTCTATAACGACCTGGATGAATTGATTGCAAATCCAGACATCCACGTCCTCTCATTGTGTGGTTTTCCCACGCAGCGCCTGGAGCAGGTGACTCGCGCCGCCAAAGCCGGCAAACATCTTATTCTGGAAAAACCGCTCTGCCTTTCGCTCAAAGAACTTCAACAGATGCGACAGGCGGTCAGGAAAGCTGGCGTGAAAACGTGCGTCTGTTTCGAATGTCGCTACGCCAGCCAGTTCCTGGCTACCAAAGCCGTCATTGATCGCGGATTGCTTGGGGACCTGCACTACGGCGAGGTGGACTATTATCACGGGATCGGACCATGGTACGACCAGTTCCGCTGGTGTAAGAGCAAGGCTGAAGGGGGCAGTTCACTGCTCGAGGCCGGCTGCCATGCACTGGATGCGCTGCTGATGTGCATGGGCTCAGAGGTGACTGAGGTGATGAGTTACGACACGAAGTCACGAAGCCCCATCTTCGCTCCGTATGAATTCCCGAGCACCAGCGTCACCATTCTGAAGTTCAAGAACGGGAGTGTGGGCAAATGCGCTTCGGTGATTGATTGTCTCCAGCCCTACTATTTTCATACGCACCTGGTGGGCAGCAAAGGAAGCCTGCTCGACAACAAATTCCATTCCAGCGATCTGGGGACAAACAAGACCATCTGGAGTTCGCTGGGCGCTCGGCTGGTGGACTCGGGTGACGTAGCAGACCACCCGTATCAAACGCAGTTCGAGGCCTTTTTCAACGCTCTGGACAAAGGAAAAGACATGCCGCTGACCAGCCTGGAAGACGCGGCCATAAGTCATGAGGTCATCTTTGCTGCAGACCGTTCGGCAGAAAAAGGCAGGCCCGTAAAGATGAGCGAGGTGGGAGTTAAAAAGTTAAAACGTTAAAACGTAGAAACGCCGGTGAGTACAGGCAGCCTTTCTTTCGCTCCACGTTGCTGCGGACAAGAATGTCCGCGCTCCGATGCGGCCCCTCGCCCCTCGCCCCTCGTCCCTCGTCCCTCGTTGTATGCCTAAACCCACTGCCATCGCCATCGGCGCCCACCCCGATGACATCGAATTCTACATGGCGGGAACGCTGTTGTTGCTCAAACGGGCCGGTTACCAAACTCATTACATGAGCGTGGCAAACGGAAGCTGCGGGACCGTGAAATACAGCGCATCGGCCATCCGAGCCATCCGCAACAATGAATCCAGGACGGCAGCCAAGATCCTGGGCGCGGAATTCCATCCGGCGCTCACAAACGACCTGGAGATTTTTTACACGCTCGATCTACTGCGGGGCCTGGCGGCAGTCATCCGCGCCGTCAAGCCCACAGTCGTCCTCACGCACTCACCGCAGGATTATATGGAGGACCATACCAACACCTCGCGCCTGGCAGTCACGGCCGCCTTCGCTCGCGGGATGCCTAACTTCCGGACCTCTCCCCCTCGCGAATCGGCGGAATACCCGGTCACCGTCTATCACGCCATGCCGCACGGTTTGTGTGACAGCCTGCGCCGCCGGATCGTCCCAGGCGCCTTTGTGAACACGACTTCAGTTCAGAAAACCAAACAGGAAGCGTTGTCGGCGCACAAAAGCCAGCAGAATTGGCTCGACGTCAGCCAGGGCATCAGTTCGTTGTTACTGGCGATGGAAAACATGTCGCTCGAGTTGGGCCGCATGTCCCGCCGCTTCAAATGCGTGGAGGGTTGGCGCCGCCACCTGCACCTGGGTTTCTGCGGTCCCGATGACGATCCGCTCGGCAAGGCGCTGGGAAAGAACTACCTGATCAACAAGGAATACGAGAAGGGGCTGGAGCAAGGGTGAAATGGTTAACTGAGTTAATTGGGTTGCATAGTTACATGGTTACAAAGTTACAAAGTTACAAAGTTACATGGTTACATGGTTACAAAGAGATGAGGGCGGCCGCAAGCGGGGGCGTTGACATTATGGCGAAATCACCAAACACCAAACACCAAACACCAGGGAAACACCAAGCTCCAAACACCAAAAATGGGCAATGGCGGTATTTGAGATTTGATGTTTGGAGTTTCTTTGGTGTTTGGTGTATGGTGTTTGGTGTTTGCGCAGGGGTGTTTGGTGTGTGTCGCGGGGCCGCTCCCTTCGCCTCAGCAGAGATTAACAACCCCGAGTTCTTTCCCATCCTTCCCTGGGACCCGTATCACGGCTGGAAGCAGCAAACGCATGTGGAAAAACGACTCAACGGCTTCGAGAGCATTGCGGAATGTCACTTCAACATGGCCGGATTCGTTCTCCCGAAGGACCTGCGCGCGTGCGAGAAGCTTGGCCTCGGGGCCATTCTTCTGCCGGACGATCCGGTGTTCACGAACTTCAACTATTTTCGGGCATGGCACAAACTAACGGACCAACAAATCGAGGACCGAATCAAGCGAATCATACGCGAAGGCAAATCAAGTCCGGCAGTGGTGGGTTATTTCATTAACGATGAACCCGGCGTGGCTGAGTTTCCAGCGCTAGGAAAAGCAGTTGCCGCAGTGAGGAAGTACGCTCCGGGCAAATTAGCCTATATCAACCTGTTGCCGGATTACGCTACCCTCGGCGCGCCGGACAGGTCTCAACTGGGCACAACCAACTACACCGAATATCTCGAACGCTTTGTGGCCGAAGTGAAACCGCAGGTGATCAGCTACGATAATTACATGGTCCTGTATTCGCACGATCTCAAAGATTCTGGCAAAGCCGCGAGTTACTATCAGAACCTGCTCGAAGTGCGCCGAGTAGCTCAGGAACACCAACTCCCCTGCCTCAACATTGTCTGCGCAAACCAAATCCGGCCGGCCACACCAATTCCATCACCGGCCAACCTGCTGTTTCAGGCCTGGACCACGCTGGCCGCTGGTTATCGAGGCGTGACATGGTTCAACTATTATGGTCCGGGATATAAGTACAACGCAATTGGGCCAAACGGCGAGAAGACTCTTACCTGGACTTACCTCAAAGAAGTAAATGCCCAGGTTGCCGCTTTGGCGTCCACCATGAGTTTGCTGACTTCCACCGGCATTTTCTTCACGTCGCCCCCGCCGGTTCCCGGCCTCCCATCATTGCCAGGCTCGCTGGTGGAAGCCGTGAGTTCTGAGGCATCGGCCATGGTTGGTGAGTTTAAACATCGAGACGGCGGTTTGTATGTGGTGGTTGTGAACCTGAGCCTCGAACGATCTGCACGCTTTATGCTCAAAACCATGCAACCATTCGCGCTGGCGGAGTTGGTGTCTCCAGTAAGCGGCAAACCCGAGTCTTTTGAGAGCAAAGATGGCTTCTGGCTCGCCGCAGGCCAGGGAGTGTTGCTCAAGTTGAAGTGATCGCACGCGCCCGATTCCACAACACGAACGGAGCGCCGAATTCCATTTCGGCGCGAACCAATACTTTCCTCCCAAAGCGCCGAAATGGAGTTCAGCGCCCCGGTTTCAGCGCCCCGACTGGCGTTTCATTGCGCTTGGAGCCGCGCTTGAACCATGTTAGCTTTTCGCAAGCAATATGTCTGACAGCGCCTTAGGTGCGCCACACCTTCAGGGAGCCACCCGCCGCAATCGCGGCCGCAACACGCTGCCTTCGCAAAAAAAAGCTGAGAAACTCTGCGCTGGTCCCCGCCGCAAGGCGCTCCTGCTCCCAGCTCCAGATCGGATGGTGACGTCCAACGGCAATGGGACTGGTTACGCGCAAACTTCCTTTGTGCACCTGGGCGATTCCGCTCGACTGGCGCTGATGCTCGAACCTTCAGGCCGCGGACCATTCCGAAGCCAGGCGCAGGATGTACTGTCCCTCCTGTCCAATGCGCTTCAAGAACAGTCCCGGCCGATGTCCGTTGTCAATCAGACGGTTTTCCTGCGTCGAGCCGAGGACCAAAAACTTTGTGAACACATCCTGTCCGATTTCTACGGACCGCACCAACCGGCAACGAATTTTCTTTTCCAAGCACCATGCAGCGGGGCCGCGCTTGCCATGGAAGCATGGGCCATCGGGGGAGAGTCGGTGCGAGTCGAGCATTACAGCCCGCAGGTTCTGGCCGTCAGTTACGATCGGGTTCGATTCATTTACTGCGCCGGCATAAAACCCGCCTCGGGGTTGACCTCGCGGAAAGTTTACCCTGGAGTCCTGAATGCCCTGGAAAGTTTGGACCACGCATTGCGCCAGGCGGGCAGCCGTTTCGAGCATATCGTGCGCCTCTGGTATTATCTGGGTGGCGTCACCGCGCCGGAAGGACGGCTACAGCGGTACTTCGAGTTAAATCGCGCGCGCACGGACTTCTACAGAAACATACCATTTGGCGGGGCCTTCGTTGCAAAAAGGAATGGCCATCCATTGGAGCGCGGACAGCTTGTCCGCGCGAATCGCCGGAGCGCGGACATTCTTGTCCGCAGCAAGCGGGGCGAGCTGAAGCTTGCAAGAAAATCCATAACCCGCAATACGTTCGAGGCTGGCTGCGGACAGGAATGTCCGCGCTCCGCAAGTGCGATCTATCCCGCCAGCACCGGTATCGGCATGCAGGGCCGGCAACTCATCGTCAGTTGCATTGCGCTCGAAACCAGCCGTCCCGACCTCGTTCTCGTTCCCCTGGAAAACCCGCACCAAACGCCGCCTTGCCTTTACCCGCCGCGCTACTCCCCGGAAAGCCCCAAGTTCGCTCGCGCCACGGCGATGAGTCTGGGAGATTACGTCACGACCTGGATCTCAGGCACTGCCAGTGTTCTGAATTCCGAAAGCTGCCATGCTGGCGACATCGCCAAACAAACCGAGCAGACCATAGATAACATCGAGCGCCTCATCGCTCCCGCAAATTTCAAGCAACACGGCTTGCTCGGCGCAGGCGCGACCCTGCGAGACCTGGCGAAGGTGCGTGTCTATCTTAAGCGCCAGAAGGACTTCTCCGCCTGCCAGGCCATCTGTCAGCGCAGGTTTGGGAATGTTCCCGCCATCTACGCCATCGCCGATGTTTGCCGGCCCGAGCTCCTGGTGGAAATCGAAGGAGTGGCGTTTTCAAAAAGGTTAAATCGTTAAAACGTTAAAAGGGTTAAAACGTCAAAACGTTAAAACACTAAGAACGACCAATCGTCGTTTCATTCCAGCGCTCAAACCTTGGAGCTTGAAGTTTGAGGTTTGTTTGAAGTTTGAGATTTGAAGTTTGAAGTTTGAAGTTTAACAAAGTTATTGACCCGGCGCGCAGGCGGCTTTTAAATTTCGTCGTTCAACCCATATAAATTAGATACAAACTTATGAATACCGTAGTTCCACTCATCAGTTCCGGCGTCGCCGGTCCGCTCGGCGTTTTGCATCTGCCTCGGCTTTGGCTGAAGCTGTCGCTCGAATCTTGTGGCAAGCTGGCGCCGGGCTATCCCGGGGCGGGCAAAGGTTACGACCAGATGGTCATTGATGGCCTTGGCCTGAACCGCGATGCGGTCATTGATTTCGTCAAGAAAAGCAAGCCGACCTATCCGCAATTCGAGGGTTGGGTCAAATCCAAAGCCACGAAGCTCGACAAGGCCTCCGTTGATGAACTCAACTCCGCCATTCGCGGCTACATCCACGACGACGACACCCGAAAGGCGATTCTGGGCGCCAACGGCCTGCCTGATGGCGCCTCCGCCCCCAAGGACGCCGTGAATCTCAACAACCTCGACGATTGGAAGGAATTCCACGAGGCGGTTTTGAAGTAGTTTGGCTGCTCGAGGAGCAGGAGAGCAGCGACCACACCAAAAACGACGGCGGCCACACGTACAAGCGGTTGCCGCGGGGCTTGCTATCGTCAGACCGGTCCGACCAGTCCGACCGGTCTGACAAATCAATTCCCATTCTGCTCCACGTCCCGGCAAGGCGAGTGCGCCTGGTACAAGGCGATGTCATGGCGCAACCGTTCAACCAGCAGCGTGTTCTTTTGCGACACCGCTAGCTGCAATGCGCGCTCCGCGGTAGCCATCGCTTTAGGGAATTGTCCGGTCTCGGCGTAAGCGGCGGCGAGAGTTCGAATGGCCAGCGGGTTTGTTCCGCCAGAGAGCTTCTCCGCCTTTTCCGCCAATTCCAGCGCCCTTAGACCACTGCGCAACGCTGGTTGCGGTCCGGTCGCCAGAACCCACGCCAGGCTGTTGCAACACTGCGGAGAGTCAGGCCGCAGTTCGACGGCCCGCCCATAATTGAAGACTGCTTGGTTGATATCACCTTTGTGCAGCGAGATATCGCCCAGGTGAAGATGCGCTGCCACCGAATCGGGGCTCAACTCGATCGCCTTCTTAAATCGGGCCGTTGCTTCATCTACCTGCCCGACCTTGAGCAGGACCAGACCGAGACTGCTCTGTGCTCCGGCAAAATCAGGCGAGATCTCGATGGCCTTCCTGTAGCTGGCGATTGCCTGGTCAGGACGCCCTTTTTCAATCTGAACATTGCCGAGATTCAAATACGCCACTGCGAAATCAGGTTTGATTCGGATGGCCTGCTGGTATTGGGCAATGGCTTCGTCAAGGCGGCCCATTGTGTGCAGAACATTTCCCAGGTTGCTGTGGGCCTCCTCATCGTCGGGTTGTAGTTGCAGGGCTTTCTCGATTTGGACTTTGGCTTCATCGAGGCGCCCTTCGCGGATGAGCGAGCGGATGATTTCGGTGCGGGATTGGGGGAGCTCGGGGGGAGGGAGGAATCGTTGGCCGAGTGGGGCGGTGGATTGGGTGATTGAAGGATTGTTGGATTGTTGGGGGCCCGTGGCCACGGGCTGGGTTTGGATCGGGTTTGGGTGTGAGAGGGCAGGCGGGAAGCCTGCCCTGCTTTCAAGGAATTGGTGGCGCACGAAGGTTTCGATGGCGTCGGCAGCCATGGCGTGCGCTAATTCGTTCGGATGATGATTGGAGGGGTGGACCCAAAGTTTTTTTGGCTCGTGGCCGCCAAAGGTATCGAGCAAGTCCATGAACGGAATACCAAGGCGTGCGCAGGTTTCCCGAACCAATTTGAGGACTTCCAGAAAATGATAACCGCCTTTGAGATTTGATAATTCCGGGAACATGACCAGGCCAAGTTTCACGTTTCGCTCCCGGGTGAGTTGAACTGCGTGTTCGAGCGCCGAACGGCAGACCGTCCAATCCACTTTGAAATCGCCAGGATTTTCGAGGAAGGTTCGCGCATCCGTGAAGAAGTGTTGTTTGTAATACTCCTCCAGTTTCTGAGAGTTCCGATAAGCGGCGTATTTATACTGGGTCAGGTCCCAAAGGTAAGAGTATTTACCCAGCCCTGTGGGTTTCGAGTCGTAAATACCCAGTTCCTGGCCGCGGTTGAGAATGACGCTATCGTCGTATGCGTCGTTAATGTAGAAGACGAGGAGGACCAGGTCAGGATCGAAGGACAACCAGCGCTTCTCCAGGTAAACGACTTCATCGCGTGTGTTGTAGCCCTGGACGCCGGCGTTCAGGACCTCGAAGCGAGTTGGTGCTGGGATGTTGGAATTTTGGGCGGCGCTAGGGGATGATGGATGATGGATGATGGATGATGGATTGGTGGATTGGTGGATTGGTGGATTGGTGGGGGCGGCGTTGAGGCGGAGTTCGAGTTGATGCAGGAATGTGTCGTCGTCTTTGACGCCTTCGCCAAAGGTGAAGGAATCGCCGAGGCCGAGGATGCGATAGGCGCCGGCCGGTTTTTGAGGGCTGATTTCCCCGCCCCGCAGGCCCAGCGAGTTGATGGTGGACAGCACGCCATTGGAAGAATCGAAATAGCCGCGCGGATTGTTGGGGAAAACGACCTTGAACCGCGCTCTGGGAACATACTCGCCCATAGTGACGCCAAGATCGGCGTAAGGGCTGGCGCGCTTCATCAATTTCCCGCCCGAGATTGACGTGTCACGAAAATCCTTGCCGTCCCAGGCGAACCAGCGTTGGGGCGGGTAGCGCTCGGGTTGGATGTGGAGGATCCGCAGCGTGGCTTCTGCAAGAAGAAGCCCTAAGATCAGACCGGCCAGGATGGAAAGGAGACGGAAGAAAAGCCTGCGAGGAGAAAGCATGTTATTGCACAAACACCAACCTACGTTCTTTTGCGATGCCTCACCAGGAAACCTTTACCTCCCGCGCGCCTCTGTGCTGCACCTGCACCGCGACCCCGCCGGCGGACAGCTTGCGAATGGTATATCCGGACCGTTCAAGCACGCTGAGCCGCGGGAGATTCTTTCCGGCTGCATGGACCTCCATGGGCGTGCTGTTGAGCCTCAGGACCTCGCTGGCATCAGGATCGAACGTCTCATAAGTGATCGCCCGTTTTTCGTAATTCACTTTTCTGACCACCGAAGACGAGCGCAAGAGGTGATTTTGGCTGAGCGGCGCCAATTCAGGCATCGCGCCCATGGCCCACAGATAATGGCGGATATGATCGCCGTAACCGTCATCGAACCAATAGGAATCGGCGTAGTCCAGGCCGCAGCAGGCGATTTTGCCCTGGCTGTCGCTGAAATAAGTCGAGTAGTTCAGAGACCGAAAAGCATCTTCCCGGGCCTGGGCGTCGCCGGTTTTCTCGTAGTACATGGCATTGATGGCCGCCCACCGCGAGGTGTCGCTGGCCAACCCCGCTCGTGAGCAGCAGCCGGCGTAATCGGGAGGCCTGCCTTGCTCGTCAATAGCCCAGGCTCCCAAATAAGGGCCGCGCCCAAATTTTTGGCGTACCCAATCAATGAGGTGCCCGACATCGCCCGTCCAGTGCGGATCCAAGGCGTTCGGATCGGGCGATGAAAGGATGTAGTAAGCGGTCATGGTGGGGCAGGCCTGGTTTACATTCGCCATGTCCTTCACAACGTCCTCGAAATAACCGCTCCAATGGTTGTTGCGCATCGGAAATTGAAGTATCCAATCCCAGGCGAGCTTGCGGGCCTGGGCGTATTCCTCAACCTGCCCCTGGTTGAGCCGGATGAGTTCGGAAAACAGGCGGACCGGGGCCACAATCATGCCGCCATATTCCTCGCCGTTGATGACGGTCCCGTCCCTGGCGTTCACCCGGAACGGCCATGGCGTGTGTGTTTCGTCACCGGCGCGAATGTGGCCCGCCAAGGCATCCGCGCAACGGATCGCCGCAGCCAGGTATTTTTGCTCGCCGGTCAGTTCGTAGAAAAGGCAGTAGCCGATGCCCAGTTCGCCGACTTTGTCCGTTTCGATGCCGCCGTAAAAATCGGACGGCATGCCGCGAATATTGCGGCCATAGTCAGGATTGTTCTTGTCGTTTGTGGCAAATGGCACGTTCGGCCAATTCCAATCGGCGGGGCTCGTTCCGTGGGCGAGTTGATGATCGAGCATCGAACGAACCATCCCAAGCGCTTGGTCGTCGCCAGAATACGGATACCACGCCACCAACGAGTCAACAAATTGGCCGAACGTGCTGGCCGGATTTCCCTGCCAGTTCACGCCCTGGAGTGTTTTGGCGTCGAATACAGCATTGACGAGATACACCTTCAGGCCGGTTTTGGGATCATTGGGAATTTTGTGCTCCAAAAAATCCCAAGCCAAATGCAGAACTCGGTCGTAGCCGAGATTCTGCTCCGGCTGATACCAGGCCAGCAGTTTGTTCTGTGAATCCACAACCGCTTCGTGCCACGGGAGTTCGGAGTTGACGTGATTTGCGGCGGCGCGTGCGGAGATGCTCAGGAGCAAGGTGGATAGACAGAGTGCGGTAGACGCGAAGCGAAAACAGTTAATCAGGTTAATTAGGTTGACTGAGCTGACTGAGTTCCCCTTGTAGGGGACGACGTGAGGAGTCCGTTGGTCGTCATAAGAACTCGATAGAGGAATCCTCTCGTCATCCCCTACAATGTGGAGCCAATCCAGGGCTCCTGACATCATCTTTGGGTGCATTAAGTCGCTCAGCTTTGCTTTGCCCTTCATAACGCCGATGTTGTCACTTCACGCACATTAATCTCTAATGAAAGGTAATCCTTCGTGCAATCTGTTTCCCTGCACGAAGTTTGCTTTCCCCAAACAAAGGCACAAGAATACAAACAAAGAAGTCGGCTTGATTTCTTAGTTCGCAGGGGCTATGCAAAACTAATCCGTCTTATGCGAGCACATCCTGATCCAATGACGCAACAAGAGCCGATCTCTATGGACATTATTCCTACCCAGGAAGGGTATGATCGTTGGGCGGAGTTTTATGACGGGGATGATAATCCTCTGGTTCTGCTTGAAGAACGTTATTTGAGTGCCCTGGCCGGAAACGTGTCCGGTCTGGATGTCGCCGATATTGGGTGCGGCACGGGTCGCCATGCTATTCGTTGGGCAGCAGCAGGCGCTCGAGTTACCGCGGTAGATTTTTCGGAGTCCATGCTCGCGCGGGCCCGCGCCAAGCCGGAGGCCGGGCGAATCAACTTCATCTGCCATGACCTCGCGCGCCCTTTCCCATTGAAAAGCGCATCCTTCGACCGGGTTTTTTGCTGTCTCGTGCTGGACCACATCAAGGACCTAGCCGGCTTTTTTGGCGAACTGCGGCGGATTTGCCGGCCTTGCGGCGAAGTAGTTATTTCGGTGATGCATCCGGCCATGTCATTGCGGGGCGTGCAAGCGAGGTTCATTGATCCGGCGTCTGGACGAAGGGTCTGCCTTGCAAGCCATGTCCATCAAGTGAGCGATTATCTAATGGCTGCGTTGAGTGCCGGGCTAAAGCTCCAGAATGTGAGTGAGCATGCAGTGGATTCGGCCTTAGCGGCAAGTTCTGTGCGGGCACAAAAATACCTGGATTGGCCGATGCTCTTGCTCACGAAACTGAGCAGAACATAGGCTGATGGTCCTGAACGCGGACGAGGCCGTCCGCGACTTTTTCCTGCTCATGAAACTGCGAAGGTGTCCTCTGTTCTCCGACCTCTGTCTAGAGCCTCGTTATCTCGGCTGCAGCAATTGTTTTGCATCCCGCGGCCACACCGGCACGAATTGGTACCATTGATCGAGGTGCGCCCGGATTTCGGGCTCGAACCGCTCAAGGATTTGCTGAGTCAACGCTCGGCGGCCTTCGACGCCGACCAGGGTTCGATGGTCATAGTTCAATTCGGGCAAAATCCTGGCGACGTATCCCGGGCCTTCGCGCACGATAGCCACGCCAATCAGCGCGCAACCCGAAGCCCGGGCAAGGTCGGCGGCCGCGGCAGACGCCGAGAACGAATGGCCGAATAACTGCACGTGCGCTGAATTCCGCTCTCGGGGACGATCCAATAAGATCGCAACCGCTCCGCCCGCCTGGAGCCGCTTTATGACTTCCACGAATTCGAAGCCGTCGTGGCCGATTACCAGGGTATCAATGCCAAGCCGGGCGCGCGAAGCGGCGCGCAGCTCCGTGAGGTTGGCATCCGGCTCGGCCAGGGTGAGCACGGTAAGCTTGACTCCAAGTTGGGCCAGCAATAAGCCTCCCAGTTCCCAGTTTCCAAGGTGGACCGTGACCAGCACCACCCCTCGTCCCTTGCCCAATGCCGATTCCAGCAGTTTTAAATCGCCGGCGGGGGACAGCCGGCTATGCAGCGGCAGCCCACTCTCCACGCGCCAAAGGTCCACCAGCTTCAGCGCGAAATTGCGGTATAATCGCCGCGCCGTCCGCTTTGCGAGCGCGTGCTGGCCTTCGTGAGCCGGAAGCAAGTTGTTTATCACGATCTGGCGTCGTTGGGGACTTAGCCGGAAATGCAATTCAGCAACGGCAAGGCAAAAGACCTTCAGCAACCAGGTTGGAGCAAGGCGAACCAATTGCAAGCCCAGGCGCCAAAGCCGTGCGCGGTAAAAACGTGAAACGTGAATCGTGAATCGTGAATCGTGTTCAGTGGCGCGTGTTGCGTCCTGAACCCCTTCTCCCCGGGCGCCGGCCCCCGCCCCTCGACGCTCGACCCTCAACCCACGACCCTCCTCCAACTTTGAACCTTGAACCTTGAACTTTGAACTTAGGGCGCCCCACCACCCCGGCAGCAACAACACCGAAATAAGCATGTTCGCTCCGATCCCCACCGCACACACCTGGCCGAGACTGGCCATCCCCTGATTGCTCGACAAAGAGAGCGAGCCAAAGCCTGCAACCGCGGTGCCGCCGCAGAGCAAGAGCGCGCGGCCAACCGCGCGATAAGCCATGCGTCGATCTCCATTGAACCGGCGCAGCGCCAATTGCATGAAGATGCTGTAATCTACACCCGTGCCCAGGATCAGTGGCACAGACATGAGGTTCAGGAGGTTCCACGACCAGTGCGCCCAGCGCATAACCGTGAGAAGGCATAGGCCGCTTAAGAGCAGAACAGAAAGACTCAGGGCAATTTCCAGACCGCCCTTAACAGCGCCGTCCCGCTCAGCGGGATGAGGGAGTGTTCCAGGCGCTGTGTCCTGATCCGCGGCGCCTTGCTTTTCCAAGGGTCTCTTTCTAAAGGCCAGCCAAAGCGACAACAGCACAAGGATCACCATCGGTGCCAGCACCTTCCAGAAATTGGATTTCACCTTCTGGAAAATGGCCCCGCCTAGCAGACTCCAGCCAGAGAGCCAAACGTCTTGCGCCGGAAGCATTGACTCGACCACTGCCAGCGGATCACTCCTTTGCCCGACCACTGACCTCTGACCCCTGACCACTGACTTTTGGTCAGTCTCACTCCCCGGTTTTTGCAAGCCGATGGAATTGGACTCCTTGAGGTTTGAATTTTGAGGCTTGTTTGAAGTTTGAAGTTTGAAGTTTGAAGTTTCTCTGGTGTTTGGTGTTTGGTGTTTGGTGTTTTCGTTTTGGTAGGCTGTATCCCGCTCTCCCGCTGGTTCCACCACTCCCATCACAAAAAAATTCGTCGAGGTTTGAGCAAAAAACTTCCCAAAGATCCAGCGGCTCATCGGGTTGGTGGGCCAGAAGAGTCCTTGTGACTCGCTCGCTCGCTGCCACGTGTCAAGAATGTGATCGGTGAGGGCCAGCGCGCGCTGCGCAAAGCCATTGGTCAACGCCGTCTGCCGAAGCACTGGCCGTTCAGCGGCCAGGCGCCGAGCGGTGGCGCGGTTCTTTTCCTGATATTCCCGCTCGGGCCAAAGCAGCGCGGGCAGTTTGAATCCCGCAATAAGGTTATTCGAAACAGCCGTTGAAAGGATTGAGTCAACCTTTGTTAATGTTCGGGCAACATCTTCAACGCGCCGTCCCGCGATCACCAGCGACAAAGGTTCGCGTCCTTGGGCCAAATGCGCCTGAACTTTTTCCAAGGTTTCGTAGGCGATGCTGTTGCGTGGACGCAAAGCGTTTGCGGTAGGATCAAATGCAGGCCGGCCAAAAACGAGCAAGGTCGCCAGGCTGAGGAGCAGCAATACCACCGTGACCCCAAAAGCAACGCCCGAACCCTGATCCCTGAGCTCTGAACCCGTTCCCTGGCGCTCTGCCGAGGCACGCTCTACAGCCCACCCCCGACCCCCGACCCCCGGCCCTGCGCCTCCGTGCGCTCTTTGTGGAAACAACGGCGGCAGAAACTCGAAAATCATTATCCCCGCCGCGAGCGCCACGCCGAGAGCCACCAATGTGCCTAGCTGGCCAAGACCCGGCAGGCCGCCGAAGTTTAGCACCAGGAAAGCGCTGATGGTTGTGACTGCCGCCCAAAAAATACTGGGCGCAATGGCGTGGCGAATTTGGGGAATGGAAAGTTCCGGCTGGGCCAGCGCTTCCTGATAATGCACGACAGCGTAATCCACCGCCAGGCCTAGCAAAATTGCGGCGAACCCCACACTCACGATATTGATCTTGCCGTAAATCAGTCCTCCGAGCGCCAGTGTGCTACCCAAGGTCAGCCCCAGCAGCGTCAGCAGCCAAAGCATTGGTTTGATACGCCGGTGCGCCAGCCAGAAGAGCATGGCAATAATCGCCGCAGTTCCGCCCACGGAGGCCTTCACGTCATGCTGCATCCCCATCGCCGCTTCGGAGACAAACGCAGGGCGACCGGTATAGCCGATATGGGGACCACTGACCACTGACCACTGACTACTGACTTCTGATTTCTGACCTCTGACCTCTGACCTCTGTCCTCTGTCCTCTGCTCCGTGGTCTGTTGACTTTAGACTTTGGACTTCTGCCATGCCACTGACCACTGACGCAACGACGGCTTTCACTTCGCTCAGCCACTGATCGCAGTCTTTGTAGCTGCGCAAATCTCCCTTGGCCTGGATGAAGATGATTCGGAATGTTCCGTCCGGTGAACCAAACATTTCCTGTCCCCCCTCGAACGACGGGGCCGCCCCGGAGGTTTTTTCGGGCAATCGCGTCAAGCCGAATGGATCATAGCTCAACCGTGCAATTTCCTGCGGCGATAATGAATTGGCCAACTCGTCGCGGGTTTCAGCCAGAGTCTGCGATAACTTTTGGGGCTCCAGCCGTTGGGCCAAAGCATCAAATTCCTGCGGCGCAAGATTGAACCACAAGTAACCCATCAGTTCGGCCATTAGTTCCGGGTGCTCCAGCCAGGGCGGCTGCCAAATGACACTCGACACCAGATTCGTTTCCTCGCGCAGGCGCTCCGCGATGGATCGGGCCGCCCTTTCGCTCTCCTCAGCGCTTTGCGTTTGTACCGTCAGGATCAACTCGCGCGCATTTGCGAAATGCTCTTGAAATATCTTCAACCCCTGCACGGTCGGCAGATCAGAAGGCAACAAATCCAGGACCTCAGTATCGAAGCTCAGCCGCCATAACCCGAGTCCGATGGGCACAAGCAGAACAAGCCACAGCCAGCGGCCGGGATGCTGCAAACTGGGGTGCGGTGCCGTCATGGCTGGAGTTAAACCGGAACTATTGATCCGCGGAATCCCAAACTAGAGCGTTTGTAAACACCAAACACCAAACTCCAAGCTCCAATGCCCGTCCTGCGGCTATTGGTGATTGATGCTTTGGACTTCTTTGGTGTTTGGTGTTTGGTGTATGGTGCTTCACCTCAGCCCATTCTCGGTGAGAGCCCTGAAAAATTCAATTGAGGTATCCTTCGATGGCCTCCCCACTTTTTCCATTCTCCAGTATCCACACTCCATCTGCGTGCTTCTCCCAGGACCACCCTTTGGGAGGTGGCTGGCCTCCGAGCACCTGGGGGAGATAAAGGAAAATCATGCGTTTCGGTGGTTTGCCCTTGCCAGAATAGCGTTTGTTCTGAGTCGGAACCTGCACCTCCCAACCCGCTCCGGTGCTTTGCGCGATAATGAGCGGAAACGGATTCTTGCTGAATTGCACAAAACTCCGGCCATCGGCCCGCGTCGCCAGCAGAAGTTCCCCTGCGATATCAGGAGCGCCCTTTTTGGTCCTCCATACCGCCTGTCCGTCGCGCACTGTCCACCCTGGTTCCTTGAGATTCGCCGGTTTCAACGGCGGCAGAGTGTTGCAACCGACCACCAACACAGAGATAACCAGCACGCAAAGCCACCAAGGCCCTTTGTCTTTCACTTTACAAACCACAGATAAAAACAGATGAACACAGATGCATTCAAAGAACGATGCGCTCCCATTCGAGCTTCGATTGTTTAAAGTTCAGGATGAGACCGACGCGCAATTTGGTCAGTCGCAGATAATTGAGCATTTGTCCGCGGTCATTTTGTTTTATGTGTTCATCTGTGTTCATCTGTGGTTAACGTCTTCTTCTGTAGCAGCATCAGAAATTAACCCGCTCCTTCTCTACCACCAGTGGCCGTTTGCGCACATGCGAATGGATCGAACCAATGTATTCGCCCAGTATCCCGATGAAGAACAACTGGACCGAAGCGAAAAAGAACAGTCCGATGACCATCGGCGCGATGCCGGCCCTGAATTCATTCCAAAACAGCAGCTTATACACCAAATATCCGGCGCCAATCAAAAGGCAGAGCATAGATCCCGCAAACCCAACCATCGTAGCCAGGCGCAGCGGGATTTTCGAAAAGCCCGTGATCCCAAGCATCGCCATGTCATAAAGGGTGTAGAAATTATTTTTGGTGATGCCGCGGCTGCGACGTGGTTGGATAAACGGAACCTGCGCAATGGGGAAGCCCAATTCACATATAATGCCGCGCAGATAGGGCTCTGGATCATCCAGTTGGCGCAACCATTCGAGAACTTCCCTGTCATACAGGCCCGTGCCGGTCGCGTTCCGTATCAACCGAACGTGGCTAAGCCGCGTCACGAGTTCGTAATAGGTCTTTCGAATGGCGAACATCACTCGGGACTCCTCGCTCTCGTTTTTAACTCCAAGCGCGATTTTGTAGCCCGCCTCCCACCGCTCGATGAACTGCGGAATCATCTCGGGCGGGTCCTGCAAATCGCCGGCGAATACCACCACTGCGTCCCCCTTTGCCTGTAATAAACCGTAGTAAGGCGAACGAATGTGCCCGAAGTTGCGAACATTAAAAATCACTTTGAGACGAGAATCCTGGGCAGCCAGCTTGCGAAGCAGGTCCTGCGTTCCATCGGTGGAATCATTATCAATGAACAAATACTCGAAATTGTATTTGTTCTTGAGCGGCTCCACAGCGGCCCAGACTCGCCTCACCAGCTCCGGGATGTTGTCCACCTCGTTAAAAACGGGCGTCATTAAGGTGATGGTTTTCATCCAATAATGATCCTAATCCTAATCATACATTTACAGAAGCCAACGGCGAAAACAGAGTTTATAGTAGAAATATCCAGGAAGAGAACGCAGGAATCTCTAGCGGGAGGAAAACCGGATTTTAATCTTCCTGCCATGAAATCTTCCTGCCTTGAATTCCAATTTGAAATCTGCCATGTGCGATGCTTTTGAAGCTTGGTGTTTTGGCACCGATCTTTAGACTAGGCACCTCGTGGGCGAGATAACACAAATCATGAACCAGCCGGCCATCGAACGGGCGCTGGCGCGGATCGCTCATGAGATCGCCGAACTCGACCTGAACGGCAACGAGGTCGCCCTGGTCGGCATCCAACGCGGCGGGGTTCCCTTGGCGGAACGGCTGCGGCGCTTGCTCTCGGGGATTTGGAACCAATCGGTCCCATTGGGGACGCTGGATGTAAGCATGCACCGTGACGACCTGAGCCGCCGCGCAGCCCCGAACGTCCAGCCTACCGTCATCCCGTTTGATGTTACGGGCAAAACCGTCGTGCTCGTGGACGACGTGCTCTTCAGCGGCCGCACCGTGCGGGCTGCGCTGGACGCCCTGAATGATTTTGGCCGGCCCACGCGCATTCAACTGGCCGTGCTCATTGATCGCGGTCATCGGGAATTGCCAATCCGCGCCGATTTCATCGGCAAAAATGTGTCCACGTCGTTGTCCGAAAAGGTCCATGTGCGACTGTCAGGCGCGGGAGGCTCGGATGAGGTTGTCGTAGAAAAGAACCCATGAAACGCGAAACGTGAACAATCGACTAAGTTCTCGATTAAGTTCTCGATTAAGTTAAGGACAAAGTTAACGACAAAGTTGCCCTTCTACCCATGCCGTGGCACCGTAAGCACCTGCTTGATATCGAGTCGCTGTCGGCCGATGAAATCGTGACCGTACTCGACACGGCGCGAGCGTTTAAGGCCGTGGGCGAGCGCGCCATCAAGAAAGTGCCCGCCTTGCGCGGCAAGACGGTTGTCAATCTGTTCGTCGAGCCTTCGACCCGCACACGGATCAGTTTCGAGCTGGCTGAGCAGCGGCTCTCGGCTGATATTATCAATTTCAGCGCCGAGGCGTCCTCATTCAAAAAAGGCGAAACGCTAAAGGACACAGCGCGCAATCTCGAGGCGCTTAATGCCGATTTTATCATCATTCGCCACAGCGCGTCCGGCGCGCCGCATTTCCTGGCGCGGGTGCTCAAGGGCAGCGTGATCAATGCCGGCGACGGCGCGCATGAACATCCCACTCAGGCGCTACTCGATGCCTTCACCATTCGCGAGAAGAAGGGCAAGATTGAAGGACTGCGCGTCACAATCCTGGGAGACATTCTTTATAGTCGCGTGGCCCGTTCGGATATATGGGCCCTGACCAAACTTGGAGCTCAGGTAACTCTCTGTGGTCCGTCCACGCTCGTGCCGCGCGTGTTCGAGCAGATGGGCTGTCGCGTCACTTATGATCTGGACGAGGCCATTCGCGATGCCGATATCATCAACCTTTTGCGAATTCAACACGAGCGCCAACGCAAGACCATGTTTCCGAGCCTGGGCGAATACAGCAGCCTCTTTGGCCTCGATCAGAAACGTCTCGCCCGGACGAAACCAGACGCCCTCATCATGCACCCGGGCCCGATCAACCGCGGCATCGAGATTGACAGTGAAATTGCTGATTGCGGCCGCTCGCTCATTCTCGAGCAAGTCACGAACGGACTGGCTGTCCGAATGGCGGTGCTTTTTTTAGTGAATGGGGGAAAGGGGCCGCAGGAGGTGGAGGGGTGATGTTCAAGGTTCAAAGTTCAAGGTTCAAGGTTGCTAGCTGTCCTTGAATCGTTCAGCCAAATACGATGCGGCAGATGATGACCGAGGCGACAACTCCAACCAAATCCGCAGTCAGTCCTGCAAGCACGGCATAGCGAGTCTTTTTAATCCCAACCGAGCCGAAGTACACGGCGAGGACATAAAAGGTAGTTTCCGTGCTGCCGTAAATGGTGCCGCCCATTCGTGTGACCAGACTGTCAGGGCCACAGCGTTCCACCAACTCTGTGAACATGCCGAGCGTTCCGCTGCCGCTCAAAGGGCGCATCAGCACCATGGGCAGCAGATCAGAGGGGAAACCCACGGCGTTCATGGTGCTGCCTAGGGCGTCGCTAATCATGTTTATGCCGCCGGCCGCGCGGAACATTCCGATTGCTACCAGAATGGTGACGAGATATGGAATAATTTTAACTGAGACATCGAACCCCTCCTTAGCGCCTTCGACGAATTCTTCATAAACTTTCACCCCGCGTAGCGCTGCATATAAAGGGAAAACTGACAGGAGGAACGGAATCGAAAGCTTCGAAACGGCATCCACTACTCGCACGAAGGCTGTATCGTGCCCGCTGGGAGACGATCCCGGAAGGATTAACCGGACAAGCAGGAAAACGAAGAAGGCCCCAAAGACGGCCATGACACCGATAGCCCAGCCTGCCAGTGGCCGCAGCTCGGGTGCTTCGTGAACGGGCGAAGCTTCGGTCTATTGGAGCGCTGTGGGACTGGCCGCAACACTGACCTGGTCCTGCGGTCCGAGGTCGCCAGGCGCGTCTGCGCTATTGGACGCGCTGCGGCCAGGACCCCGCTCGGGAACAGGTTTAAGTCGATACATCGGGAGCTTCTCCAGAAACTTGGCAGCCGCCACGGCGGCGATCGCGGCACAGCCAGTTGCCATGATTGAGGTGCCCACGATGGCCGTGGGATTGGTGGATTTATGCGCGGCAAGGACTGCGATGGCGGTGGCGGGAATAAGCTGGATCGAACTGGTGTTGATCGCCAAGTAGGTGCACATGGCATTGGTCGCGACACCAGGACGCGGGTTAAGTGTCTCCAAGTGCTTCATGGCTCGCAAACCGAGCGGCGTTGCGGCGTTATTTAATCCAAGGACGCTTGCGGCCATATTTAGCAACATCGCTCCCATGGCAGGGTGGTCGGCGGGCACTTCCGGGAAAAGCCAGACCATCACGGGCCGCATCATGCGCGCCAGCAGCGCCACCAAACCGGCCCGCTCCGCCAGCCGCATCACTCCAAGCCACATGGCCATGATGCCAACCAGCGGAAGGGCTGTTTTCATTACTGCGGACTCCGCCATTTTGAAGCTCTCCTCCGCGACTTCCTTCAGATGATCGGTGTAGCCGCCGATGACAACGGCCACTACGACCAGGCCAAGCCAGATGTAGTTGAGCATTCGAGAAAGCGTAATGTTTCGTTACGCGACTTTGCGAGAAAAAAGTCCGAAGCCCAAAGCTTTGTTTTCTCGTTGCTTTATTGTTAAATCTTTCGGTGCTCACACTCGAATACCTCGCCGAACTGCTGGAGAAGAACCGGGCCGCAGCCCAGGCTCGTGTCCAGGAGTTTCCGATTGGCGGGAAGCATTTCGCCTTCAATTCCAAGCCCGCCATCATGGGAGTGGTCAATCTCTCGCCGGATTCCTGGTATCGCGAGAGCGTCTGCCTTTCGACTGAGAGCGCCATCGGCCGCGCCAGGGTCTTGCATGCGCAAGGCGCTGATGTAATTGATTTGGGGGCTGAATCCACCCTTGCGCACGCGGCTCGAGTTCCTGAGTCCGGTCAGAACAAAAAGCTGCTCCCGATCATCAAGACCTTAAGCACGAGCGGAATCTTAACGTCGGTCGAAACCTACGAACCCACAGTCGCCCGCGCCTGTCTTGAAGCCGGCGCCAATGTGCTCAACCTAACCGGCACGACCGGAACCGACGAACTTTTCCATCTGGTCGCCGAGCACGAAGCCGCCGTGATTATCTGTTATGTTCAAGGCAAAAACGTTCGGGAGGTGGGCGATTTTGACTTCAGCGCGGATCCGGTCGGCCTGATGTCCGATTATTTCTCGCGCCAGGTAGAGAACGCCTGCCGCTGCGGCGTGAAACGAATCTTTTTAGATCCCGGTCTGGGCTTTTATTATCGCAACCTTCAGGACAGCGCGGTGCGAGTGCGCCATCAAATGAGCGTTTTCCTGAATACTTTCCGGCTTCGCGCCTTGGGCTGGCCGATCTGCCACGCGCTGCCTCATGCCTTCGAATATTTCCGCGAGGAAGTGCGCTGCGCCGAGCCGTTCTTTGCGGTCCTGGCCGCTTTGGGGAAAACGGATCTTTTTCGGACGCATGAAGTGCCGCGGGTAAGAGCGGTTCTGGATGCTATGAATGCGCTGTAGCGCAGATTGGCCCCAGTCCCGGAGGGACGACAGAAAATAGCCCAGCGTTTCAATTTCAACGCTGGGGACGAGTCGTTGAAAGGCACGAGTCCCGTAGGGACGACAGAGAAAATGGTTCTGTCGTCCCTAACGGGACTTATTCCATGTTGGAGCACGGTCCCAGCGTTGAAACGCTGGGCTATTTTCTTTCATCCCTACGGGATTAAGAAACGAAAAGGTAGTGATATTGAGTTTGGAAACCCGCGCTAATTACATCGCCGGGGCATTAGTCGAGGCGGCGCGGGCCAACAGGGCCTGGAACTTCGGTACGTCGCGCAGTTCGTCATAGTTGGGATCGTTCGCGAACATCTGCGGCGTCAGACACTCCTCGCGTTGGGCCTCCTCGATCATCGCGACAGCTTTGTCTTTGTCCCCCAAACCCAGGTAAAGCCAACCGATGGCCGCTTCGAAGGGCTTGCCTTCTTTGCGCTGGGCCTCGAGCTGGTCCAAAATCTGCCGCGCCTCGGCCTCGCGTCCCAATCGGGCCAGGCAAAATCCTTTGGCCTCGAGGAACGAGAATGGCTGGTCAGGAACCAGGCTGCGGACTTTTTCCACTTCATCCAGAGCTTCCTTGTAACGGTGCTTTTGCATCAAAACCGCGATCAACACGTGGCGCGCCGGAGGGAACTCAGGAAAAGTTTCGGTCACACTACGCGCCTCCTGCAGCGCGCGGTCGAAATCGCGGCGCGTATAGTACCAATCCGGAATGGTCGTGTGAATAATCGGAGAAAGCGGGTCCAGGTCGAGGGCTTTTTGGAATTCCCGAAGTCCCTCTTCCGGCTCGCCGAAAATGTCAAGGTACAATCCATACCAGTGATGACCCGTGGCGTAGTTGGGGTCGATCTGGAGGGCGCGGCGCAATTGCTCTCCGGCGGCTTTGTAGTCCGGGCTGTGCATCAGCAAACTTCCCAGCACCGCGTAGGCTTCTGCGCATTTGGTATCCAATTCCAGCGCCCGGTTTGCGGCGGCCCGGGCCAGTCGTTTATAGTCGCTGCTGCGCACGGTGCCTGAATACTCGGGAAACAGCAGATAGCTGGCAGCCAACCCGGCGTGGGCAGCCGCATAATCGGGCTGCTGTTCAATGGCCTGTTGAAATAAATCAATGGCCTTCTTCAATCCTGCCTGCGTGCGCTTGTTCCAGTAAAGCCGGGCTTGCAAATAAAGATTGTGCGCCTGCGTGGATACCGGCTGGACCTTCACCTGCGCGCCCGCCGTCTGGCCCTCGAACCGCTCGGCAATGCGCCGCGCGATGTCCTCCTCGACCGCAAACATGTCGTCAATCGAGCGGTCGTACGTCTCGGACCAAAGGTGAAGGCCATCCGCGGCGCTGATGAGCTGGGCGGTCACGCGGATTTGATTGCCCTCCTTGCGCACACTGCCCTCCAGCAAGGTGGCCACGTGCAGCATCTGCCCGACTCTGCGCACATCCTCCTTTTTGCCTTTGAAGCTGAAGGCGGACGTTCGCGCCGCTACTTTCAGGCCCGGCACGCGCGATAATGCGCTGGTGATTTCCTCGGTCAAGCCGTCGCTCAGGTAGTCGCTGTCCTGGCCGCCGCTAAAGTTATCAAAAGGCAGGACGGCGACGGATTTGTTTTGAAGGGCGGGGGCATCAGCGACGTTCGGGGCGCCAGATCGTGAAAAGGTGTGATGGTGCCAGGCAAGAAACGCGATGAGCGCTACCAAAAGGAATGTTGCGACTCCAGCCAGAGCGGGCCAAAGATTTCGAGGGGCGGCAGCCGGTTCAGGCGCGATCGGCGAAGGCGCGGCGGCCAGGTTTCCCGGCGAAGAGGCCTGCGCCGCAAGTGGTCCGTTGGACGGAATCGCAGGCGATACGCCCTCCTTCGCTAAAGCTATGGCGGGCAAGCCGGCGCTCCCGGCTCTGGCGGCGTGTTCGGCTTCGACCTGCAAGTTCCGAAGATCTGCCGCCAGCGTTTTGCCAGAGAGATAGCGATCCTGCGGTTCTTTCTCCAAACATTTGAGCACGATGCCGTCCAGCGCAGGCGAGAAAAGCGGATTTTCAAGTCCAAGCGGCTCGGGCTTGCGGTTCACGATTTCATTGATCACCTCGCCCACGGTGCGCCCCAGGAACGGCCGCTGGCCCGCCAACAACTCGTACAAAACGATGCCCAGGCTGAAGATATCGGTTCGATGGTCCAGTTCACGGCCGAGCACCTGTTCGGGGCTCATGTAATGCGGAGTGCCGATGAGGAAGCCGGTCCTGGTTTGGGCGCCCGAGGTTGAAGAGGCATCCAGTCCTTGTTGCGCGATCGCCTTGGCCAGGCCGAAATCCAGCACCTTCGCCTCGCCTCGCTTGTCCAGCATGATGTTGGACGGTTTCATATCCCGATGCACGATCCCGCGCCCGTGCGCCGCCTCCAAAGCCTCCGCCACATCAATCCCAAGCTGAATCACCTCGCGAATCCTCAGATGCCGCTGTTGCTCAATCACATCCAGCGTCTGGCCCTCGATATACTCCATCGCGATGAAAGGCCGCCCCTCGTCCGTTTGTCCGACCTCGTAAATGACGCAGATGTGCGGATGCGTCAGGCCCGAAGCCGCCCTGGCTTCCGTGCGGAAGCGTTTGCGCTGCGTTTCATCCCGCGCCAGCTCCGGCGACATCAGCTTTAACGCAGCGGTCCGCTCCAACTCGGTGTCCTGGGCCAGCCACACCTCACCCATCCCGCCGTTCCCAAGCCGCCGGATCATCCGGTACTTGGATATCGTCTTATTCTCCAGCCTCTCTGCCGCTTTCTCGTCCATACCGCTGCGAACCCGCAAGGTTCTCGGACTCTTTGGCCAAACGCTCTTATCAACGTTCAACCTATTTTAGCCATTTAACCGTTTTTGAAATCCTCCGGCGACTACTACCATCAGATAATAGTCCGTACATACCCCGATTCAACCCGGAACTTGCTATGGCCATATGAGATAAATAGACACCCGAACAACGTTAGATGTTCGAGGAGCCGGTTGGGTTTCCGCAGAAGCTTTCCCCGGCCGTTGCTGAAGGGGGGAAAAGTCCAAAAAACAGGTACAGGCGAGGTAACGAGGCTCAAAATTCGCCAAAACCAAAGTGAATCGAATTAATTAGAGCTTCGTTACCTCGGCTGCTACAATTAATTCACACCTACGAACCAATTACGCTCAGGAAACATCATGGCCGGGCGACAGCACAGCGTCTTGAATTCGTGGCGGCGAATCCTGTTTGCAATGGTTCTGAGTCTCTCTGCCTTGACTCAACAAACCAGCGCTGCCCCCGCGGCGCTTCGCCCCAATATCCTGCTGATCCTGGCGGATGATCTGGGTTTTTCGGATGTCGGCTGCTACGGATCGGAGGTTTCGACGCCAAACCTCGACCGGCTTGGGGCACAAGGCGCGCGATTCACACAATTTTATAATTGCGCGCGCTGCTGTCCGTCGCGGGCTGCGTTGTTGACCGGGCTTTATCCGCACCAGGCGGGTATGGGCGGGATGGAAAGCGGAGCCCGGATAGGCCCGATCGGCTACGAAGGGCGTTTGGTGGACCGGTGCGTGACGATTCCCGAAGTGGTGAAGCCTGGAGGTTACCGCTGTTATATGGTCGGTAAATGGCACCTGGGCCGGACACCCAATCCGATCGAGCGCGGTTTCGACGAATTCTATGGCATGATCGGCGGGTTCAATAGCTGCTGGCAGGAGCATCCATTCTACACGCGGCTGCCTGCGGAACATCCATCGAGGTCGTACCCTGCCGGGCAGTTTTATTCCACGGATGCATTTGGGGATTACACGCTGGATTTTCTGGCGGATGCCCGGAAGACGCCGGAGAAGCCATGGTTCGTTTATCTGGCCTTTAACGCGGCGCATTTCCCATTGCACGCGCCTGAGAACGAAATTGCCAAATACGAAAAGATTTACCAGCAAGGCTGGGATAAAATTCGGGAACAACGATTCGAGAGGCAGAAGCGGCTTGGTATCCTTGGCCACACGGCTGATTTAACGCCGCGCAGTTTCATTCCGGCCAACTGGGCCAACCGCCAGACCGGCTGGGCGGACAAGTACAATCCGCCCTGGGACTCGCTCGATGGTGACCGGCGCGCCGATCTGGCGCGGCGCATGGCGGTGTATGCGGCGATGATTGATCGCATGGACCAGAACATTGGGCGCGTGTTCGATGACCTGCGAAAGCATGGGGAATTCGAGAAAACGCTGATTATTTTTCTTTCGGACAACGGCGCTTGCGCCGAATGGGACCCGTACGGGTTCGATGGGGAGAGCGGTCCGCATAATGTCCTGCATCGAGGGGATGAATTGAAGAAGATCGGCGGACCGGAGAGCTATGTCAGTTACGGCAGCGCCTGGGCCAACGCGTGCAACACGCCCTGGAGACTTTACAAGCATTACGACCATGAGGGAGGGATCGCCACGCCGTTCATCGTAAGCTGGCCGGAGGGCATGAAACGAAACGGGAAGGTGGTCGGCGCGCCTTGCCACCTGATTGACATTATGGCGACCCTGGTTGAGGTCACCGGCGCACGGTATCCTGCAAGCTTCAACGAACATTCGATTGTGCCGATGGAAGGCCGCAGTTTCCTGCCCTTGCTTAAAGGGAAGAAGTTGCCGCCGAGAACTTTATTCTTCGAGCACGAGCGCAACCGCGCGGTTCGCGAAGAGCGTTGGAAACTTGTCTCGCTCGAGGGGAAGCCGTGGGAGCTGTATGACTTTGAAAGAGACCGTTCCGAATTACACGATCTTTCGAGTCAACAACCTGGGGTTGTGGCGCGGCTGGCAAAGGCGTGGGATGAGTGGGCTGGCCGTTGCCACGTTCGCAAGCCCGAACCGCACGGCGGAGGCGGGATTCCGCCGGCGACGTCGAAACAGGAACGCGAGGATTGAGGTCGGAGGCGTCGGGGGATTATGGGAGTGCGCGGATGTGGCCTGCACCTTGCACGCATTTGCGCCTTAGCCCGTCAGGGCGACAGAGAATAGCCCACCGATTTATCGGTGGGTACCAGGTTTCGAGAAGAACAAAGGCCCGTCAGGGACGGCAGAGATCTGTCGTCCCTAACGGGACTTGCGTGACTTCAGGCGAGGTGATCCCAGCGTTGAGATTGAAACGCTGGGCTATTATCATTCGCCCTACCGGGCTGGAAGTCGTGTGTGACGTGCAGGACATCTCGCAGAGGGTTCGCCTATTTGAAGTTTTACCTGTGGCCAGGCCTTGTTATATTCCTTCCCGATGGAAGCTGGTGAAAATAGCCACCCTGAGCGCAAGTCGCTGGATGATCGTAATAGGATGTCCGAGCTGGAACGATTGCGCCACTCGTGCGCGCATGTGATGGCCACGGCCATCCTGCGGCTATGGCCGGAGGCGCAATTCGCAGCGGGACCGCCGGTCGAGAGCGGGTTTTATTATGACGTTGACCTGTCGCACCGCATCAGTCCCGAGGATTTTCCGGCCATCGAGGCGGAGATGAAAAAGGAAATCAAGGCGAACCATACGTTCGAAAAGCTTATCGTCTCACGAGATCAGGCAATGAAGGACGCCGAAAGCGGCAGGCTGGGCGCGCTGAGCGAGCGTCCAGGAAACCCGAGCAAATTCAAGCTCGGCAACCTGGCAGATATTCCCGACGGCGAGCCGATTTCCTATTTCAAAAACGGCGATTTCCTGGACCTTTGCGCCGGGCCACATGTGATGCGCACGGGCAATATCGGGGCGTTCAAGCTTACCAGCGTCGCCAGCGCCTATTACAAAGGCGATGAGCGCAATCCGCAGCTTCAGAGAATTTACGGCACGGCGTTCAAGAACAAGACGGAGTTGGAGGCTTACTTCAAAATGCTTGAAGAGGCCAAGCGGCGGGATCATCGCAAGATCGGCCAGGAAATGGGTCTGTTCACCATTGATGCCGATTTTGTCGGGCCTGGGCTACCCTTGTGGTTGCCCAAGGGAGGCGCGATTGCAGAGGAATTGGAGAAGCTAGCGAAAGAGACTGAGTTCCTGGCCGGCTATGTGCGCGTGAAAACGCCGCATATCGCCAAGGAGAAGTTGTACCTGACCAGCGGACATTTGCCGCTCCTGTACAAAGATTCGATGTTTCCACCAATGGAGCTTCGTGAAGATCGCTTCATTGAAGGGATTCTAAACGAGGACTCTGCCCAACCCGGCGGGCAGACGCTGGAGCAAACTATACAGGAAGTCATTGATCTCGACCTCCTTCCGCCTCGGGAACGCGCTCTTTCAGATCGTCAAAAGACAGTAGAAGCAATAAAGAGCCTGTTCCTGGAGAATCCCAATGCCCAGAAAAGCTACTGGAAGGCTTCAGGCCGGAGAGAGGTGCTGCGCGCAGCTCTCGAGTACTACTTCGGACAACCTCAGCGCTACTATTTGAAAGCCATGAACTGCCCGCACCACCACCGCATTTTTGCGGCGGAACCGCGCAGTTATCGTGACCTTCCCCTCCGGCTGGCCGAATACGGCATGTGCTACCGTTACGAACAATCCGGCGAACTCATTGGCCTTATGCGCGTGCGTTCGCTCAACATGAATGACGCGCACATTTACTGCACGCCCGAGCAATTCGCGCAGGAGTTCAATGCGGTGAATGACATGTATCTGAAGTATTTCAAGATCTTCGGCATCGAGAAATACGTGATGCGTTTCAGCACCCATGATCCCTCGCGTCTGACTGGCGACAACGCCAAGTTCGTCAACGAGCCTGAGCTTTGGAAGCAGACCGAGGACCTGGTCCGCACGACGCTGGACAAATCCGGCATCAATTACCAGGAGGTGCCGAACGAAGCCGCCTTTTACGGTCCGAAAATTGATGTGCAGGTCTTGAGCGTCATTGGCCGCGAATTCACGCTGGCCACCAACCAGGTGGATTTCGCGCAACCGAAGCGCTTCGGCCTGGTTTATCGCGACCGGGACAACCTCGAAAAGACTCCGCTTTGCATTCATCGCGCGCCGCTGGGGACTCACGAGCGATTTATCGGTTTTCTCATCGAGCATTACGCCGGGAACTTTCCTTTGTGGCTTGCGCCCGAGCAGGTGCGTGTGCTGACCATCGGTGAAGAAGAGCCGCTGGTGACCTATGCCAGGGCGATCGTTCAGGAATTGCGCGCGAACATGGTCCGCGCCGAGGTTGATTTCTCGAACGACAAAATCAACGGCAAAATCCAGCGCGCCGAGCAGGCCAAAGTCCACACCATGCTGGTCATTGGGCCGCGCGACATGCAAGCCAATGCAGTCAGTGTGAGGGTGCATGGGAAGGGCAGCCTGGGGGCAAAGCCGAAGGCTGACGTTGTGGCGGAGATCCTCCAGGCGATTAAGGAAAGAAGGGCGTGACGAGCTCTTCGAAACTCGGCATAGTGCGACGCTAACAGACAAGATCGGCTAAGGGTTTGTGTCTATGTTTGAGAGCATTTCAATCAAGAATTTTCGAGGATTCGGCAATCTCGCCTTGAATGGGTTGAAGCGCGTCAATCTCATAGTGGGGAAAAACAACGCGGGCAAGACCTCACTCCTTGAAGCCGTTGCCAGCCTGGCCGATCCGCGGGTGCTCGGACGGCTACCCATCCTATTTCGGGCGACTCATGGTGGCTACCCGCGCCGATTTTATCGGTGGCTGATTCGCGACGATGACGGAGTAACACTCGCTGAGGTGGCAGGACATGGTTGGGGAACTAATTACACCCTGCTTTTTCAACATACACCTAATCCGGAGTTTGATGGTCCTTATCAGAAGGTTCTCGAACAAAACGGGCTGTTTGGTTGGTGGGGGCCAGAAAAACCTCTACGTAGCCAAGTGATCTCAGTCCGGGCCCCAGATTCAGATCAGATGGTAAAGACTTTCGCTCAAGCGGTTCGGCAGCGAGATGGCGAGCATCAAATCGAATCACTCCTGCGCACGGTGGACCCCAGGGTTTCAAAAGCCCGCGTTGACGTCGCAGAGGATGGCAACGTGATTGTCGTTGATTTGGGCTTGTCTGAAATGATTCCACTGGCTCAAGCGGGGGAAGGGATGTATCGCCTGGTCTGGATTTTCGCCGACTTGCTTGGAGAACACCCTCAACTCTGCTTCATAGACGAGGTGGAGAATGGGATTCACCATTCTGTCCTGGCCCAGGTATGGAGCGGCATAGCAGAGGTCGCCCAACGCCTGGATCTGCAGGTCTTCGCCACAACGCATAGTGATGAGTGCTTGCGCGCCGCTCATGAAGCCTTCGCTAGTAGGCCGGCGTACGATCTGAGCGTAGTGCAACTCTTTCGCGTGGAAGACGGCGTGCAAGGTCGGGTCCTGGATCGCAAACATATCGAGGCGGCGATTGCGGGAGATATAGACCTTCGTTAAAGAGAGATGGCCAGCCCTCCCAAGCTTGAAGACTGCCGACGGGTTCTCGCTGTGGAGGGCTACAGTGATCTGCACTTTTATGCGGAGTTTCTTGAGGCGCTGGGCCAACTGGAGGGCGTCTTCATCAAACAGTTCAATGGCCGGCAGGATTTGGCGACTAAACTGGAGGACTTCCTCACGCCGCACCTGCTTGCCGTAAAGGATGCCATCGGGGTAGTAGTGGATGCTGATTCGAATGCGGCAAAAATAGCGCTTGAGCTTTCACAACTTCTAACGAGCTTGTCGGGCCAGCCGGTTACGGCAGGCGACTGGACAACAGGGGAGCCTCGGATTGGTTTATTTGTCACACCAGATGGACATTCCTCCGGTGAAATCGAATCTCTGGTTTGGAGCGCATGGGCACTCGACCCGGCAAATGCTAAGTCCAGGCAGTGCGTCGAGTCATATATCGCCTGCATGAAGGCGGCGGGCTTCGAGCCGCGAAGCCAGGATAAAGGTTTGGTGAGTGCCCTGCTGGCTGTTCGAAATGACGAAGACCCTCGTCTTGGGCCTGGAGCGCGGACCAAGAAGGTTTTTGATTTCTCTCGCCCAGAGTACGAGTTGTTGAGGCAGTTCCTTACAGGCTTTTGAGGTTTATGGCTGGGCATGATTCCTTCGATCCAGGCGCGTAGCCGCCGCAAGACAATGCCGCGCCGCGAGCTAAAATACCCGCACCAGGTCGAAGATTGGCTAGTTGAACTTGGCCAGCGACTAACCGAGCCTGGGGAGATGATTCTGATCGGTTCGGGCGCTCTGCTGTGGCATGCCTTTCAGAAAGAGATAACGACTCCGTTACCTGAGAACGCATGGATGTGGACCCTATTACAGATTCCGACGAGATTGCCCGTTTATGTTATGAGGCCCTTATTGGGACTGAGTTCGAACAAAAGCACGGGTGGCACGTGAACCTAATGCCTCGCTCCACTTTAAAGGAGTTCCCTGTGGATTGGCCATCTCGGGCAGCGAGTAAATCTTACGCGCGGCTGAAACTAATTGTTCCTTCACCGGAGGACCTTTTCGTGCCGAAGCGCAAACGCAACGAACCCCGAGATCGCGCGCAGGAGGCTTGGGCCCGCCAAGCAGGTTTGTTGCCCGTGAGTGGTTCTTAACGGCCGAAACGTTGGAGCGCGGCTGTCCGCAACCGCAGCACGTCGCCACGGAAGCGATGGCCGGCCAGTGCGGACGCGTGAATGCGAACGTCGCTGCTGCGGGTGAGGACACCCGCGCTCCGACATTGCTGCTCTATTCTCGTCCTAAAAACTCTGTTTTCTCTGTTCTCTCCTGTAAATATATTATGGCCTCATGGGCGACACTGCTGTAGATATCGCAAGCGTCGAGAAAGTCTGGGGCCCATACCCAAACTACGATGACATCGCGCGTTTCGATTATGGGCGGATGTTCTGGCGCATGCCGGACATGCGAGAACGTTTGTTGCGCCATTGGACTGACTCGCGGCATCCGTACCGGGAACGGTTTCTTGAGCAGAGGGCATTGATTGAAGAGGTTCTCACGTCAAGCGAGCCGGCGGAGAAGCTGGACGAGATGTTACGCGCACGCGGGACGAGCTTGCGATGTGTCGCCCGCGAAATCCCGCCTGTTTTCGGCTCCTTTTTTTAGGGCTTCAATTCCGCCGGGCAAACCACAGAGGCACAGAGGCACAGAGCTACTGACTACTAACTACTAACTACTAACTACTGACTACTGACTACTGACTACTGACTACTGACTCACATCCCCATTATCTGATACCCGCAATCCACATAGATGACCTGGCCGGTAACTGCGGCCGCACCGTCGCTGGCCAGGAATAAACCGGTGGCGCCGAGTTCCCTGGTCGTCACGTTGCGCTTGAGCGGGGCATGCTCTTCGTAATGCCGTAGCATCTGGTTGAAGCCCGAGATGCCCCGCGCAGCGAGCGTGCTGACCGGGCCGGCGCTGATGCAGTTGACGCGAATTTTCTTCGGCCCGAGATCGTAGGCGAGGTAGCGTGTGCTGGCTTCAAGCGAGGCCTTGGCCACGCCCATCACGTTGTAACGCGGCACGACTTTCTCGGAGCCATAATAAGTCATCGCCACAATGCTTCCGCCTTCGGTCATGAGCGGCGCGGCGGCGCGCGCAAGGGCTACCAGCGAGTAGGCGCTGACATCATGCGCCTGGCGAAAGGCTTCCCGCGTGGTGCTGAGAAAATCACCTTCCAGCGCCTCTCTGGGAGCATACGCGACCGAGTGCAGAAGGAGGTGCAGTTTTCCATACTTCTCACCCGCGGTCTTGAACACGGCGGCTATCTCCTCGTCTTTCGTCACATCGCAGGGCAGGATGAGGGTGTCGGCGCCGAAAGTGCCGGCGAGTTGTTGGACGTTTTCCTTGATCCGCTCACCCTGGTAAGTAAACGCGAGGGTGGCGCCGGCCTCATGCCAGGCCTGGGCGATGGCCCAGGCGATGGAGCGTTGGTTGGCGACGCCGAATACAATTCCTGTCTTGCCGGCAAGAGTGGACATGCTTTGTGGAAGGGTTAAATCGTTAAATGGTTAAATGGTTAAAACGTTAAGACGTTAAAACGTTAGAACGTTAGAACGGCAGGAAAGAAGTAGGGGAAACTGGGGCCGGGCGCAATAATTCTTCATTGGAGCCACTTTGTCGCTCACTTCGTCCTCAATTTAGTCGAACCTTACAGTTCGACGAAGTGAAGGACAAAGTGGAGGACGAAGTAAAATCAGCCCCTTGCCCGCCAGCTCTGCTAACCTTTCTCTTAATCTTAATTCTTTTCATTCCGGAGATGTTTGAATCTGTTGCGGGCCAGATGCGGGTCGGTTGCGGGTTTTGTTGCGGATAAAATGCTGGCAAATCCCCTGTCTTTACCGATAATGTTGCGGTGTTGCGGGTTTGTCAGGGGTGGGCACACACAAGCGCTGATCGCGAACGTCAGGCGGGGCTCTTTGTCCCCAATTGGAGACATTTCCGGCGACCCCGCTGGTTGCCTTTCGCCAAATGACTCCCAATGCCCCAAGGCCTAAGAGTAGAAGCCCGGTCACAGCCAACGCGCCGCTGCTGGCTACATCCGGTGAAAACTGCAAAGCAGCCGCTCCGACAGCCGGCCCTGCGCAGTTGCCCAGACCGATCACGGCTTCGTGGATTCCGCCATGCTCCCCCTTGGTTTCGCTCTCGTCCATCGAGTAAAACAGCGATGAATAGTAGATCAGCCCCGCCGCGCTGCCGAACACGAGCTGAGCTACAACAACTACGGCCAGATTGTGAACCAGCAGGATCGAGGCGAACGCACCCGCCATGCTCACATATGCGATCAATAGCCAACGGAAGCGATAATGCCACCCGTCCCAATGCCATAATCCGAAAAAGGCGCCCAGCCTGGCGAAGCACCAAACCGAGCAACAAAAGCCTGCCAGCGTGGTGGAGAGACCAAGGGTTTTCGCCACGCCGGGCATGGCGGCTACCATGGTGTTGAGCGCGATATACGCCGAAGGATTGGCCACCCAGGCCATGCGTTGAAAAGCGCGAGCGAGGGGAGGAGGGGCGAGGGGCGAGGAAGGAGCGCCGAATTCCATTTCGGCGTGTTGGGATACAGGAGCACAGTCGCGCCGAAACGGAGTTCGGCGCTCCGCCCCTCGCGCAGATTCAGAGACGCCAGCGCGATTGCTGAGCCAGATCGTGAGGCAGAACTGCGTAAACTGGATGGCGATTGGAACATAGAAAAGGCTGTTCGACCCGAGTTTTTCGAGCATAGCGCCCCCGGTAAAATTGGCCAGTGCGGCAGTGCCCGCCCAGACGACGTTATAAACCCCCACCATTTCCTGCAGGCCAGCGCGTGTTTCACCTTCACTAATGATGGCCTCGAGTGTCGGCCAGATAAAACTCATGCCAAATACGGTGAAACACATTACCGCTACATGCGCTGAAGCAGAGTGAGCGTGTAACCCGACGGCCAAAGAAATCATCATGATGGCGAAACCGAGTTTGAGCGCGTTGAAGTAGCCAAACGTTTGAGCCAATCTTCCTGCCGGCCACGCGCAGAGTGCGTAAAGTCCGCCGCTCAATGCCGCGAGCTCCAGATTCGACTTGTTGTCGAACCCGTACCTCTTCTGCATGAAAAAATAGAGGTAATAGAAGTAATAGATCGTCGCGAAGGAATTCAGGCCTTCGAGGATGAAGTAACCGCGTTTAAGGCGACGGGAATACATCAACGAACCTCCTCCAGCGCCTTCCGGCAATACCACTTCACAGCGTCCGACATCGCCGGCTCCAAACCGTTCAGTTCCGCGTTGGAGCACCATCGGATATCGTGATGTTCGGCGGCGGCGAGTTTGAGGTTGCCATTTTTCGGTCGGGCCCAGTAAATCATCCCAATATGTTCGTGAGTGCCGGTGATCCGATGAATATCCAGGAACCGAGGCGCAATCAGGGCTCTCGTGCCGGGCCCCGTCGTAGGTGGCCGCTCCCCAAGCAACTCCACTTCCAATCCACTCTCCTCCAGCGCTTCCCGGTGCGCTGCTGCTTCCGGATCTTCGTCCAATTCTATGTGCCCGCCCAGCGGCAGCCACTGATCGAGACCGCGATGATGAATCAGCAGCACCTTACTCTCGTGCACGACGAAAACGGAGACAGTGAAATCAATTTTTTCGTGGATGTGCGCCATATCTCAAACACCAAACACCAAACACCAAACACCAAAGAAGCACCAAGCCCCAAAAATCAAAGGCGGTGCCGTCCGCTTGGTTATGGATGACATAGGAATTCCCAGAAGAGCTTCCGACTCGCTTTGGAGCTTGGTGTTTGAAGCTTCTCTGGTGTTTGGTGTTTGGTGTTTGGTGTTTGCGGAAGGCAGCAGTTCAGCCGGTCAGTAATCGTACAATCCCGCATCTCGCGAATACCCTCCCGCTCCGCCTCCACCCTCCGCTGCCCCGCCCATCACATCTCCAAACACATCGCCCATGTCTTCCTCGATTTTGTCGGGGTCTTCGCCTGCTTCAAGGCGTTTGATGGCCACATCCAATTCCTTGGGAACAGCCTCGGGCGGCATGATGTCTTTCATCTTGCGCATCATGTGGGCCATGTGCCTGGGATTGTTTTCATCCAGATGCTCCATATCGCGCTCCAACTCGCTCATGGCGCGCTCCACGCGCGGGTCATCCAGATCGGGCATCGGCGGTTCCGCTTCTCCAGCCCCGGGAGTAGCTGCTGGTTCCTTCAGGCCGCGAGAGAGGGCAAAGCGGCTGACCTGTTTGGACATTTTTGTGTTGCCGCATTTGGGACACGCAGGCTGGCGTTCCGGTTTGAGACGCTTGGACAGGAAACTGAAGATGACCCTGCATTTGGGGCAGGCGTATTCGTAGATTGGCATAGTGTTAACGACCCGCTAAAGCTTAGCGCAAGAGTTCGGCGGCGCAAAGCGTCAACTGGTGTGTCGGAGCGCGGAGCGGACATTCTTGTCCAATGCCGCTAGGATTTAGGTCTGCCCTTTCGGCGATTTTGCCTGTTTTTGCGGTCTCT
>PSRM01000143.1 GCA_003176045.1 Verrucomicrobiota bacterium | reverse complement strand
GGAGCGGTGGGATTTGAACCCACGACCTTCTGGTCCCAAACCAGACGCGCTACCAAGCTACGCTACGCTCCGAAAGCCGGGCTTGAATATCTCATAACCGCGGCATTGCGCAATCTGAATTTGCCGTTACACTTTTCTATATGACAACGGTAGCCCCTCCACCAACTCAAAAGGAAAAAGTCAACCTGCGGAGGCCGGACATCATGGCCGCGGTGCAAGCGCAGGTGCTCTCGCATTACCGCAGCAATCTGGTCGAGAGGATTCGTGCCCAGGGACACGTTTTGTCAGCGGGCGATCTGACAATCAAGTTGGCGAAAGAATTTGGGTTTTGTTACGGAGTCGAGCGAGCCATTGATTTGGCTTACGCAGCGCGGCGGGCTTATCCGGAACGCCGTATTTTTCTGCTCGGCGAAATCATTCATAATCCCGAGGTTAACGATCAGATTCGGCGCATGGGCATCGTCACCATTGCGAGCAGGCCTGGCGATGAGGAAATCAATCAGTTGCGGCCTGAAGATATTGTGATCATTCCCGCTTTCGGCACCGAAGTTGCCACCAGGCTCAAGCTCGAAGCTAAAGGATGTCAATTTGTTGACACTACGTGCGGCGACGTGATGAGTGTGTGGAAGCGTGTTCGGCAATATTCCAAGGACGCCGTCACCAGCATCATCCACGGCAAAGCCTGGCATGAGGAAACCATGGCCACCAGTTCCCAGGCCCGCGCCACCGGCGGTGGCCATTACCTGGTGGTTTTCACCCTCGCGGAGACTGATTATCTGTGCAATTACATCGTCAACGGTGGGAACAAAACCGAGTTCCTGGAGAAGTTTAAAGGAGCCTGTTCGGAAGGCTTCGATCCGGACATCCACTTGGAAGCCATCGGCGTTGCCAACCAGACCACCATGTTGCGCGGCGAGACTGAAGAAGTGCAGCGCCGGCTCAAAAACGCCATGATACAAAAGTACGGCGAAGCGCAAGGCGCCCAACACTTCCGGTTTTTCGATACCATTTGCGGCGCCACACAGGAAAGGCAGGACGCACTGGAGAAATTGCTGCGCGACCCACTTGACTTGCTGCTGGTCATCGGCGGATACAACTCTTCAAACACCTCTCACCTGGCAGAAATGGGAGAAGCGAAACTGCCTACGTTCTTTATCAAGAACGCCGCCAAAATGATTTCAGACAAAACCATTTCCCATTACGACCAACACAAACACCAGGAAGTGGAAAGTCAGAATTGGCTGCCGGCGGGCAAGGTCACCGTCGGCATTACCGCCGGCGCTTCCTGCCCGAACAATTTGATTGAGGAAACCGTGCGACGCCTCTTCGACTTGCGCGGCATCTCAGTCCAGCAGTTACTGCAGAATTGAAGTGCTGAACCGCGAATTATTCCTTCATTCGCGTTTATTCGCGTTCATTCGCGGTTGAAAATTCTGTCGGTCTAAACGCTCTTGCGCAGCAGGGCTTTAGCCTTCCTGACCCAGACCCGATCGCGCCTCCGTTGAAAAGCCGGAGCGTGTGCATCGTCCGCCAGAACCTCGTTCAGTTCCGCACGTGCCAAATCGTTCTGCCCGGTTTTCAAATACAGTTCCGCCAATTGCACTTTGGCGCGGGGGTACGAGTGATTTTCCGTCACTTGCTTCCAGACATTCATTGCTGCCGCCGATTCCCCTAGTGCTCCAAGAGTCTCAGCGTAAGCCATGAGCGAGTATCCGTAATCATGCTTGGGATTTTCGGCCACGACGCCTTCCAGCAGTGGACGCGCGTCGGTGGGCTTGTTCTGGCGCAGAAGGCATTGCCCCAAGTGGGCCCGCGTGTCCAGGTCCTGCGAGTCGCGTTCGAGCGCGGCGCGGTAGCAGGACTCGGCCTTCGGGAACTTGCCCTGTTGGAAGTAGATGTCTCCCAGTTGTAAATAATGGTGTGGCTTGTCCAGGTAATGAATCTGCGCCTCGAGTTCCTTAATCCGGCGCCGGTGATGGGTGCCTGGCAGTTCGAAGCCGCGCGCGCCCGAGAAGGACCCACGATAGACAAGAAAAAAGTAAAGAATGGCCGGAAAGACCCAACCGACGAAGATAAATGCCGCCCAAATCCATTCCCGCCGGCGAATGGCGTCTATCAGCATCCAAAGCTGGAACAGTGAGAAAAGCGCCAGCCCCGGGTAAGCCAGCCAAAAATCCACATTCAGAAGATTCGAAGGCAGGGAGGCGAGCACGGATCTAATACTAAAGGAAATAAGGTAATTGAAAACCGAAAACCATATTCAGCGTGGAGCAACGCCATCCCCAAGCGGCGCTGGAAAGGAGCGCCCAACTCCGTTGGGCGCGATGTGAATGCTGCGGACCATGCAGGAACGCGCCCAACAGAGTTGGGCGCTCCGTTCAAGCATACAAATCCGGCATTTCCGGCCAGTTAGAATGAACGCTTGCCTGCCCATCACAAATCATAAATCATAATTCATAAATCGGCTTCTCCGGGCCCGGTTTCGCATGAGCAAAACTTTAGTCGTAGTGCCCACGTATAACGAGCGGGAGAATCTCCCGCCGTTGGCGCGCCGGTTAATGGCCCTTCCGGTGCCCATCGAGTTGCTCGTGGTGGACGATAATTCTCCGGACGGCACCGGCAGGCTCGCCGATGAACTGGCTGCCCACAACCCGTCCATCCACGTCCTGCACCGCATGGAAAAAAGCGGCCTCGGTCGGGCTTACATTGCGGGATTTAAGTGGGCGTTGGACGCCGGGTTCGAGTTCATTTTCGAGATGGACGGGGATTTCTCGCATAATCCCGACGACATCCCAATGTTTCTGGAAGCCGCTCGGGACGCAGATCTGGTACTCGGCTCGCGATACATGAATGGCATCCGTGTCATCAACTGGCCATTGAGCCGCCTGATGCTGAGCAAATCGGCCGCAAAGTTTGTCCACATCGTGACCGGGATGCCGTTCACCGATCCGACCGGGGGCTTCAAATGTTTTCGCCGCCACTCGCTACAGGCCATAAATCTGGATGAGGTGCGTTCCAACGGTTACAGCTTCCAAATCGAGATGACCCACAAGCTCTGGCGCCAGGGCATGAAGGTAGTCGAGGTGCCAATCATCTTCACCGAACGCTTCCAGGGCCACTCCAAGATGGCTGGGCATATTATCAGCGAGGCCTTTTGGATGGTGTTCCGCCTTTGGATGCAGAACAAGATGCGCAGGCGGCCTACTTCGGGGCGTTCCATTCCTGCGGCGCCGGCTCCTGAAGCTCGCGGCACGGGAGCCTGAGCGGGCACCGAAGTCGCGAAGCGTGTGTCGAGTGCCGCGAATCCCGCAGTTTCGAACAGGAGATAGGCCAGGCCACGGGATCTTTTTCTCTGTTCTCTCTGTTCTCTCCTGTTTAAGTTTTCCTCAATCCTCGCGATTTGCATTACTGCGCACAAACGCCGCCCGCACCGGAGCCGGCATTTCGCTGTCGGCTCCTTTGACCGAGCGCCAAATCACTTCATTGAGCAACAAATCATCCGCTGCGTCTTCGCGAGCGAAGTTCATTTCCAGTTTTCCACCCCAGGCTGTCTCCGGATTCTTTGCCTCCAGGTCCACGTTGGCGGGCAGAGCATCAAATGGGCGTGTATCTGCTTCGGCTTGAAACGCGTTGACCATGGGCGTTGCCGCGCTGTCGTACTGCGACATTGGTTTGAGGCCCAAAATCAGCTCCATTGTGTGCAACATGCTGCTCGTTGAATACATGGTTGAATCCACCGAGCCTCGTCGGATATAGGGACTGATCAGGTAGGCCGGACTGCGATGCGCGTCCACGTGATCCGGCCCATTTTGGGCATCATCCTCCAGGACAAAAATGGCGGTTTGCGGCCAGAACCGGGAATGACTCACGGCTTCAACCACCTGGCCCAGTGCCACATCATTCTCGCCGACGTATGCCGACGGTGTCGGAAAACCTTTTGTGGCTCCGTGCGTGTGGTCATTGGGCAGCCGCACGAATTGCAAGCGCGGCATTTCTCCCTCACCATCGAAGCGCTTCAATTCGGCGATGAACCGCGCCGCTCGCTTGCGGTCCGAGTAACCCAAGTCGAATCCTCGATACCATTCATCAATGTGCCCGCGAAGTCCTTTCACCCGCGCCACCGTCGGCTTATCTGCAGGCTTCAGAATGTCCACAAATTCGCCGTAACTTCGATAAGTCACGCCAGCCTCCGCCGCCCGGTCCCAAAGATAACCGCCAGCCGGGCAGGCAATCGGGAAATAGCCTTCCGCGGGATACGGAAATTTCTTGGAACGATTATGTCCATAATCCAGCGGCCACATCTTCTCTACAAAATCTGTCGCATAAGCGCCCATGCTCCACTCATGTCCATCCGCGCTGACCTCCGCGTCCACGTAAAAATTGTCGAGCAGGACGAAGTCTCGCGCGATTTTGTGCGCATTGGGCGTCACACGTTCTGGGAACAGGCAAAGACTGGGATCGCCATTTCCCTGTGGCATATCTCCCAGGACTTGGTCATAGGTACGGTTCTCTTTAATGATGTAGATGCAGTATTTAATCGGACCGCCGTTCCTCAGCACTGCCGCGCCACTCCCTCTTAATCTTAATCTTTCTCTTAATCTTAATCCCTCCTCTCCCCCAGCAGGCTCTGCCAGCGCAAGCGCATTGGAACTACGCGGACAGCACTGATAGGCCTGCGCGGTGTAATCCAGCAGTTGCCGCTCAAACTTTGCCCGGTTTGGAAGTTCGATGATGCTCATGCTGCCATGCAGCAGCCGCGCGATGAATTGCACCGTTGGATCGCTCGAGGTTGTCACTCCGGGTATTGGTCCTTTGGGATTGGGCAGTGACGAACCACCTTTGCCATTCGCCACCAGTAAATGTTTGCCATCGGGAGTGACACGCACAGACGTGGGATACCAGCCGACCGGAATAAACCCGAGCGAGCGGCCTTTGCCGGGCGCAGTCACATCGAAAACAGCCACGTTGTTATTGTCGGCATTTGCCACAAACAGCATTTTCTCATCAGGAGAGAGCGCCAGGCTGTTTGGAGTTGAACCGGGCGGAGCGTTCGGATACAGGGCCGCTGAGATTGTTTCCAGTGGCTTTCCTGAACTGGTATCCAGAACCGTAACTGTGTTTCTGGCCGAGTTCGCCACAAAGAGCCGCTTCCCGGAGCGCGTAAGCGCCATTTCGCACGGGTGCTCCTGCGTTTGCCATCTCGCAAAGACTTCTCCGGGCTTCAGATCCACGACAGCCACAGCCGCTTGGGCCCAGAGGCTGACATAAAGCCGTTGCGCCTTTTCGTCCAAACGGCAAGCGTACGGAAAGGTATCCTCCGGATCAGCGCGGTAGCGCGAGGCTTCCTCGCGCTTGGTCGCTGCTTCGTCCTCGAAATCCCGCGCCGAGGGCGAAACCGGAACCATCGCGGCGGGCGCGGCGTTTGGCCTCAGGACAATGTCTGTGACCTTCGGCTCCTGGCCTATTTCCGCTTTTGTTACGCGATCGGCCCAAAGGTTTGCCACAAATACTGTTTTGCCTGTACGATCCAATACCAATCCAGCCGGAACAGCGCGCAGACCTGAGTCTCGTAACCTGATCCTCCTCGCGTTGTGCAATCGTCCACCTTCGAATTCAAAGACATGAACGACCTCGTCTCCGGCGCCGCTACAAAACAGCTTTTTGCCATCGCTCGCGAACTCCAGGCCGTAGAATGACTCATGAACGGGTTGTTCCCAGGCGACCCGCGCGTTGAGGATGTCCACGATGAGGATTTGATGAGCGTTGTAGCCTGTATGCAGCACGGCAGCAAACCGACCGCCCGGATGCACGGCGATATTTATCGGAAAATCACCCAAAGGCACCTGTTTGCCTACTGGCCGCAGCGACCACTGATTCGGCAGCAACACGGACCCATCCGGCTGTTTGCCCGGCAGGAGCGCGGACAGTTTGTCCGCGCGTTTGGGCAAGCCGAGAGGCTCTGGCCGCTTATCAGCAGGGTAGGGGGGTGTTTCGGTTGGTTTCTGAGCCGAAGCGGCAAAGGCCAGAAGACAAGAGCCCGCGATCAGGCGATAAAAAAGTGCCATAAGGATTTAGCGCCATCGTTTCTGCCAGTCCTGCGCCGCGTAGTAAAGCTTTTGTTCGCGAAGGTCTCGTGGTTGAGCGCGGAGTTTTGGATTGCGCGGACATGTCCGCGCTTTGGAGCTGCGCGACATTGTCGCGCAGTCCTAAAGCGGCAACTTGTCACAGCACTCCAAAGCGACCCAAGACCTCGCACTTGCCAACAACCACGCGTCAGCGAATACTTCTAGCGATGCAAGCAGCCGAACAGCTCCACAATCTGAGCGTCGAGGATTATCTCGCTGGAGAGCAAACCAGCGCCGTGCGCCATGAGTACATCGGTGGGGTTGCCTATGCGATGGCAGGGGCCAGCGACGAGCACATTGCGCTCTGCATGAACTTGGCCTTTGCGTTGCGCAACCATTTGCGTGGCGGACCGTGCCGCGTCCAAATGTCTGAAGGCAAAGTGCGACTGTTGTTGGCGAATCAAGACATCCTCTATTATCCGGATGTGATGGTTTTCTGCGACCCACGCGACACCGATCGTTATTTCAAGCGATACCCAAAGGTGCTTATTGAGGTCCTCTCTGAAAGCACTGAAGGCATTGACCGGCGGGAAAAGTTTCTGAGCTATCGCCAAATCGAGACTCTCGAGGAATATGTGCTTGTGGCCCAGGACGGCATCGAAGTCACCGTTTTCCGCCGCGCTCAAAATTGGGCGGCGGAGCTTGTCCGAGGGTCGGAACAGTTCTTGGTTGTGCCCTCAATTCATTTCAAGCTTCCGCTACGGTCGTTGTACGAGGGGGTTCTGACTCAACTCTGAAAAGACTTCTGCCGGTAATGCTTTCTCTTGCGCAGGCAAAATAGAGCGTTTATGGCTTACATGCAGGCTGTGGCGGAAAACCAGCCTGACTTAATCAAAACCGCATGGAATCTACCACTGATTTTCAAAGCTTCAGCGCGCGGCTGCGCGAATTTATTTCCTGCTCAGCGGGCCGAGATCCTGAGGAAAGGCTCTTCAACAGTCTGGCCCTGGATCTCTTCGCTCTGCAACAGCGGCTTAACGAGCCCTATCGTCGTTTTTGCCAGGCGCGAGGAGTTGTTCCACAAGAGATTTCGCATTGGACCCACATTCCTGCAGTTCCAACCGCCGCATTCAAAGAGCTGGACCTGACTTGCCTGCCTGAGCAGGGGCGCACGAGAGTCTTCCATTCGAGCGGAACATCAAACCAGCGACCAAGCCGGCACATTCATAATCCTGCCTCGCTCTCAATCTACGAAGCCTCGGCCTGGCAATGGTTTCAAGCTCATCTGATCCGGCCATACCCACGGCCGGCGCGACTGTTCGTCCTTACGCCCTCGCCGCAGGATGCGCCACATTCTTCATTAGCTTGGATGTTCGGAACAATGCTGAGAGAGATGGCCAAGGCTGGCTTTCTCATTAGCACCGCGGCTTTAGCACGGTGTCAGAATGCGACGGATGATGGCAAACTGTTGCAACAGTTTGCGGGGCCGACGAGTGCAGACGCAGCATTCTTTGGTCGCCTGGATGCAGAAGGAAACTGGGCGCTCGATGCAGAAGGCGTCATAAACAGTTTGCGGCAATCGACAATGCAGGATGAACCTGTGGTGATTCTGGGCACTGCATTCCTGTTCGTCCATCTTTTGGAGCAACTCGGCGATCGAAGACTGCAGTTCAATCTCTCCCCAGGCTCGCGGGCGATGGAAACCGGCGGTTACAAAGGGCGTTCGCGAGAGATGAGCAAGCCGGAATTGCACGGCCTTATTACTCAAACTCTGGGCATCCCGGCAACCCACATCATCAGCGAGTACGGCATGAGCGAACTTAGCTCACAAGCCTACGACAATGTAAGACCACAGGACTTCGGGACCACAAGGCCACAAGACCACAAGACCACAGGACCGCGGCTCGCTCCGCGCGTCTTCCGTTTCCCACGCTGGGCCCAGGTTCAGGTCACATCGCCGGAAACTGGCAAAGAAGTAAGGGAAGGAGAAACGGGTTTGATTCGCGTTTTCGATTTGGCGAATGTCTATTCCGTCATGGCAATACAGACGGAAGATTTGGGCGTCCGCCGAGGCAGCGGCTTTGACTTAATTGGGCGGGCAGCCCTGGCTGAACCTCGCGGCTGCTCCCTCATGGCTCCGTAACATCTGCTAAATTAAGGCTGCGGCCTTCGAAGCATGATCGCCCCCACTCTCAATAAGCCACGCTTACTCTGGCTCACCATCATCCTCCATGCTTTCACCCACCTTTATCAGGTGGCGCTCATGCCGCTTTACCTGCTCATACAGCGCGATTTTGGGCTTAAAAGCGTGGGTCATGCGACACTTCTGCTTACGGTAATGATGGTTTCCACCGCCCTTCCCAGCTACATCATCGGCGGCCTGGCAGATCGGATGAACCGCAAGCATTTGCTCGTCTTCGGCTTGGTGGTCAACGGATTGGGGATTGCAGGGCTTTCGTTCGCGCCTAACCTGGCCTGGGCGTTGGTCGCGGTAATCGTCGCCGGTTTCGGCGGTAGCTTTTATCATCCTGCGGCCACCGCAATGATCGCCAACCTCTTTGCTGGTTCGACCGGAAAAGCGCTCGGCATAGCTGGCATTGGAGCGAGTGTCGGCTTTTTCGCAGGTCCCATTTACTCGGGTTGGCGCGCTGATTCCCTCGAGCCGATCATGGGGGCCTCAGCATGGCGCCGGCCCATCCTTGAGCTTGGCCTGCTCGGACTCATCGCTGCGGGTTTGTTTGCATGGGTGGCTGATAGCAGGGCAGGATTGCCGCCTGACCATTCCTCCGGAAACCTCGAAGGTGGTGGCAGGCCAGACGCCCGCCCTAGTGTGCGAGTCTTCCCCACACTTACCCTGTGGCTCCTCTTCTTCGGGTATAGTATCGCCTTTAGCTTTCGGGACTTTGCCGGATCGGGTTTGGGCAGCCTCAGTTCGTTATTTCTTCAAAAGGCCCGCGGGTTCGATCCGAAATGGACCGGCATCGCGTTAAGCTCCATTTTCCTGACCAGCGCCATCAGCAACCCTCTGTTTGGCCGAATGAGCGACCGTGGCCGTAAGCGCTGGGTTTGTGGGGTGCTGCTAGCAGCCGCGGCCTTGATGGCGATGTTTCCCCACGTGCCGAGACAGTGGACCTTGCCAGTCCTTGCGATCTGCGGCTTTTTCTTCATGTCGAGCTATCCCATGACGGAAGCAGCGCTCATGGACTCCGTGTCCGACAGAGTCCGTGGCCGCGTTTTTGGGCTGTTCGTAATGGTCGGCGGGATGTTGGGCAATTTGTCGCACTGGGTTATGGGCGCCAAAGTCAGGACCCTGGGCGAAGCGGCTTCCATCCCCAGCGCGTACTACCCGGTTTATGCCGCCCTCGGCCTGGGCATCTGCATTTCACTCCTGGGTTTGGTGTGTCTCCACGGAATGCAGGTCCGGCGCCAAGAAGTTGGAAGATAGCAGATAAGAGATGGGGGTTGGACGAACTCCAAAGGCGCTACAAATTGTGTCGTCCTCGTCCTCGAATTCTTCTACCACCCATCTTCGGTTTCGGTTTCGCCGCGCCGCGTCTATCCGGGGTTTAATTCGCGTTTATTCCCGTTTTTTCGCGGGTAAGTTCAATCTTCGTTAAAATTCTTCCAAAAACCTATTGCTCTCCCCTCCCCGTTTGCTATATTTGCCGTCCCGTTTTCCCGCATCGGGAAGCAGGTTTTGACTGAAAACACCATTAACAGACAATTGTTCTTTCTATGGCTGGACAACGCATTCGCA
>PSRM01000246.1 GCA_003176045.1 Verrucomicrobiota bacterium | reverse complement strand
GCGAACCTGTCATGGGTTCCCGACGCGCCGAAACGGAGTTCGGCGCTCCGCCCCGCTCTGACTGAGGCCTTACGCCTGCTCGCCTGCTCTGCTTTGGCCCCTTGAAAACCAGCGGTGGAGGACTAGGGTACTGCTGGTGGGTTTGACTCCCACCAATTCAAAAGAAAGGAAGTATTATGACACAGACTTTAACTCGCATTCATGACCCGGTCCGGGGAAAGGCCTACTTCGAAGATAAGCTGGCCTTTACTACGGGCCCAGTGGAACTCAGTCACATGATTAAGACCGGCGACGAGATCCTGGTGGTGGACGTACGCGACGAGGAGGATTACGCCAAAGGGCACATCCCCGGCGCGATCAACCTGCCGCGGGGGCGTTGGGAAGACCCGACTGGGCTGAGCAAGGAAAGAACAAACATACTTTATTGCTACACTCAAACCTGCCACCTGGCGGCGAATGCGGCGCTAGCTTTCGCGAGCAAGGGCTTCCCCGTCATGGAGATGGAAGGTGGCTTTGAGGGCTGGAAAAAAGCCGATCTGGACGTTGAACGTGAAGACGTGAACCGGCTCAAACGCGCCGCCGACCGGCTCATCCACCGGAAGCATTAAGGCAAACTTCGACACGGCCGGCCTGAAAAGGGCCGGCCCTGTTTTGTAGGGATGAAGCGAGGACGGAAGGAGAGTTCTTAGTCCCGCAGGGACGAAAGATAATAGCCCAGCGTTTCAATTTCAATGCTGGGTGAAATCGTGCGAGGAGGCCCAAGTCCCGTTAAGGTCGACAGAACCAAAGCATCAAATTCTGTCGTCCCTTCGGGACTTGTTACTCTTGCGAGCAATAGACCCAGCGTTGAAACGCTGGGCTATTTTCTGTCGCCCTGTCGGGCTCTCGTGAAGGTCGCCCTTGAATAATTCCGGCGGTTTTCCGTCTGACTGCATGGACGGAAGATCCAAAGCAATCTTAAACCTATGAAATCGAAGTTAATCACCTGCGTCATCCTTGCAATCAACGCACTATTGCTCCAAGGCTGTATTGCCTTTCCGCCGCTCGTTCAGGTCGAGCACAAAGACAGCCCGAATAACAACAACGCAGAAATTGTTAAGCGACTGGACACTATAGACCACCGCCTGGAAAAATTGGAACAGACAAGCGCCCAAAAATAATCGGGCTCGGAGATAGATTTGGAGGGGACCTTTTGGAGCATCAGGGGTAATTAGTGTTCATCAGCGGTTTAGAGCCTTTCCGCTGCCGTCGCGGGATCGGCGCTTGCGCTCTGCCGGGTCCAGGGTCTTTTTCGAGCAGGCTGGCCAGCGCGGCGACAGTTGGGTGCTCAAAAATTTCGGGCAGCCGGATGCGCGTGCCCAGGGATTGATTGATGCGTGCGAACGCGCGCGTGGCTGAGAGAGAGTCGGCGCCCAACTCAAACACGTTGTCCAACATTCCGATCTCACTGACGCCGAGCACTTCCTCCCAAATACTTGCCACACACTTTTCAAGGTCATTGCGCGGAGCCACCCGGTTGAGCCGCTCCGGCAGTGAACAATCTGGTGCGGGCAATTGTTTCAAATCCAGTTTTCCATTCGGAGTCCGGGGCAGCTCCGTAACCAGTACGAAATGAACGGGCACCATGTAGAGCGGCAATCGTGTTGCGGCAAACTCGCGAAGCTCCGCCGCTTCAGGCGGCCCATTTCGACTCACGAGGTAGGCAACCAAGCTGCTCTCGCCGCGCGCATTTTCCCGCGCCGTGACCACTGCTTCGGCAATGCCGCTATGTCGCTTAAGGACAGTTTCTATCTCGCCCAACTCGATGCGAAAGCCACGGATCTTCACCTGATGATCTATGCGCCCCAGGCATTGGATGTTGCCATCCGGAGCATATCGCGCCAGGTCGCCGGTTTTGTAAAGTCTGTAGTCTGTGGTCTGTGGTCTGTGGTCTGACTTGACAAACTTCGCTGCTGTCAACTCCGGTCGGTTCAAATATCCTCGCGCCAATCCATCGCCCCCAATGTGCAACTCGCCCACGGCGCCTATCGGGACCGGCTGAAGGTTCTTATCGAGAATGTAAATCTGCGTGTTAGCCAGAGGCCGCCCGATCGAAATATTTTCGCCCGAACAAACCTTCCACGCCGTAGACCAAATCGTAGTTTCGGTCGGGCCGTAAAAGTTCCAAACCACCGCAGCGCGCTTCAAAAGCTCATCGGCCAGGTCGCGCTTGAGCGCTTCGCCTCCGCATAAAATCTTAAGTCCCGGTTGGCCCTTCCAACCGGACTCGATGAGCAGCCGCCAGGTCGCCGGCGTTGCCTGCATAAATGTCGCGCCAGAACTGCTCATGAGGGACGCCAATTCAGGGCCATCCATCGCCGTTTCACGGGAGGCGATAACAACCCGGCCTCCCATAATCAGCGGCATGAACAATTCCAAAGCGGCTATGTCGAACGAGAGCGTGGTGACTGCCAGGAGAGCATCTTTCGCCGCGAAGCCAGTCTTTCGCGCTGCTGAGGTCAACAGATTGACCACGCTCTGATGAAATACCTCAACTCCCTTCGGATTTCCCGTGGAGCCGGAGGTGTAGATCACATAGGCGAGGGGTGATGCGTGATGCGTGTTGCGTTTTGCGTGTTCCGTGAAACGTGAAACGTGAAGGGGCGCGTCTTCGGTGAGGCCGCCCGGCGCAAACTCTTCGATAGCAATGAAGCGCGGGTATCCGCCACAGTTCCCTGATTTTCCGTGGCTCTCATCCTGAACCCTGAACCCTGAACCCTCAACTCTCAACATTGAACCTTGAACTTTGAATTTTGAATTGGTCAACACCACCCCGGCCCCACAATCCTGAAGCATAAACTCCAATCTTGCCTCAGGATAAGCTGGATCCAGCGGCACATAGGTTGCGCCGGCCTTTAAAATTCCAAGAAGTCCCGCAATCATCCCGAGGGACCGGTCCAGGCAAATCCCAACAAGCGCTCCCGGCTTCACCCCAGCTTCAGACAAGCCATCGGCAATCCGGTTCGCCCGCGCATCCAACTCGGCGTAAGTAAGACTTTCGTCTTTGAACACAGCTGCGATGGCATCGGGAGTTTCCCGGGCGCGCGCCTCGAACAATTCATGGATGCCGCGCTCGGTCGGATACTCTTCATCGGTTTTGTTCCAATCTATCAACAGCCGCTTATTTTCTTCGATCGTTAGCGGGCAAAAGGTTTCGTAGCGCGCTCGTGGGTTTGCCACCATCGCACGCACCGTGTTGTTGTAATAGGCGGTGATTTGCTCGATTTGGTCGCGGTTGATTTCGTTGGGGTCGTAGTCAATGTGCATCTGAAGCTGAGCCGAAGCCGCATCCACCATGAATGTGGTATAGGTGGTCAGATTATTGGCTTCGAAATAGTGACCCTCCATGAACCCCATGTCTTTATAGCCATGAAGGCCTTCATAAACGTGGAAGTGCACAAAGTCGAACGCCGCCTCAAACAGCTTCTGGCTGCCCGTGAGTTTCTGGACCTCGGCCAATGGCATCCGGCGATAAGGCAACAGGTCCTGCTCCGCGCGGAACGTGTCTTTTACCAAATCCAGCCAGGTCCCACCTTCAAGCAACTGGCGCAACGGGAGTGTGTTGAGGAAAAGGCCGATTATTTTTTCGCCATCCGCGGTCTCCGGTCGTCCATTACAAACCAGGCCGCTGACGACATCAGTCTGCCCGTAAAGGCATCCCATCACTTTCTGATGCGCGGCCAATAAGACACTTTTGAGCGGTGTGCCCGCATCCCGGGCCAGTTTCTTAAGGCCGTCAATCGTGTGAGTGTCTATTTTCACCTCGGGCCCCCGCACCTGCTCGAGGCCGCCAACCCGATAAGACCCGGGCCAACGCGGCACGCGCGTGAACGCGGCCCCTTCGAGTTGCCGCGTCCAAAACGCACGACATTCCGCTGATTCAATCGCTGCCCTCTCCAGCGCAATGAAGTCCCTATACAACGCGCGCGGCGTACCAACCGGCGATTCGTTGCCCTTCACCAATGCCGCATAGTCCTGCAGCAACTCCGTTATCACCGCGGCCAGGCTCCAGCCATCCAGACACACATGATGAAAGCTGGCGATAAGCTGAAATGCAACATCCCCAAGAACTTGCGCGTGGACCCGGAGCAGTGGCGCCAGAGTTCGATCGAACGGTTTGCGTTTTTCCTCCTCGATCCACTGTTTCAATTTTGTTTCCTGTTCGCTGTCATCCAGCCCGGACAAATCTTCTGTAGTAAAAGGCGCATGCGCGTGCCCGTGCACCAACTGCAAGGGCTGGCTGAACCCTGCCAGGTGAAAAGAGGTACGGAGGATCGGGTGCCGCTGCACCAGCCGCTCCACAGCCCGTTCCAATTCCCGGGCCTTGAATTTTGATTCAATGCGAAAACTGAATACATCGTGATAAACCGCAGAAAGTGGCTTCAGTTCATTGTGATAAAACATGCCTTGCTGAAGCACGCTCATCGGGTAGGCATCTTCCACATCTTCGGGCAGTCTGGCGCGATCTTCCTCAGAAATCAGGCAGAAGGGGCTGGGCTTATTTTTGTCGGACGGCTTGGACCGGTCGGACCCGCGGTTGTGCAGTCCTGCAAGCCCGGCGATCGTGGGAGTCCTGAAAAGCTCCTGCAAACTCACGTCAATTCCCCTGGCTTGCGCCTTCGCCAATAGTTTGATGCTCCTTATTGAATCGCCGCCCAATTCAAAGAAGCTGTCGTTCACCCCTACTTTCTCGATCCCCAGCACTTCGCTCCAAACCTCTGCCAGAATTGCCTCCACCGAATTGCGTGGCGACAGATAAGGCTTGCTCAGTTCTGGCCTGGTGTTTTCCGGCGGCGGCAGGGCGCGATGATCTACCTTGCCATTACCGGTCAGCGGAAATGACTTCATGACCACAAAAATGGCGGGTATCATGTAATCGGGCAGCCGCTCCGAAAGGAAAGTCCGCAATTCACTCACGCCTGGCGCCGCCCCAACCGGCACGATATAGGCCACAAGGCGTTTTTCTCCCCCACTGTCCCCTGCCCCATTCGGTTGGCTTTGCGCGGCGATTACCAGGCTTTCACGCACACCGGGATGACGATTCAGCGCAGATTCGATTTCTCCCAACTCGATCCGGAACCCGCGAATCTTCACTTGATTGTCCTTGCGACCCATAAAGATCAGCTCTCCATCTGCCGAGTACTGGCCAAGGTCGCCGCTGCGGTAGAGTCTGGCCTCAGGTTCCTGCGAGAACGGGCCGCGCGGGAACCGCTCTAATGTCAAATCGGGCCGTTTCCAATACCCTCGCGCCACGCCCGCGCCGCCCACACAAATCTCGCCGATCTCACCCCTGGACACAGGCTTAAGGTTCTCATCCAGCAAATGAATCTGGAGGTCGGGTATTGGTACCCCGATAACGCTGCCCGACGCACGCTCGACGTCGGCCTTACGGATGGGCCGATAAGTCACATGGACCGTCGTCTCCGTAATCCCGTACATATTGACCAGCAACGGCCTTTCATCTCCATGTCTCTCAAACCACGGCCTCAGACTCTGCAACTCCAGCGCTTCCCCACCGAAAATGACGTAGCGCAGCTTCAGCCCGTGCCCCTGGTTGACCACTGACCACTGACCACTGACCACTGACCTTTCCCCCCTCAACCCTGGTCCCTGAACCCTCCCACCGGACTTCGCGCCATCATCTTGGACTGCGGACTGTGGACCGTGGACTGTGGACTTTGGACTTTGGACTTCAGGCTTTGGACTTTGGACTTCCACCGCCATTAGCTGCCTAAACGCCGACGGCGTCTGATTGAGCACCGTCACACCCTCGCGGCAGAGCAACTCATAAAACGCGCTCGGCGAGCGGCTGACGTCATACGGCACAACCACGAGCCGGCCACCATAGAAAAGGGCGCCCCAGATTTCCCAAACCGAAAAATCAAAGGCATACGAATGGAACAAGGTCCACACATCCTCGGAATCGAACCCATACCATGGCTCGGTCTGGGCAAACAGCCGGACAACGTTCCTGTGCGTAAGCACGACACCCTTTGGGGTTCCCGTAGAGCCAGAGGTATAAATGATATAGGCTGCGTTCTCCGGTGTAATCGTCCTCGTCCTCGTCCTCGTCCTCGTCCTCGAATCTTTTCCGCTGTTTGCCTCAGACCGGTCACACCGGTCTGACGAATCCACACAAAGGACCTTCGCATCCGTTTTGGGCAATAACGGTCTTAGGCTCCGCTGCGTCAACAACACCGGCGCCTGCGTGTCCTCCAGGATAAACTTCACCCGCTCCGCAGGATAGGTAAGGTCCACTGGGACATAAACTCCTCCCGCCTTTAAAACAGCCAGAATCGCTATCACTATCAATTCGGACCGCTCCAAACTAAGCGCCACCGGCACTTCCGGCCCAACTCCCATATCCACAAGTTCTGCCGCCAGCCTGTTGGCTCTTTCATCCACCTGCGCGTACGTCAGCCGCTTGTCTCCGCAACACACCGCGACCGCCTCTGGCCGCGTACGCGCTTGCTCCTCGAAAATCTCGTGAATGCATAGCTCGGTCCACCTCTGCCCTTTTTCCTCCACTCGATCGGCACTCGGCATGGTTCTGGTCATAAAAATCTCGCCCCGCGGCCACACTTCTTGCCCACTGGCCACGTCAGAATCGCTCGTAAAAGATGTACGGGGTCGCCTGCTCGGAACCAATGGGGAAACTCCCCCTGTTAGGCTGGGGCTTTCACCCCGCGCAAACTTTTGTCGAGAATTGTAGTGTGAAACGTGAAACGTGAAGCGTGAGAGGTTTGCACACGTTGGAAAAACTTGAACAGTTCACCCCGTCCCTGTTCGCCACCTGAATCGCCATTTCCATGGCAGATTTCGCTCCCAAAAGCGTTATCCCCACTACGGCACGCGCATTGCTTTGTCCCCGCAGGACAATTCAGTCCACATCAGCATTGATTAGCGTTTATTAGCGAAGATTAGCATTTAAAAATCCTATGCCCAAAGTCCCGACCAAAACAAAAAAGCCAACTCCAATTGCAACCCCCATCGCAACACCGGTTTCCAATTCCAAGGCACTCCCAAATCCAAAGCCGAACAAAGTAGCTTTCACCTTTCTGAAACCCGGAGCAAAATGCGTCGGCGTCGCCGGGTCGTTCAACGACTGGAAGCCGGAAAAATCGCCTCTGAAGCCGCTGGGCAATGACCGCTGGTTCGGCGATCTCGCCCTTTCACCAGGCCGCCATGAATACCTCTTTGTCGTGGACGGCCAATGGCTCCCTGACCCCTCAGCCAAAGAGACTGTCCCAAATCCCTTTGGGGGCAGAAACTCCGTGGTGAGCGTGTAGAGCCTTTGATTTAAACCACAGAGACACAGAGACACAGGGAAGAACAAATTTTGCCTCTGTGCCTCTGTGCCTCTGTGGTTCCAGTCAATCGCTCCTCCCGTTCCTCCCGCTCACACGAACTCCAACTCCTGCCGATGCCCAATCAGCCCCCGCTCGTAGGCCCGCCCCAAAAATCTCCTGATCGCTTCCCTGCCCCTCTCCCCATAATCCAGCGTCCAATTATTCACATACATCCCGACGAATCTATCCGCCAGTTCCTTCCCCATGTCTCGCGCATACTGCAGTGCATGAGCCACCGCTTCAGGCCGATGATCCAGACCGTACCGTATGCTTGCCGTCAGAATGTCCGCGATCTTCCTGCGTACCGGCGGCTCAAAACGTTTGTGAATCACATTCCCTCCCAAAGGTAGCGGTGAGCCCTCATTCTCGCGACCCCACCAGGCTCCCAGGTCCTCGCACACCTCCAGGCCCTCGTTGCGGTACGTGAGTTGCCCCTCATGTATAAGCAGCCCCACGTCTGCCTGGCCCGACCGCACCGCCTGAAAAATCTCATCAAAGGGCACCACCACGTAATCAAACTCTCCGGCCGGCTTATCCAGCCAAAGCTGTAACGCCAGAAACGCGCTCGTCATTGTCCCGGGCACGGCGATCTTCTTACGGGCCACTTCCTCTTTCGAAAATCTTTGTTTCGCCACGAGCATCGGACCATACCCATCTCCCATGCTCGCCCCGCTCGGTAGCAGCGCATATTGCTCGCTCACATAAGCGTAGGCATGGATGCTCACTGCCGTGATATCCAGTTCCCCGCGCATGGCCCGTTCGTTGAGCGTCTGGATATCCTGCAGGATATGCTGAAACCGGAACCCATCCGCCGCCACCAACCCTTTCGCCAATCCATAAAACATGAACGCATCATCCGGATCGGGCGAATGGCCAAGAGTTAACGTCTGCATCGTCGTGGCCACCAGCATACCCGCTGCTCCTCTACTTTGTCTTTCACTTTGTCTCTCACTTTACCTGCCGCGCCGTAGCGTAGCGGAGGCGGGTCCGCCACCTCGCCCACTACTTTCTCTCCACCCTCGGGCTACCCCGGCGCCCTGCCAATACGCGTGGTGAAGGGGCCCTTTGTCTCGCGGGAAGTCGGCGAAGCAGAAATGAGGTTACCGCTATTCGGCTATGGGCTAGCGGGTGCCGTCTGCCGGCGCAGGCCGAAAATAATTCGTGGCCACGCTCAATGGCACCGCAATGCCGCCAGAGGGGGCAACAGTTTTGGGCGGCGGTGCAGATGAGCTCAGAAGGGACACGCGATAGTATCTGCCTTTGTTCGTGCCGATGTTGTCGGTGTAATTTGCGACCGAGTTGGAGGCCGTGAGTGTGCCGCCCAGGTTGGCCCAGAAAACCGCGCTGAGATTGGTCGCAAACTGGAGTTGATAACTGCGGCCCACGATCGCGGTCCAGCTCAAAGTGACGGTGCTGTTGCTGTGAGTAATCGAGGTAAACCGCAGGGGTGGAAGGGCGCCGACGAGAGTCCAGCCGACGGCATCCAGCACGGTGTATTCGACACCCGGATTGGGGGTTGAGCCCTGTGTGCCGAACGCGTCCTGTACCTGCGGGGTATGAGCGCCGGCGGTCCACCAGTCGCCGTAATCGCCGAAGACATTCTGATTGTATCGCGCAAGAAGGTTTACGCCGTCGAGAGAGAAGTAGGCGTTATCGCCGGAATTGGTGTAGTTGCGCACGCCGGGTGTTGAACTGTAACGAAAGAGATCGGCCGGACGAATGTTGGCGGTGCCCAGGCCCGAGATGGTCCCAAGGACTTCATCTATCTCATGCGAGGCGGCGGCCTTCAGATCGAATTTAGTGGGATCTATTGTGATGCGGTCAAAATTGCACACGGACAGGTTCAGCGAGATGACACTGTCATAGTTGGTCGCGGGCGTAGGGTTGAAGCCTAGCGCTCGAAGGTGGGGGGCAGTCACATCAATATTGGTGCCGCCGTTGACAGGGTTATTCGCCCCGCCGGTGATGTGGGCCAGGGCAATCGCATCGTTTGTGGTCGCCGAACGAGCGCTCAAGGCGTTGAAGAAACTCGCATAACTTGGGGTGCCATAGTAGGTGAAGTTTAGGCCCAAACCATTGCTCATGTTCGCGAAGAGGATGGACACAGTCACAGGGTCGGAAAACCTGGTTTCATATTCGAGAATAGCCGAATTGATAGTGTTGGTGATGATGGCAGCATTTGTGTATCCGGTAATCGAAGGGTCGTACATCGGATTAATGATTAAGCCGGCGCCGTTGACCACTGAGATCGTGATGAGCGCGGGAACCGAGTTGGTCTGGCCGTCGTTTGCCTTGAAGGTGAACGCATCCGTGCCCACAAACCCGGTGTGAGGCACGTAAGTGACAATCGGAGGAGTGCCACTGAGGGTTCCGTTCGTCGGGGAGTTAACAATACTATAAGTGAGGGAGTCACCATTGGCGTCGGTGGCCATTAGAACGATCCCGAGGACCCCATTCTTGAGGACACTCAGGCTTTGACTGTTCGCGACGGGCTGAAGATTTTTGGTCACGGTAATGCTGACCAGGGCCGGCACAGAGTCAGTCTGACCGTTGTTAGCTTTGAAGGTAAACGCGTCGGAGCCGAAGAAATTCGTGTGCGGTGCATAGACGACATTCGGCGGGGTACCGGAGAGAGTTCCGTTGGTTGGAGAATTCACGATGGCGTAGGTAAGTGGGTTACCATCGGGATCAACTGCGGTAAGGGTGATCGGGAGCGTGTGGTTTTCGTTGACCGTGATCGATTGTGGATTGGCCACGGGCTGATGGTTGCCGCCGACTATGCTCAGCCCGAAGTAAAAGTCAGCGGGTGGGGGTGGAGAGCCGCTGAAGGAAAAAATAGAGCCGGCGGGGTTACTCGCGAAAAACGATCCGGCGCTGGTGGTCTGAAAAGCATGGTTAACGCTCGAGCCGATGGCGGGAAGCCCATAGATTACCATGCCGAGGTTATTCAACTGGGCGGCCGTAATGCCGGTGCTGTTGGTATTGTCATCAAAACTCATTCCAAACCAAAAGGTATTGGTCGGCATGGTCATGGCTGCGCCCGGGGAAAAGGAACTGTAGTAATAGCCTAAGGGAAACGAAAACGGGCCGAGGGTAAAGCCCTGTATGAAGGTGCCCGGCCCTCCGCCTGCTCCGTTCGCATACCAAAAGCCTACCCGGAGACGCGCCGAAACGGCAGTGACATTGCCATTCGCAACGGAGTAATAGATGTTGCTGATGGTTTGGCCGCCATAGCTGCCTATGGGCGTGACGTCATCCGCGACCAGCGTGGTGATGGTATTTCCACCCTGATTGGTCGCTCCGCCATTCGGAAAGTAGGACCCACTATTTGTCTGCGTATTGTCGTAGATGAACATTTCCCCTCCGCCCATGGCAACATTTAGAGAAAGCAGGAGGAACAGCGC
>PSRM01000176.1 GCA_003176045.1 Verrucomicrobiota bacterium | reverse complement strand
GCGAACCTGTCATGGGTTCCCGACGCGCCGAAACGGAGTTCGGCGCTCCGCCCCGCTCTGACTGAGGCCTTACGTCAAACGAGCCCGCTTTTACAACAGGGTCGGCTCCGGCTGAACCACTCTGGCTGAGGTCGAACTGGAAGGAGTGCGATTGATTTCCGTCCAATAAGCCTCAAAGCGTTGGATCAGATTCACCATCTCGTCAAAGCCGACTGGCTTCACCAGGTAAGAATTTGCGCCCAATTCGTAAGCCCGATCAATATCCGACTGAAGATTCGAAGAGGTCAGCACAACAATAAGCAAACGTTTGAGTTCAGGCTCGGCTCGCGCCCATTGGAGCACCTCGAACCCATCGGTGCCGGGCATTTTCAAATCGAGCAGGATCAGGAATGGCATCGGGAACTTCGAGCGATCGGCGTAGCGGTCCGAACCGCTCAGATAGGCGATCGCCTCTTCGCCGTCGCGAGCGACTTTCAGAAGGTCGCCGATGCCGGCTTTGTGAAATGCGCGCTGCAACAACAGCACGTCGTTGCTGTCGTCATCTACCAGGAGAATGAATTGGTCCTTTAACATAGGTCTAGGTCGCTTTCTCTTAGTCTAGTCAAGCTCCAAAATTCGGCAAGTGATTTTGTGCATTTGCAGGCAAAAACCGCGTGGGGTTTTACCCTATTGGCGTTTTTGCCCAAGAGCGATAACAGTAAAGAGCATCGCAATATCTTATGACTCCTATAAGCGTCTTGCTCGCTGACGATCATCACATTGTGCGCCAGGGGTTGCGAGCGCTGCTCATGGCAGAGGGCGACCTGAACATCGTGGGCGAAGCCCAAACCGGACGCGAGGCCGTGCAAATGGCGGCCAAGCTCTACCCCGAAATCGTAATTATGGACCTGGCCATGCCGAGGCTTAATGGCTGGGAGGCCACGCGCCAGATCCTTAAAGCCGTGCCCACCGCCAAAGTGATCGTGCTTTCCAGTTACGGTGACGACGAACACGTCCAGATGGCAATCGCCTCCGGCGCCGCGGCTTATCTCCTCAAACAAACCGCCGCCGCCGACCTGGTCAAAGCCATTCGCGAAGTGAAAAAGGGCAACGCGTTCTTCAGCCCGGCTATAGCGACCCAACTCCGCGAGCAGACCTGCAAGCCTCCGGAAACCGGTGAGCCTCAAACGCCTGCGGACGTGCCATTGACATCTCGTGAGCTGGAAGTGCTGCAGCTCATCGCCGAAGGGTTCGCCAACAAACAGATCGCAGGCGAACTGGGCCTAAGCGTCAAAACCGTCGAGAAGCACCGCCAACAGGTCATGAACAAGCTCAACATCCACGATACCGCCGGCCTCGTGAGGCATGCGGTGGCCAAAGGGATAATCGAGATGAAGCTGGCTGGGGTGCCTGCGGCAGCGTAGTAAAAAATCCGAAGCCCGAAATCCGAAATCCGAAGGCCGAAATAAATCCTACGATAGGAATCCGTAAGCAATTATGGATTCACTTAAGGGCGGCGAAAGCTCTGTTCAATGCTCTCACGACTTCTCATTAGTTAACGGTCTCGGTCCTATGGCTGGTCGCGGCCCGCGGTCGAGCTTTCTTCGGTTCTCCGGTTTTCGGACTTCCTTCGGATTTCGGTTTTCGCCCTTCGGCTTTCACTTAATACTCAACTCCCGCATTATACCAAACTTCTCGATCCGCTTGCGCAGAGTAGCCCTTGTTATCCCGAGCAGCTTCGCAGCATGCACCTGATTGCCATTGGTGTCTTTCAGCGCATGAATGATCAATTCGCGTTCTATGGCCGGTAGAATTTTCAACTTCGGTTCCCGCCTCGCCCATTGAAAGAGCTGCTTCGCCAGCGGGGCAACGTCAGAGGGAATCCCTTCCCCGCTTGCCCCGGGCACAGGAACGGCCGAGGCCGAGGTGGACTGGCCTGAAATTTCCCCAGGCAAATCGGTCAGCAGAATTGCTTCACCTTTGGCCATGACCAGCGCGCGGCGGATGGCGTTTTCCAACTCGCGCACGTTGCCCGGCCAATGATAGCGGTCGAACGCTCTAAGTGCGCTGGAAGTTATACTCTTGGGAGAGCGCTGCTGATCACGCGCCAGCTTTTTTAGAAAATAGTCCGCCAGCAGCCTAATATCCTGACGCCGCTCGCGCAGGGGCGGAATATGAATCCGCACCACATTCAGACGGTAGAATAAATCCTCCCGGAATTGGCGGGCGGCAACGGCCTGTTCGAGAGCTTTGTTGGTTGCAGCAATGATTCGCACGTCCACCTGGTTTGGCTGGTTTCCTCCCACCCGCTCGAACGTGCCGGATTGCAGCACGCGCAGGATCTTTGTCTGCGTGGCGGGGGTCATATCGCCGATTTCGTCGAGAAAGAGTGTGCCGCGATTGCACTGTTCGAATTTTCCGATGCGCTGGAGGGTTGCGCCCGTAAACGCGCCGCGCTCATGCCCGAAGAGCTCGCTTTCCAGGAGTTGCTCCGGGATGGCTGCGCAGTTGACTGCCAGAAATTTTTGGCTGCTGCGATTGCTGTGATGATAGATCGCGCGGGCGACCAACTCCTTGCCCGTGCCGCTTTCGCCCGTGACCAGCGCCGTGGCATCCGATGCGGCTACTTGTCCGATCAACTTGAACACCTGCTGCATGGCCTCGCTGCGGCCCACAATACCCTGTTCGTAATCCTCTTCCTCGAGGAGCGGTTGATACGAAACCACCTGCTTCATGTCCCGGGCAGCCTTCAAAGCGTTGGTGATGATCTCTTTCAGCTTCGGTACTTCGAACGGCTTGAGCAGATAGTCATACGCACCCAACTTCATCGCTTCGATCGCCGTCTGGGTCGTGCCGTAAGCTGTCATCAGAATGACCAGCAGTTTGGAATCCAACTGGCGAATACGGCGGAGTGTTTCCAACCCGTTGATGCCGCCCATTCGGACATCCATCATCACGAGGTCGGGCTTGACCTCCGGGATCAATTTCAGCGCCTCTTCACCGCTCGAAGCGGTCGTCAGCTCAATCTCCGGTGAGGCCAGGTTCCTCTGGAACGCGTAAAGCACGTCCGCCTCGTCGTCCACCAACAAAAGTTTGCTCATTTCCAGCAGTAGGGTAGCGGAATTGTGAGCGGACGCAACCTGCACCAACGGAGCCGCGTGCGTGATGGCTAGTCGTCCCACGGCCAGGCGGCCAACAAGGTGGCTTCGTGGCAATCGCGTGCGATTACATCCGAGGTCAGTCGGCTCTCTTCACATAATTCCCATCCCTCCCATCCTTCCCATTCAATTTTGAATCCCAAGAGCTATGGCTGCGGGACGGCCCGCCTCCTCGCCAACTGCTTTGCCAACTCGATAGCCGCAATCATGCTCGAAGGATTTGCTTTGCCCTGGCCGGCTATGTCGTAGGCAGTGCCGTGGTCCGGGGAGGTCCGGATGAACGGCAAGCCGAGCGTCCAGTTTACGCCGGTCTCGAAACCGATCATCTTCAGCGGCACCAATCCCTGATCGTGATACATCGCAACGACCGCATCGTAATCGTCTTTGAAAACATAATAAAAAAGCGCATCGGCGCTCATGGGGCCTACAACATCGAGGCCACGACTTCGCGCAGCTTCTACCGCCGGGATGACCGTCGTCTGCTCTTCGTCGCCCAAGGCGCCGCCTTCGCCAGCGTGGGGATTCAGGCCACAAACCGCGATTTTCGCCCGCGGCAAACCCAGATCGCGGCAGGCCTTAGCTGCCAATTCGATGGTTTGTTCGATTTTTGACTGCGTCAGGCTCTCAGAGACGCGCTTGAGCGGGACGTGAGTGGTTGCCAGTGCCACGCGCAACCAACGGTTCCGGTCGTCATGCCCCAGCAGCATCATAACGGTCCGGCAGCCCGCCATTTCTGCCAACAGTTCCGTCTGGCCGGTGAACGGCATGCCGGTGCGAATGATGGCCGCTTTATTCACCGGCGCGGTTACCAGCGCCTCCAATTCGCCGCTTAGGCAACGCTTCGCTCCTTCTCGGATCCAGGCCACGGCCGCTTGCGAGGCCGCGGCAGCGCCCGCGGGCATCCCGGACGGCAATGGCTGGCTCAGCGGGTTACAGACAGAAATCAGGGGCGGGGACAGCCTTGTCCCCGCTCTCCTTCCCGAAGCACCCGGACGCGGAGCCAATTCATTCGAAGCACAGGCCCGCAGGGGCAAATTGAGGCCAAGTTCCCGATTAAGCCCCATCGTGTGCTCGACATCTCCTAAGATCAGAAATCGGAAATCCTTCGATTCGGCTTCGGCCGCCAAAGCCTTGAGCGTGACTTCCGGCCCGATGCCGGCGATATCGCCGAGTGAGATGCCAATGGTCATAGGATCACTTTTCCAGGGCTTACTTAAGAGAGGTGGAGGGATTACTGGCACTCGAACACTCGACCAGGAGCGCCCAACTCTGTTGGGCGCGTTTCCAGTGCCGCCCGCCACGTAGCGGCACCCGGCCTACAGGAGCACCGGTGGCTTGTGGGCCGATTGCGTCGTTGCAGTGCTATTGGTAAAAAGATTCTTGTGTGAACGCACGACTCATCTTTATCCGCGTATTCCGCGTAATCCGCGGTTAATTTTGGTTGCGTCTTTGCGTCTGTGGGTTAGATGCTTTCTCCTTGTCACCCCGGAAACACCCGCACGAAAGTCTTTTTCTTTAACTTTTCCATCCACTGTTTTTCCAGCCGGGATCTCTCCTGAGAGAGGAATTCCTGTTCGATTTTGGTGCGGACCTCTTCATCCAGCGGCTTGACGTGTGCGGTGTGGCGGTCTTCCAGGAACACGAGAAAAAATTCGCGGCAAGGCGGCAGGTTCGTCGAGGCCGCCGCGCTGTCGAAATATTTTTCGTCGAGCAATTTCTCCTTCGATCCGGCAACTGTGTAGTGACGTCCTCGAACGGGGCGGCCGCCTCCGTATTCGCAGATCCAATAATCGTCTCCTGCCGAGCGGCTGAGTATCCCGGTGTGCTCTCCGGGTTTAAGCGGAGCCAAAATGTCAGACAGGTGCTTTGTCAATTGCGACGCCTCATACCAGGTGCCCTCTTTGTTCGACTGGCCGCCCGGAGCGTAAAGAGTGCAAATATTAGTGAACGATTCACCGGCTTTCAATTTGGCCAAAGCCTCCTCCAACTGCTGCCGGGCCGAGGGGACGACCGATTCTGAAAGCTGGGGAAGTGTCAAAATTCGCACTTTGACTTCATCCTCGACTTTGAACTCATCCAGATGGGCGTCGTAGTAGTGTTTAATTTTGATCGGCGAGACGATGACTTCGTGCGAAATGTTTTTTGCGCGCATCGCGCTCTCAATGAAACTCTCGCGCTCGCGCTGACGGAACGTCGCGTAGGTGTATCCTTCTTCATTGAGCGTTCGGATCATCGTCCTGCGGTCAATGAACTTTTTCCTGATTTCCTCCTCCACCATTTCGTCCACCACACTCTCCGGCAGATTGTAACCAGCCGTCTTGAACTCGTGCAGAATCAGCTGCCGGTTCACGAGCACGTCGAGCGTGTCTTTGCGTAGCTTTTCAACCTCGCGCTCCAGCAAGTCAGGACGATCGTAATATCGGCGCACCAGCAACTTCTCGCTACCATGCATGGACTCTGAAACCTCGTCGTATGTCACCACCGAGTCATGGATGATGGCCTTGATCCCGTTGGCCAATTGCGCTCGTGATTGAAGCGCGGCACCGATGAGTGCGCAGAATACAACTCGTCTGTAGCAAAAATTCATCCGAAAAACCTGGCCGACATTACCCGAGCGCCCCGATGCGGTCAAGTTCGCCGAGCGCGAAGGCAGCAATTCTCATTTTGACGGGGCGGGACGTGGGCGGGCGGGCAGTGCAGCGAGGAGAGACTCAGGCGCGGAC
>PSRM01000162.1 GCA_003176045.1 Verrucomicrobiota bacterium | reverse complement strand
ACGTTGTAACCCATTTAACCATTTAACTCATTTAACCTATTTAACTGTTTGGTTGCGGCTAGCCCGCGCTGGGTGCATCCGTGGTTAAAAGCTTGTCCTATTCGTGCGCCAGCAGAAACGTCCTTATACCGGGCCGCAAATTCTCTATCTCCTCCCGCCCTTCGCTGCCGCGGATCAAGAGCGCCGTCGAGAGAGCGTCTGTTTCAGTAGCCGAGGGCAGGACCACCGCGGCCAATTCTGTGCCGATTGCCGGTTGACCTGTGCGAGGATCGAGAATATGCCCAAGAATTTTCCCATCGGACTCGAAAAACTTGCCGCGAATACCAGACACGGACATAGCTTCGTCCTTCAGGGCGAACGTGGCCAGGAGGGTCGGAACGGGTGGAGCGTCAGTGCGTGGAGCGTGTAGAGCGTGTGGAGCGTCAGAGTGTTCCCACGCTCCACGCTCTCCACGCTCCTCACGCTCCTCACGCTCCTCACGCTCCTCACGCTCCGACTGCCCGGGTTGATCAATCGCCACCTTCCAACATTCCTCCCCCGGTGGCGCACCCAGCGCATACACAGTGCTGGTGCCGCCGTGAATCAGCGCGCTTGTAACACCTGCATCGCGAAGCAAGTCAGCCGCTTTTTCGATGGCGTAGCCTTTGCCGATGGCTCCCAGGTCGAGCATGACGCCATCTCGCGCGAACCGAACCGTGAAATCCTCCTTGTTCAAGAGGACCAAATTCATGCCGACTTTAGCTCGCGCTTCCTCCAGGGCTTCGGGGTGTGGCCGATGCCCGCTTCCTCCCATGAATCCCCAACAACGAACCAGAGGTGCTATTGTAATGTCAAATGCCCCGCCGGTCTCCTGGTGAAGCTGCTGGGCATGCACCAATAAACCGAACAGGCTGGGGGTCACTCGAACCGGCTCCCGGGCCGCCCGCGCATTGAGGTGGGCGATCTCGCTTGCCGGCTGGAAAAGGCTTAGCCGTGCTTCCAACCGTACGATTTCATCCAGCGCCTCTTCCCCGGCGGCGCGCAATGAAGGAACGTCCAGCCCGTTCAGAACAATCTCGAACCGCGTGGCCATCGCGTTGCGCGCCAGGCGGACCGAGCGCAACGCGGATTGATGGATGGGGGGATTAATGGATTAATGTTCCCGCTCACTCACTTACCCGCTCACCCACCTGCCCGCATCAAGACTGCGCCAGGGCACCGTAGGTGATCGGAGCGACTTCTTTTCCGTTGTTGTCCGTGATCTTGCGCGTCTTTTCGTCAAACAGGCACGTCATGTTCAGGCGGTCCGCCATTTCCGCGAGGCAAATGACGGTTTGCACCCGAATCGCCAAATCAATGTTGGCATTGGGGGGTTGGCCGTTTCGAATACAATCAAACCAGTTCTTTTCGTGCGCCCGGATGTCTTCGGGTTGAGCTTCCCGAGTGGTTTCAGGATCAATGTCATCACCGAAAGCGACCTGTGGCAGCAACTCGACTCGATTGCCGTTTGAGTCAATGCTCACGTTCGCCTTATGACCGTAGAGGGTCAGGCCTGGGCTCATGGAGTTGACCGTGCAACAGGTAACCATGACCACCAGGCCGCTTGGGAACTCCGCCAGCAATTGCGCGTGCTCCGGAGTTTCTCGCTCCGGATTATTGCCCTCCTTGTCAATGTGGACCGGGCTAGTGCCGATCGAGCAAACGCGTTTGGGGAACTCCGGATTGCCTGTCGCCAGCATGAATGGGTGCAGCCGATGCGGCGCAAGATCGCCCAGCGGGCCGGCGCAATAACGGTAGTACTTGCGCCAGCGATGGAAATCCTCGGCGCTGAAGGGGCGGTCCTTGATCGGCCCGAGCCAGCGTTTCCAATCAATGTTTTCGGGGTTTGATTTGGGATCAATCTCGTAATTCCATTCACCCGCTTTGCTGTTGCGGGAATACCACACCTGCGCCCAGACCAATTTTCCTAATTTGCCGGCTTTTACCAGTTCGGCGCACTTGTGATAACCACCCGCCGTACAGCCTTGCGAGCCAATCTGGAAGACCTTGCCGCTTGATTTGACTTTATCATGAACCTTGAACGCCTCATCCAAATAGCGCGTCAGCGGCTTTTCGCAATACACGTGTTTGCCGGCTTCAATGGCATCCATCGTAATCCGGGCGTGGTTCGGGTCATGTGTGGCGATCAGGACTGCGTCAATGTCCTTGCGCTCCAGGATTTTTTGATACTCCACCTGAACGTCAGAGTCATTGAGTTCAGCGGTTTCTTTGGCCCACTTCCGGCGCTCGCTGAACAGATCACAGGCCGCGGCCACTTTGACATTATTCGCGCCGGCATTTTTGTGAATGCCCAGCAAATGATCTTTGCCGATGCCGAACCCTACACCGACGACCGCGACGGCAATGCGGTTGTTCGCGCCGCTCACGTTTGCAGACGGCGCATCCGACTGGCCATAGACTGTGTTCTTAAGCAAAGGCGCGGATGCGACTGCGGCAGCAGCAGTGGCGGCGGTCTTGAGAAAATCCCTGCGAGGCAGGCCGGCGGTGGAGGTTGGATTGGTTTCCATAAAAGTGAATGAGCCTATTTTCGTTTCTACAATAGAAGACGAAGGATAACGCTCACTAATTCGAGGTCAATTTGAAACGATATGCCTGAAACGTGAAACGTGAAACGTGAATTTTACGCTGGCCAGAGTGCGGCAATGCCTGAGTCCGAGAACCGAACCAAGCTCGGTGAACAGAACGATGGCGATGGACTTGCTCTTACTTCTCAATGACCGGGTTTGCTGCCGCCTGAAATGGGCGGCTTTTTCTTCCAGGGCATGTCGGGGAATTTTTCGGGGGTTTTGTAGGGAGCGGGCTTCGGCTTGGCGAGCTCCAACTCGGGATCACCGGGAGGGGGTGAAGCAGTCTTCGCGTTTTGCGCATCGGCGCGCCAGGAGGCGATTTTGGCTTGGAGGCCGTGATGTTCCGCTTTCACTTTGTCGCCGGCTTTCATGTAAAAGAGGGACAGGTTTGTGTGAACAAGCTGCTCCCTGGGCCGCAATTGCTCGGCTTTATGGCCTTCGGCTATGGCTGCGGCGTAATCGCCTTTGCGGTAGTGGGCCATCCCTAACGCTAATTGCGCATCGAAATAGTGGGGATCGGACTTCAGAACGCCTTTTAGGCGGGTGATGGCGCCGTCGTAGTTGCCGGTGCTGAATTCGAACATGGCTTCGTCGTATTGGTCCTGGAGTGCGGACACGATTAAAACTTAAGGGATTTAACGCAAAGACGCAAAGACGCAAAAACGCAGTCAGTCCTGCGCCGTTTGGCCTGCCGTGCTACGGCCGCCTTTGCGTCTGCGTTAGAACCCTTCTGGTTGTCCGTGTACGGACATGACACCTGCCATTTTTCAGCAAGTTTAGCTGGACTTATGGCATATTTTCTGGTTCAGTATAACTTAAGATTGGCTTTCCCCTGGATGCGGGTGAGGTCTGAAGTGGAGTCGTCCATGGGATGCGCATTAAATGGGGCTTTGACGGGTCTAGCGCCATCGGAGTCGGCGCCCTGCTTCGGTCGAGCCGCAGGTGATTTCCGTGCTTCTCCGTACTTTCCCGTAACCTAAGTAAAGAATTATCCGTGTAAGTACGGACGTAAAATCAGCCAAATCCTACGTATATTTCGGTTGACTTAGGTTGGTTTTTCTGGTTTATTAAAGTTTATAATCTGACCTCCCTGGATGCGGGGAATCGGTCTAGTTGTTGTTATAAATGTATGAGACACGCATTAAAAGGGGTCTTCGCAGCCTGCGGGTTAATGATGGCATGCTGCACACAAGCTTCTGTGAGTTTTACCTGGACCGGCAATACTAATAACTCCATCAGCGGCCAACTGCTTTCCGCGACGGCCTCTTTCGACATCGTCGGCGGCGGCACGGAGCTGCAAATCACGCTCACTAATGGCGGGCAGCAGACGCTCGACCCATCCGACGTTCTTACCGCCGTGTTCTTTAACGCGCATGGCGTGGGAACCTTGACCCCGGTTTCGGCGGTTTTAGGATCGGGAAGTGTTGAGGCCAATGCGGCTATTCCCTCAGGAGAAACTTTGGGGGACGAGTGGGCTTATCAGTCGGGACTCTCACACGGCTCCGGCCCAGCCACACTTGGCATTGGCGCTTCCGGTATCGGGGGCACTTTCACCTCGGCAGGGAATTTTGGCTCCAATCCCCAAAATCTGGACGGTGTGGGCTACGGCGTTATCAACATTACTTCGACCAATGGCAACGACCATCTCCCGAGCACATGCTTCGAACTTAATACAGTGGTCTTCACGCTGAGCGGGCTTCCCTCAGGCTTCAACCTGACGAACATCACCGACGTTGGATTTCGATACGGCACAACCACCAGCGAGCCGTTCATAATCGGGACACCCGTGCCCGAGCCGTCAGCACTGGCGCTCACCGTTGTGGGTCTGGGCGCCTTCCTGCGCCAAAGACGTCGGCAGAAAAACTTCAAAACACAAAGTTCAAGCTCCAAACTTCAAAGTTGATGATTGAAGCAGGGCGGATTCAAGAAAGGCAAAAAGGAGCGCACAACTCTGTTGTGCGTGGCTGTTGGCTGCGTTTTCCCCAGGAGCCACGAACGACTCGCACAACAGAGTTGTGCGCTCCGATCTTGAACGTGCCCTGCGGCTTGAAGTTTGAATATTCTTTGAAGTTTGGAATTTGAAGTTTGAAGTTCATCATTCCGTCACCTCGAGTTCCAACTTGCGATGGACCCATGAAATGGCCAGACGCAATAGCTCGTTCGAACTCCTGAGGCCAAGCTTCTCCTTGATTCGCGCGCGGTAGGTCTCGACGGTTTTGGCGCCGATACGCAGGCTCTCGGCGATTTCGCGCGTGCTAAACCCCGAGCCCAATAATTGGAAGACATCGAGTTCGCGTTCGGCTAGAGATCTTTCCGGCGCTGCTTCGCTATCGCCAACAGGGATGGCCAGTCGGGCAAGGACTTGTTCGGCCGTTTTGTGCTCCAGCCACAGTTCTCCGTTCAGGACGTTGCGGACTGCGGCCAGGACGCTGGAGCTGGGTTCCTGCTTGCTTAAGTAACCTCGCGCCCCGGCCCGAAGCGCTCGCTCAGCGCAAACCGCGTCGGGAAAGCCCGAAAGAACCAGAACCAACAACCCCGGCCAGCGCTCATGAAGCTCCTGCACAAAACCGCGTCCGTGCAGATCCTGCGCCGATAGTTCTGTGACTACCAAATCTGGCGGCTCAGTCTTTATAGCTTCCATCGCCGCCTCGCGTCCCTCTGCCACTATCCGAGCCGTCAGGTCCGCTTCCCGGTTTATGAGCTGGGCCAATCGCTCGCGCGCCAACGGCTGCGGATCAACGATCAGTATTCGCTTCCTTTGCTGCTTGGCGCAGCCGCTCTTTCCCTTCCCTTTCTGATTCATGACTGGCGTCCTTTGTAACATTTCTGCGGTGCGAAGTCAAGGCTAAACACAAGGCGCCATGCCGCTTCGACGCGGAAATGAAATCCGAAGATGAAGCGGCATAAATGCCGCGCTCCACGGCGTAAAGCGATTTGTAAGGCTTTTCCTGACGTCCTGTCCGTATCGGCACGGATAGACAAAGTCAATACTTTATGTTGTAATTGCTTCGGTTTTAGTGACTTCCGGAAGCAGTAAACTGCCGGTGGCTATCGGCTGAAAGGAGTCGAACTACAACCCTGTAGAAAGGATGCGAAATCACGGTTCCTTTGTCTATAGACAACAATCATAAATATAACTTATGCAACCTCTCACACCGCATCCAATTACAAGTATTAAAACCTCTCTGGCCCTACTTGCATCCCTGCTGCTCACTTCAGCCGCTCAGGCCACTCTCACAACCAACACGCTTAATTTTAACGCCACCGCCATCGCGGCTGATGGCCGCTATATCTGGTTCAACAGCGTGCTCACACCCAGCGGCATCCCGAGCACCGGGCTGACTCATCTCTACATTACTTCCTCCACGCTCGCGATCAGCACCGATGGCACGATCACCGCGCCAAACATGACGATCACATTCGACCCTTCGCTCAACGCGAACACCGTTGGTTCCGCATCGTTGACCTACAGCGCCGTCACGGGTTGGTCAGAGACTCTGCCCGCTACTGGATTGTCCGGCAACGACTTCCTGGACGGTGTCCCGTGGCTGGTCACCAGCCCCGCCGGCAACGCCAATGTCACTTGGAGAATGAATATCACGACCGATCGTACCGGTGTGTCGCTAAACTGGCAGGCGGCCGCAGCCGTTTATACACCTTTCACCAACAACCCCAGTTTGTTAGGCGTCAAGCCCGTGGATGACAACACCGCCAGCGTCTATCAGAACTCGGATCACGCCGGCACACCGGAGAATTACAAGGGTGACGTTACGGGCGGAGCCACCGGCGGTGGCGGCTCGAACTTCACGGGCTCGTACAGCCCCACCGTGAGCGTCACCCCTGTGCCCGAGCCCACAACTACCGCCTTCCTGGGCATCGCTTTCCTTTCACTCGTGATCGCTCAGCGCAGCCGCAGGCAATAAATCCATCACGGAGGAAGCGGAGTAAATGCCCGCGCCGTAAAGCGATTTGTAAGGTTTTTCCTTACAATCCCTTCCGTATTCGCACGGATAGACAAAGTCTTTACTTTATGTTGTAATCTGTTCGGTTTTAGTGACTTCCAGAGCAGTAAACAGCCGGTGGATATTGGCTGCAAGGAGGCGACTACGGCCATCGAAAAAAACTAAAAAATCGTCTTGACGAAGCTCGGCGATTTTGATATAAGCTTTGATGTTTTACGGAATGAAGTACCTACGGGAATAATCTATGAAATCCTCTCTTATCCTGCGTTCTATTTGTTCTACTTTCGCCATGGCGGCGTACTTGGGCTTTCAGGCCACTTGTGCCGGGTTCAGTCTCGATGGCGCGAGTCAGTTCGCGGTGCTGAGCCAGTATGCCAACAACATGCTCAACTTTAACAACGGCACCATCACCGGAGACATTGGACTCGGTTCTCCCCGGCAATTCACGGCCAGCAACGGCTCCGTGGTCGGCAATGTCCGTTTCTCGGGGGCCTCCAGCACTTCCGGCCTTACCCCCAACCCTACCCCAGGCTCGGGTACGGGTCCGTTCACGGTCAGCGGCGGGGGCACGGTTAGCGGGAACGTCGTGGCCAATGACGCGGGCGTGACCTCCGCGCTCAATTACGTCAACAGCCTGTCGCAAACGCTGGGTGGCGAGTCTGGTACCGCTCTCACTCTAACCAGCAGCCAAACGATTAACGCCAGCAGCGGCATGCTGGACGGCAGCGGCAACGAGGTGTTTACTGCGGCTTCAGTGAACCTGAACAACGCTTCCGTGCTGACCATTAACGGGTCCGCGTCCGACTACGTGGTCATTAATGTGACCGACAACAATCCGGCCTTCAACGGGAGCATCAATCTGACCGGCGGTATTACGGACGACCACGTCCTGTTCAACATGTATGGTGGCAACTACACCACGCATACCGGTGGCCCCACATTGACGATTTCAAACAACGGGCAAACCGCGAATGGAACTTTTCTGGACCCGAATGGCGGGATGCAGATGAACCATTCGGTGCTCGATGGCCGGTTCTTCGGTGGCGATGTTGCCAACCAGCAGATTGTTTCCGGCGGTTTTATCACGGCACCTGTTCCCGAGCCTGGAACCGCCTCATTTCTGGCTTTCGGCCTGCTCTCTCTCCTGATCGCTCGGCGCAGTCGCAAACAGTAAACCTTCTGTGAAGCCCCTCAAAGTCATACGCCGGATTTTTGGTTGCCACATAGTCAAGCAATGTCCGTAGTTTCACGGAATGATGTTAACAAAAGGTGTTCCTCTCCGGCCGCGCAGGCTTTGCTTTGCTAGCACCCCATTTTGCGCAGAGCTGGTTCGAGCCGCACTGGTTGGCGCTATTGCTCTGGTCGCGTTAGGCGCGAGCCGGGCCTTCGCCGCGAATAATGTGACCGTCACGCTGGCCACTGGCGGGTCCGCCATTTCGGCCGATACCACAAGCGCAAGCGGCGGGACAGGCGCTTACACTACCATCACCGGCCCGGTTCTGACCGAAAACGCAAAAACTGTTATCGGCACCGGCAGCATCATTCTAAATGTGCCAACCGGATTTGAGTTCAGCAACGGAGTCAATTCAGTCACGGTGACTGTAACCGGTGATGCCGGCCTCACAATCGCCGCAACCAGCACCGGGACAGGCGTCCAATCGCTCGCGGTTACGCCAACCTCAACGGCAATAACAATTTGGGTCCGGCACCAATCCACAGTTAATCCGGGCACCCTCACGTGGTCTGGGATGGGCGTACGTCCGACCGCAGGCACGCCGTTAGGGAACGGCAATATCACCGAGAGCGGAACCGCGTCCATAACCTATGCGAGCGGCTCCGCGGCGTCGAATTATGGAACGCTCACGGAAGTAGCAGGCGCGACCGATCATTATTCCGTCACCGCCGCGACTCCTCAAAGCGCCGGCGTGGCTTTCCTTGTAACCGCCACGACTCAGGACAAGTTCAGCAATACCGCGACCAACGACAATTCGACGGTCGTAACTCTGAGCAGCAGCACCGGCCATGTGAAGTTCGACGGAAATGACAATGGTCTTTACAACAGTAGTTCCGGCACGCTGAACGCCGGCACTTTTACAATCACTGCGAATGACAGCACGGCGGAAACCGTCAACATTACGGCCACGGATACCGCCAGCAAAACCGGGACGCTTAGCGGTATGGTGGTGAGCGCCAATCCTCCCACTGGAGCGTTCCGATCGGCGGCGACCGGCAATTGGGGGACCACCACGACCTGGCAGACCTGGAATGGCAGCTCCTGGGTGGCAGCCACCGGAACGCCGGATACCACGACTCCTCTCACAACAATTCAAAGTCCCAATGTGGTGACGGTAGCATCGAGTGTGACAGTCTCGAATGTTGTGGTCAATTCAGGTGGCACAATCACAATTTCCGCGAACAAGGTCCTTACCCTGAGCAGCGGCCCGGGCGCCAACCTGGATATCTTTGGGACAGTCAATGGTGGAGGACAAGTCTCGGGTGGCGCAGGCACACTACTCGTTGTGGAAAATGGAGGAACGTGGGACCTTAGCAGTAGCGGGGCCAACCTCACTGTAAACGGAACGGTAACCGTTGCGGGTGGTAGCGTTACCACGGCTTCGAACAAGGGGTTTAGTGGCAGCGGCACATTCTATCTGACAAGCGGAACAGTGACAATCGGCGCAGCGAACACCGGCGGCGCTGATTGGAGCTTCGGCGGATCCTTCAACATGTCCGGCGGCACGTTTATTCTTGGGCATCTTTGGAACACGCCGGTTCCCAGTTCATGGAGTATGACCGGTGGCACTTTCAAGATTCAAGGGGCCAACCCGACCATCGAAGAAACAACCTTCTCTAATCTCGAACTTGCGTGCCCCGCTCCATCAACCGCAACGCTTGGCGTTGGGGCGCTCACCGTCAGCGGCAACTTTGCTATAGATAGCGGCAACAGGCTCAACCTGGGCGGCGTTACCAGCACTGCGAATACTCTGACCCAGGCGGGGGTGACTCAGACCTCCGGCACTTACAATTCAAGCAACGACAGCACGTATCTCACCGGGACGGGCAGCCTGGTGATCTCCTCTACTGGCGTTAGCGCGTCCAACTCGACTGCCACGGCGTTCCCAACAACAGGTGTCTTGAACGACGGCACGCAGACTTCGACGATCACTGTCACGGCGCTGGACGCGAATAACAATCCCATTTCCGGCGCCTCGGTTACGATCTCCTCGACCGGTTCGGGCAACACCATTTCGAGTCCCGCCAACACTGGCGCCAACGGCCAAAGCACGGCGACGATAAAATCCACCGTGGCGGAAACCAAGACGCTCACCGTGACTATCGCCGGCACGCAAATCAACCAGCAGCCGACCGTCGGCTTCGGCACTGGGCCTTTGCTGAGCACTCAGCCTGCGTCGCAATCAGCGTGCAACGGTTCCACGGCCACCTTCTCGCCGACCTACTCAGGGACCGCCCCGCTCTCGTATGCCTGGCGCAGGCGGTTGAACGGTGGCTGGGGGAATTCCTGGACCGTGACCGGCACGCAGTATCTCCAGACTTCAACCCAGAACGAAAATGGCGGAGGTGTTTGCACGGGCTTCACCTCCAATAACGACATCAACAGCGCCAACGGCTTCGCCTGGGGCCTGGACGCCGGGACTGCCACGCGCAATTTCAGCGCATTGACCGCCGGTCAGGTCTTCCGCATTGATATGGACAATGGCGGCGTGGACAGCGCCAAAACCAACGGCTTCCGCCTCCAAACCTCGGCGCCCGCCGACCTGTTCCGCTTCTTTTTCCCCGGTGGCCAGTCCAACTATGAATATGCCGACAGCACGGGCAACCACGATACCGGCATCGGCTTCATACGAACCGGGCTCAGGATCGAATTTCACCTGGTCACCTCGACCACATATACGCTGCTGGTCACGGCCTGCGGCAGCTCGGTCAAGGAATTCTCCGGCACGCTGTCCGCAGGCAGCATCAGCCGCGTTTTGCTCGAAAACAACAACACCAGCACCGGCGACGCCAACAGGCTGTACTTCAACAACATGATTGCCGGCACGTTTGATGACAATGCCGGCAACTACACCAGCGCCCTGGCCAACGGCGTGGACAAGGGCGACCAGCTCTATAACAGCAGCACCAGCTCCTCGTTGACGACGGCGACCCTGACTACGTCAGACAACGGAGCGCGCTTCGCTGTCCTGGTGTACAGCCCCTTCGGAGTGGCCATCTCCAGCGACGCGACGGTAACAGTTAATGCGCGGCCCACCGCGGTGGTGAGCGGCAGCGCCACCAAATGCAGCGGCGTCTCGGCCACCATTTCCGCCGCTCTGACCGGCGCCAGTCCATGGAATGTCACTTGGTCGGACGGCCAGTCGCAGAACGGAGTTACCAGCAGCCCGGCCACTCGCAGTGTCAGCCCGAGCTCCAATACGACTTACACAGTCACAAGTCTCACGGACGCCAACTGCACGTCCCAGGCGGGCGATCTGACCGGCAGCGCGGTTATCACCGTAAACACGAACCCGGCTATTACCACCACCTCGCTGGGCGGCGGCACAGCCAATTCACCTTACACGAGCCAAACAGTCACGGCCAATAGTGGCTCGGGCAGCAATTATACTTTCAGCGTCGCCTCGGGTTTGCCTCCGGGCTTGAGCATCAGCTCGGGCGGCACAATTTCGGGCACGCCGACTTCGGCCGGCACTTACAACTTCACGGTTGTGGTGACCGACAGCAATGGATGCCAGGGGAGCAAAGGTTTGAGCATCGTCATTTCCTGCCCGACGATCACCGTCTCGCCTTCGGCCCTGCCGAACCTGGTGCAAGGCGCGGCCTACACCAATACCATCACCGCTTCGGGCAGCTCGGGCCTGATCTTCAGCCAGAGCGGCACGTTGCCCACCGGCATGACCTTTAACACAGGCACGGGTGTGTTCTCCGGCATCCCCACAGCCACGGGCAACTTTTCGTTCACGATCACGGCCACCGACAACAGCCCGGCCGCATGCACCGGCAGCACCACCTATAACGTGACGGTGGGCGCAGGCGCATCCATCACCACGCAACCTGCCAACCAAACCACCACCAGCGGGCAAACGGCTACATTTAGCGTGACTGCCGCCGGCAGCTCAACTCTGTCCTACGCCTGGCGCAAGCGTTCCAACGCCGGCTGGGGCAACACCTGGACCGTCAGTGGCACGCAGACCTTTGATTCCTCGACGGACAACGATAACAGCAATCCGGCCTGCACCTCATTCAGCGCGAACAATGACATCAACAGCAGCAACGGCAATGCCTGGGGGATTGATGGCACCGGCACTGCCACCCGCGGCTTTAGCGCTATGAGCGCCGGCCAGGTCTTTCGTATTGACCTCGATAACGGCAACATTGATTCCGGCAAGACCAACGGCTTCCGCCTCCAGCAGGCCTCGGGCGCCACTACACTGCTCTGGTTCTATTTCCGCGGCGGCGATGCCAATTACAGTTACTTCGACGGCGCGGGCTATCATAACTCGGGAATTCCTTTCACCTACACTGGCCTGCGATGTGAGTTTCATTTGGTCACGTCCTCGACTTACATCCTGTTGGTCACGCGCTGCGGTGGCACAACGCAGGAATTCTCCGGCACGTTGCCCGCCGGCAGCGTGAATCAGATATTGGTGGAAAACAACAACACCAGCACGGGGATCAACAACCGCCTCTTTTTCAATAATCTGATCGCCGGCACCTCCGATGATAACGCCGGCAATTACACCGCCGCTCTCACCACCGGCGCCGACAAAGGCGACCAGGCCATCGCTGGCGCCACCAGCTCCACTTATACAACTCCGACCCTGACCACCGCTGACAGCGGCACAAAGTTCGCGGTGCTGGTTTTCAACCCTTACGGCGAAACCCTTTCCTCGGATGCCACCCTAACAGTCAACAAGGCGACCCCGGCTATTTCCAACGTCAGTGCTCAAAGCATCTCCTACGGCAAGACCAGCCTCACCGTGACCGGCACTGTCAGTGCGGCCGGCCCTGTCTATCCCGTTAACGGCGAGACGGTCACCGCTTCCATTAACGGGCACGCAGTCAATGGAACGGTCACGAACAGCACAGGCGACTTCTCCATAACCTATAACGATGCTTCCCTGGCTACCGATGGTGTTAGTGGATCTCCATACACGATTACTTACTCCTACACGGGTAATGCCAATCTCAATGCTGCCCCGAATAACACGAGCACCTCGCTCACGGTGACTAAAGCCACGCCGAACCTGACTGCGCCAACCGCCAGCAGCATCACCTACGGCCAGACCCTCGCCTCTTCGATTCTGTCCGGTGGCTCCGCAACCAATCCCAATAACAACGGCGCGGTGGCCGGCAGCTTCGCCTTCACCACTCCCAGCACTGCGCCCTCGGCGGGCACCGCCAGCCAGAGCATTACTTTCACGCCCACTGATAGCGCCGATTACAATACGGCGACCACCGCCGCCAATGTAACCGTGAATCAGTTGGCCGTGAATCTGACCGGCGCCCGTATTTACGACGGCACCACAGCGGCTGCAGCGGGTATCCTTTCTGTGGCCAACAAGGTGGGCAGCGACAATGTGACGGTCGGCGGCACGAGCGCGACTTTGGCCAGCAAAAATTTTGGCACCGAGTCTATTTCTTCGTTCAGCGGTTTAACCCTTGGCGGTTCGGCTTCTGCCAATTACACCCTGACCGGCGCCAGCGGCTCTGTGACCGTGAGCAAAACCAACATCACCGTCACCGCCGCCACCAATACCAGGGTTTACGACGGCACAACCAGCGCCGCGGCAACTCCGACGATTACCGCCGGCAGCATTCAAACTGGCGACACCGCACCCACGTGGACCGAGACCTATGACACCAGAAACGTTGGCACCGGCAAAACGCTGACGCCCGCCGGAGTGGTTTCCGACGGCAACAGCGGAAACAATTATAATTACACTTATGCTACCGTGACCACTGGCGTGATCACGGCCAAACCGCTGACGGTCACAGGCTTAAGCGCCAACAACAAGTGCTTCGATGGCACGACCACAGCAACGTTGTCCGGCAGCGCCGCGTTTCTAACCCCCGAAGCGGCGGGGGCAGGCACAACCTCGGACGGCAAACCCTACACTGTGGACTCCGTCTCACCTGGAGGCACTCCCGCTGGGACATTTGCCGACGCCAATCCCGGCACGGGCAAGTCTGTAACCGTGAGCGGCGTGACGGTCACCGGCACAGGCAATGGCAATTACAGCGCCACCCAACCAACCGGCCTTACCGCCACTATTTTCGCATTGCCCAGCGCTCACAACGCGACCGGAGGTGGAGCTTTCTGCACCGGAGGTTCTGGGGTGACGGTCGGTTTGGATAATTCAGATAGCGGCATAAACTATCAGCTTCTGCGCAACGGCAGCCCGGTCGGCTCGCCACTTGCAGGCACGGGTTCGGCTTTGAATTTTGGCGCGCAACCGGCAGCAGGCACGTACACAGTTTCGGCTTCCAACACAACGACCACTTGCACCACCGGAATGAGCGGCAGCGCTACGGTCGTCGCATCGCTCACCGATCCGCTCAAATGGGTTTCCGGCAGTGGCGCCTGGCAGTTCAGCACCACCGCTGGCACCTGGCAGGACGGGGCAGGGAATCAAGCCACTTATTGCGACGGCTTTGACGTCCTCCTCGACGACAGCGCCAGCACCGCCTCACCCACCATCACCCTCAACACCACCGTCGCGCCCATCAGCCTGACCAACAATTCCACAAAGAATTACACAATATCGGGCAGCGGCAGCGTCTCCGGCAGCGCCAGTCTAACCAAGCTGGGCACGAGCACTTTGACTTTGAGTGGCAATAACAGCTACACGGGACCAACTGTCGTAAGCGCCGGCACCCTGGCTTTGAATGGTTCCATTTCCAACAGCCCGCTCATTACCGTGGGCGCTTCGGGAACGCTCAACGCCACTGGACGCTCTGACAGCACCCTCGCACTCGGCAGCGGCCAGGGACTCAAAGGCGCTGGCACCGTGGTTGGCTTGCTCGCTGTAGGCAGCGGGGCCACGCTGTTCCCGGGCAGCGGAATTAACTCAATCACTAATACGGGAGCGACCTCTCTGCAAGGCGGGGGAACGAATATCGTCAAAGTCATTGATGCCCCAAACAGCGCCGGCGTTGGCTATGACACACTGACTGTCTCGGGCAACATTGGCCTCCAGGCCACCAGCGGCAATCCTTTCAATATCAAACTCACCTCCGTCAACGGCAGCGGCGCAGCGGGTGCCGTCACGAATTTCAATAATAACACGAACTATACCTGGACGAGTGCCAGCGGCACCGTGACCAACTACGACCCGACGCTGTTCAATTTCGACACGTCCTCCTTTAGCAACGACCTGGCTGGCGGCCAATTCCTGCTCCAATCAGGCTCGCTCAAAATCGTTTTCACGAACAATCACCCGCCGATCGCCGCGCCCACGAATTACACGCGCACCGCGGGCCAGAACATGAAAATTGTTATCGCAAGCTTCATGACCAATCTGACGAGTGATCCGGACGGCCAGGCCACTCTCCTGCAACGCTTCGAGAGCATCGGCGGTCCGATGCGCACCGCCCGAGGCTACTATGTATCCACCAACGGCACTTACCTGTTCTACACCAACAAGCTCGATAATAACCTGGACAGCATCAACTACGTAATTACCGACAATGCTCCCTATCGCAACGGCGACTCCCACCGCTTTGCCACCAATTCCATCATCATTTCGACCACAACTTCCGGCACCAGCACGAACAACATCCAGATCACTGCCAGCGGCTCCAGCACGAATACCCTGAGCTTCTGGGGGGTACCGGGCCTGACTTATGTGGCGCAGTATTCGACAAACCTCGGCCCCAGCGCGCTCTGGTTCGATCTCGTCACTACGAACGCCCCGTCTAACGGCGTGTGGACCGTTATTGACAACAACGCCACCAACGCCTCGCGGTTCTATCGCTCGAAATGGCAATACTAGAGTGAAATCCGAAACCCGAAATCCGAAGCCCGAAATTCAACTGAGGTGAAATCCGAAATCCGAAATCCGAAATCCGAAATTGGCCCCGAACAGGGTATCGGTCGTGTTTGCGCGTCCTTTCGGATTTCGGATTTCGGATTTCGGATTT
>PSRM01000351.1 GCA_003176045.1 Verrucomicrobiota bacterium | reverse complement strand
GGGGCATCAGGCGCGCCGGTGTTGCCGCCCGGCGGGCCGCCCCCGCTGCCCTGGCCGCAGCCGTCCTGAGGACCCGGCGGATAAAATACAGGGCCGGCGGGGCTGACAAGAGCCGAGAAGACAATCTGTGAGAGGAGCAGAACGATCCCGAAAATCCGTTTCATGTGTTTGCACTCCCTTCCCTTTTTATGCGCGGACAAATCGGTCAGACCGACCGAAAGCCAACACGCAGATAACAGAGGAGACTCTAAAGCCGGCCTATCCTGGGTTCTACTGGGTGGTTGCCCCAGAGCGAGGACTAGAGGACTACAGACCACAAAGACCACGGGACGACGGGCGACAGACCACAAGAGCACAGGACCACAAGACCACAGACTCGGAGAGGGCTCAGGTTTCGGGAATAGCCAAAGAGCCAATCGGCGATAGCAAGAGGAGGCCACGAAACCACGGGCCATGGATCTGGGCCGTGACCCCTAGCCCCTTGTCGTTACCTACTTCCTCAATCGGAAGAACCTGGCGGGGTCGGAGGAGGGGAGGGTGAGGACGCAGTTTGTGCCGATGAGGGCAGGAGTCGCTGGATTGGTGACCCAGGTTGGGGATGGAAATGCCGCGGCGGATTCGAGACCGAAGCCGCCGGCGTAGGCGGGCCAGGTCAGGACGAGTTGATGATTCACAAGGGCGGCTTTAATGGTCGGCGGTGGCGCGAGTCCGAGCTTGACGAGGAATACATCGCGCGCGCTGGTGTTGGTGAGGGTGAAGTTATCGAAGGTCACGGTGCTGGAAGCAAACCAGCCTGCCAGGTACGCATTTCCCGCCCAGTCGGCCGCGATGCCGTAAGATAAATCGAGGTCCTGGCCGCCGGCGCTTCGGACCCAAAGAACGTTGCCCGCCGAATCATACTTTGAGCAGAAGAGATCATCGAAGCCGGCGCTGGCCACGATGTTTGTGCCGAAGAGGCCGTTGCCGGAGAAAAAGCCGGTCACAAAGGCGTTGCCGTTTGTATCGTTGGCCACGGCCAGGCCAGCGTTGCCATAAATGAGATTGTTGCCCCCCGCGGCCCGAACCCAGAGCAGGTTTCCGGCAGCGTCGTAGCGCGCCACAAAGATTTGCTTGGTTCCGTTGCCGGGCAGGTTTGTGTTGCTGAAAGTGGCCGGGCCGAGAAATTCTCCGGTTACGAAGGTGTTCCCTGCGGCATCGGCAGCCACGCCGTTGGCTTCATCATCATTGGTGCCGCCCGCCTGACGCACCCAAAGCTGGTTGCCGGACAGATCGTGCTTGAGCAGGAACACGTCCGGGTAGCCGCTGGTTCCGGCTGCGGCGAGATTGGTGCTGCCAAAGGTAGCGGTGCCGGCAAACGAGCCTGCGGAGAACACGTTGGTGGCGCCGTCCAGGGCGATGCCGTTGCCACGGCTGTCTGCGGTGCTGCTGATTTGGCGGACCCAAAGAAAGGTGCCGGCGTTATTGCATTTGGCGACGAAAGCATTGTCGAAGCCACTGTGATTTACGAAAGAAAGGCTGCCGAAGGTCGCGGTTCTCGAATCGGCGAAGCCTGTGATGTAGGCGTTGCCCGCGGCATCCACGGCGACTCCGTGGGCTTCGTCGTCGGCAGTGCCGCCGGCAGCCTTTGCCCAGACGAGGTTTCCTGACGGATCGTATTTGGCGATGAAAATGTCGTTGCCGCCGCTGCTGGCCAGGACGGTAGCGCCAAAGGAAGCGCTATTTTGGAACAGGCCGGCTACATAAATGTTGCCGGAACTGTCCACGGCCACACCGCGCCCCTCATCGTAACCGGTGCCTCCCGCCTGGCGGGCCCAGAGGAAATTCCCGGCTGCGTCGTATTTGGCTATGAAAATGTCTTCCAGACCGGCGCTGACGAGGTTGGTGGTGCCGATCGAGCAAGTGCCCATGAAAAAGCCGCTGACGATTATGTTGCCAGACAGGTCGCGAGCGACGGCTTGGGCTTGATCGTTCGTGGCGCCGCCCGCGATGTGAGCCCAGAGGAAGCTTGGGGTTTGAGCGGGGGCGATGCAGGTGGACGAGAGCAGGAGGAAGGCAGCGAAAATCGGCAGAGAGAACGGACCCTTTTTCCTTGTCCTTAGTTTTCTGACAGTCTGTTCACAATGCTGAAAGACCGTCATAACTGCACCATAAAAGCAAATGAGACACCTTTGTTCAAGTTACCCTTTTTGAGTGCCCGCTTTTTCTGTCGTCCCTGCGGGACTTATGGCGTTCGGGCGCGCCTACCCAGCGTTGAAACGCTGGGCTATTGTCTGTCGTCCCTCCGGGACTGGGGTCTGGCCGGATTTGAAAGGTTAGTGGCATTGAGTAAAAGCTTCGACATTCCACGCGTTCTACGCGGCGGCGATGGAAATCTGTGCTACGGACTTTGTCGCTTCCGCAGAGCGCGGACGAGGGCGTCCGCGCTCCACGGAGCAACAGGGTACAGCTAGAAGTTGATTACAATTGCGGGATTGAAGTCGCAGGTGTCGAGACTAAAGCTTTGCGACAGGCTCTTGTGTTTGCCGTTGATCGTCGCGGAAACGGTTATTTGATAATCCCCGGCCAGCAATTGGATTGGATTGCTCACCGTGCCGTATTCGCGGTGGTATTGGAAGGGGCCGCACGGACCCGGTGGGACGACTGTGACCAGAGGCGCTTGTTGGACTACGTCGCCGCTCTTGTTCACCGTCAGGCGCTGGAGTTGGATCTTGTCCACCCCGGCCAAAGGCACACCTCCCTGCATGACCAACACGCGCGCCCCAGTCAGCACTCCTTCACCGCAAAGCTTGCGCGTGACGGTGGTGGTCGCTCCGGAAATGGGGTCTGTGATGTAGGTGACATTAAGCGTGGCCGTGCGGGCGCGGGCGACTGCAGTAGGGGCAAAGGTCACGTTGAGGTCCCCAGCGCCCACGATATCGCCCGGTTGGAGGATGATCGGGAACGAGGGCAAACCAGAGAAGCCGAAATCTCCGGCGTTAACACCTGAGATCCAGATATTTGTAATCGTAAGGTTGCAGTTGCCTTTGTTCGAGATAGGGAAAGGCAATGGTTCAGAGCACGGCCCGATGCTGGTGATGACTTCCGGCGCGAAGCCGAGGTCCGGCGGCACGTCAATGGAGGGACAAGGCATGTTCGCCGTCACGGGCAGGCTGACCGATGGATGCAGCGGATCGTCACTGGTTATGGTCAGTGTGCAGCTCTTGGAACCGCAGGAGGTCGGCGTAAAACGCACGACTAATTGGAGACACGAATCGGGGCTGATGGTGTTAGGGAACGGATTATTGATCAGCGTAAAATCCGGACAATTGGTGAGCGAGGCGCCCGTGACGTGCAGATCGCAATTGCTGACGTTGCAAATCGAGATGGTCTTCTCCGCCAGTGTGCCGGCACAAACATCGCCAAAATTGGCGTCGCCCGTCACCACAATCTTGCCCGAAGGGACCCGACCCCGAACAGGCAGCGCCGTGGGCGAAGACTGGTCGTTGGAATAGATGTAAATGGTCGCGTTTCTTGAGCCAAAGGCGCCCGTGGGCTGGAAACGGAAGGGCAGACCAATCGAATCACCCGGCTGCAGGAGCAACGGGTAACTGACTACCGTGGGCACCAGGAACTCCGTGGAATCACTGGAGGTAATGTTGTTGATATAGAGGGCGCAACCGCCAGAGTTGTTGATGGTGATGGTCTGATCTTTAAAAGAGCCCAGGCAGACATCGCCAAAATCGCCATTGGTCACAATGACTGCGCTCAAGGTGGTGGTGACGCCATTGGCAAAACCTTGAACGAAATTAGTTGGGCTCGTCGGGTCATTGTTCGGAATGATGAACCTGGTTCGTTGAGCACCTGGAGCGGTGGGACTAAATTGCACCCGGAATGGGAAACAGAAGTCCGGGCTGATCACAACTGGATATCCTGAAGACGGGGGCACAACGGAAAATGCGGGGTTGGTGCTTAGAATAGCGCCGACCAGCAAGTCCGCCGTGCCTGTGTTGCAAACATTGAGAGAAGCGTAGTTGGTGGTTCCCACGCAGGTGTTGGCAAAAGTTACGCTGCCGTCAGTGCTTATCGTAGGCAGCGGCACAAGGCTGTAACCTACGACGTCAAGCCGCACCAGTTCGACTGTAAGATTGGGAGTTGCCCCGGGAGTGGCGTTAGAATCCTGGACCTTGGGGATATGCGGTCCATCGCTGTTCCAGTCGCCGAAATCCGCGCAATTGGGAGGGGTGCAGCCAGCTCCTGCGTCCTGGTTGAACTGCGCCAGTGGGAATGAGCCGTCAATAGAAAAGAAAGCAGGCGAATTCAGGGTGGTATTGAAGCTGCGATTGCCCGACTGGTCATAGCGGAAGAGGTCAGCCGGCTTGATCGGGCCGGTCGGAGTTGGGTTTCCATTGGCCAAATTGTCCAGGGCCGAACCAAATGATAAGGCCTCATCCATCTCGTGCATCGCCACCGACATCAAGTCGTACTTGTTAGGGTCAATATTATTGCGGTTGAGATTGCAGATCGGGATGTTAAAAGAGATGGTGCTGTCGAGAGAGACACTGCCACTCATGCCTAAGGCCCGCACCAGGGCGCTCGCTACACTCATATTGGCATTTCCATTGACCGGATTGTTTGGCCCCGCGGCAAGATGGGCCAGGGCGGTGGCATCGTTGGCAGTCGTAGCATGGGAGTTCAGGGCGGACAGATATGAGGAATAGGAAATAATAAAGCCCATGGTCGAACTGCCGCCCAGCGCCCCAGGCGGCGGATTAACCATTTCCGCAAACTTGATGTTCACAGTAATGTTGTCCGAGAAAGCCGCCTCATAAACTTTAATGGCCGCATTAATCGTGCTCTCAATGGTCGCCGCGTTGGGGTCGCTGGTAATCGTGCTGTCAAAGGTCGGAACAATGGTCAGGTGTGTGGGAGGACCTTTGCTATAAATCTGCGGTGAGGCAGGGGTGCTGTTGGCAGCGGTGAGATCCGCAGCCAGCGATTCCACAAACGAGTCAGGGATGGGCGGACTATTGGGAATTGTGAGCACATGTACATTCACAATTTGCTCCTGGCCGATCGCAGGGATAGCGGCCAGCACCAGCATCGCGAGACCGGGAGTCACCCACGAGATCAACCTGCTTCCTTTAAACTCAACATGACCATGAACGCGGCGAATTGACATAATGTTCCTTTCAACTTTGTTTTTCACTTTATCTGAGCCCCGAGGACGCACCTTGGCCCATCCGGGCGAAACTTTTCAGCTTCTCAATGGCGCAATGGGAAGTGGCTGCACAACGAGTTCTCCGCCACGTTGTCAACTTCGGCTGACCAAAGCCGCAACGTTCAGACATTGTATTTAATCTCAAGGGCACAACAGATCCCCGGTACAACACTGAAAAATGGCCAACTTTCGCTACGGTATCCCTGGGAGGAACACCGGCTTAATAACTACAAACGTTTCTGCGCGAATAAGTATAAAAAATATTTTGCAAGAAAGAATTGATACCTCGATGGCGTTGGCACGCTACTTCTCGGAGCCCATTTTTCCGGCAGTTGCCGCCTGCCCCAGCTTGTAGCCGCCTATCATTTCCTCGGCGGCAGCCGGGAGTGAACCCTGAACGCCAAAAACTGGATTCTCAGCGCCGAACCTCCAAAGCCTTGAGCCTTTCCTCCAATGCTTGAGTTCGAGCTTCGAGTTCGTGAATCCGTGCTTCCTTTTCAGCCACGAGCTGGTTCAGGCCCTGGATCGCCGCCAGCGTCACTCCATTCGCATCGAGGGTCCCGATGGCCCGGTCGCTTTCGCCCAGGCCGAAAGCGGCGTGGAAGTCCTGGGCCATGGGGCCGAGGTGGCGGGCGCCGTTGGTTTCAGCCTTGTATCGCCACTCAGTAATGGGCAAAGCCGCGACCTTTTCCAGGATTTCGCGAGGCTGGACAGCGGTGAAGGCTTCCTTGGCATTGCGATCTGAGACGCTGGTCCATTGGCCGCCCGCAGTGCAGTAGGCGCCGTTGCCCATGTGCAGGGGGTAAATGGGATTGTTCGTGTTAAGACCCACGCGGCCATCGGAAGTAATCAATAAACGGCTCGTGGCGGCGGTCAGTTGATAGACGAAAAACGAATCGAACGCATTTCGATTGTCCGGGGGCTTGTTCTGGCCGACCTGCCAGGTGGTGTAGGGGGCGGCAAAGGTCAGGGAAGTTGTCTCATCCACTGTATTTACAACCGTTAGCACCGGGTTGGTGCCCGTGCCGTTGAAGGTGGCGCCGGCCTCAGCCCAGAATTTTATCGCTCGACTGGTGCTGTTGGTTCCGGCGCCTATGATGTCTAGCGATCCGGCAGTAAGGGTCTGGTAGCCAATCTTGCCGGCGTTTTGCTGTTTGCCTGGTACATCCGACCCAAATTCAAGGGTATTTGCGGACGTGATGCCGATGCCTCCGTTGACCGATAGGGCTTTACCTCCCGGATTGTTGGTGTTGATGGCGACCCCGCCGGTCGTCTTGAGTTCCAAGGCATGGCCATCTGTGGTTCCAAGGAAGTTAGGTCCTGGACTCGTGCCTGTGTTCCCGCCCAGTTGCCAAAAGCTCGCGGCGGTCAGACCACCGAGCGTGGCAGCGTTCACATTGGTCAGGCCAGAACCATTGCCGGCAAAGGCGCCGAAAAAGGAGTTGGACGGGTTCCCAAACGTCAAGGTCGCCGAGTAGGTTCCGGCTAGTTGAGCATTGGGCAAAACTCCGCCGGCAAGGCTGGCGGCGTTCAGGTTGGTCAAACGCGAGCCATCCCCGACGAGATTTAGCCCGGTGAGGCCCGAACCGTCTCCCACGAACGCGCCGGAAAAGAGATTAGCTCCATTGCTTAGCACGTTGACCCCTGCGAAAGTGTTGGACGCGCTCAAGGAAGCGCCCCCGAAATTGGACAAGGCGCCTGCGGCTGTTTGCGCGCCGCTTCCGCCTTGTGCGATGGATAAAGGTGTGGCTAAGCCCGACAACACTGTGATGTCCGAGTTTGAGCCGCTGGCTGCTGCGCCGAGGCTCGCCCGCGCATCCGCAGGTGTGCCTGCGCCGGTGCCGCCGTCGGCCACGGATACCATCCCATTGGTGAGGTTGGCGCCGCTTAGGCCTGTCAGACCTGAGCCGTCGCCGATGAAAGTACCGGAAAAGAGGTTTGCTGCATTGCTGAGAAAATTGACCCCGGCGAAGGTATTGGAAGCCGTCAATGAAGCGGCCCCGAGATTGGCGAGAGCGCCGGCGGCTGTCTGGGCGCCGCTGCCGCCTTGCGCCACGGTTAACGGTGTAGTCAAAGCCGACAAGCCGGTAATGTCCGAGTTTACTCCCCGGGCAGCGGCACCGAGGTTGGCGCGGGCCTGGGCGGTTAACGCGGCGCCCGTGCCTCCCCTGACGACTGGCACTATGCCACTAGAGAGATTGCCTGCGTTGAGGCCAGTTAGCGCCGAACCGTCCCCGGCGAGGCTATTGCCGGGATTGGAAAAGCTCACCGGGTTGGTATAAGCGCCCGCTATCTTGTCGCTTGCAATTGACCCCGACAGGTTCATGGCCGTAACGGCGTAGGGCGAAGACGTGATTTTTTGGCGCGGGTTCAACACGGCAAAGTCCGGGCTGCCGTTGGTGCGCACTACGATGTCCAGCCAAAGATCGGCACCGGAGAAATTGGTTGCGCCGAAGTCCAACGCTACCGCAAACAGACCGTTGCTCACCCCCACTGCATAGTTGGTCAGCGAAGGGCCGAGGCTCCCTCCGCCGACGTCTTGATCGTAGAGCGAGAAGGCTATGTCGTAGGCGCCGTTGGCAGGGTTGCCACGATCCTGCAATCGGCCCTGGTAGGTAAAAGCCGAGGGTTGGGCAGAGGCGAGGTGGGCCGCAAAAATTGCGATTGCTATCAAGGCACGCGAGAGAGGGCTTTTCATAATGACAGCGAGAGGTTGAGGTTTCACAAGTCCGGCGAGACCGCAGGAAAAAAGTTTAATGCGTTCGGTTGAGTCCTCAACATTCTACAAACCATTGCGAACGCAGAAAAGGAAAAACCATTGACGACATTGGCCTGGTGTCCGCCGACCACAGTCCCTTAGGGACGACAGAGAATAGCCCAGCGTTTCAAATTCAACGCTGGGCAGGAGCGGATGGGGACGACAGAGAAAATGGTTCTGCCGTCCCTACGAAGCTGTGAAATAATGGTAGCAGCCGAGGTAACGATGCTCTGATCTTTTTGTAACCTGCTCGTGTGCAAGGGTTTCAGAGCCTCGTTACCTCGGCTGCTACGAGGTTTTTGGATTTTTTCACGCCTTCTGCAGGACGTATTCCGCTGGTGACCATGATCCCAGCGTTATTAACTTAGTTAACAAATTGAAAAAGTCACACATCACAAATCTGCACGCATCTTCTCAGCGACTCCAACGGATCACTCCCTTTCGGCACAAACTCCTGGCTTACAAATCCCTTGTAGCCCGTCTCCACAATCGCCCTCATCACCGCCGGATAATTTGTCTCCTGTGTGTCATCAATCTCGTGCCGGCCCGGGACGCCGCCGGTGTGAAAATGGGCGATATACGGATGGATATCTCGGATTCTTGCGATTAAGTCGCCCTCCATAATCTGCATGTGATAAATGTCATAGAGCAGCTTGAGCCTTTCCGAGCCCACCCGCTTGATAACCTCGACTCCCCAGGCGCTGTGATCGCACATGTAGTCCTTGTGATCGTGCCGGCTGTTGAGCAGCTCGAGACACACCGTCACCTTATGTTTCTCGGCGATCGGCACCAGCCGCTTCAGACCCTTTACACAATTCTCCATCCCCTCCTCGTCGCTCATCCCGTTCCTGTTCCCGGAGAAAGTGATAATATTCGGGAATCCATACGACGCGACTTCGGGAATGGCTTTCTCAAATTTTGGCAGCAGATCGTCGTGATGATCCACTCTGTTCCAGCCGTACTGAATGTGATCAGGACCGTTGCACATCGCGCAAACCAGGCCCAGCTTCTGGACCACAGGCCATTCCGCGGGACCCAGCAACTCCACCGACTCCAGCCCAATCCGTTTGCACTCGCGGCAAAAATCTTCCAGCGTCATTTTCGCCGGTTTATCCTTGGTGCTCCTCGTGAGACTGTCATAGCACCATTTGCAAACCGAATGGTGAATATTGCCTTTGAATTTTTGTTCTGGGGCCTGTTCCGCCGCCAGCGCGCTCGGAGTCAGTTTCGTGGCAGCTACCGCTGCGGAAATCGTAGTAAACTGTGCAAGAGCGGAACGGCGGGAAATCTTTTGGTTCATGTGGGGCAGGGTAGGGGCCGCCATTTCACCGAGCAAGCGCTAAAGGGTGTCGTTAGAAATGTCGGCGCCCTCCCCAGTCCAAGGGAAAGCGGTCCCGATCCATCGGGACCGCACTCCAAAATCTTGGGCATTTCGAGGCGCCTACGAAAACGCACCAGCGTCTTGGAGTGCGGCAGTCCTCTGCCGCTTTCGCATATTGGGCGCTGCCCGACGGTTTTTATCGCACCCAAGTCTAAACTGCTCCTGTCGGTGGCGAACCTGGGACCAGACCGATCCGACCGGCTTGGCCAGCTACGAAGTGTCTGGTGTTCGGAGGTTGGAATTTGGTGTTTGCGCCCTCGCGCGCTACGCTTTCGGCACCTGCCTGGTCAAGCCCCCGTCCACATAGTACGTGCTGCCCGTGACATATTCCGCTTCATCACTCGCCAGAAAGACTGCCACCGCCGCCACCTCCTCCGGCTTGCCGAACCGGCCCCAGGGAATCTGTGCCGCAGCAGCCTTCAGTGCATCCGGATCTTTCATCACCTTTTCATTGATCGGTGTCGAGATCGCGCCGGGGGCGATGTTGTTGGCCGTGATTTTGTGCTGCGCCAATTCCAGTGCCAGATTTCGCATCATCATCCGGATGGCTCCTTTCGAGGCGCAGTACGCTGTATAACCCGGAAACGGAATGTCCTCATGGACCGATGACATAAAAATCACTCGGCCTCCTTGCCCCTGTTTGATCATTTGCCGAACGGCGGCCTGGCTAACCAGGAATGAACCGTAGAGATTTACGCCCATGACCTTGTGCCACTCGTCGTCCGTGACATCTTGAAATGGTTTCTTAATCTCGATCCCCGCGTTGCATACCGCGATGTCCAGCCGACCGAACGTCGCCACTGTTTGCTGGACCATGATCTCCACCTCCGCGCGGTTGTCCACGTTGGCGGCGATCGCCGTTGCCTTTTGACCTCTGCCCGTGATGAGTTTGGCAGCCTCTTCGCCGCTATGCTTGCCGCCGGGCCGATAGTTGATCACCACGCGCGCCCCTTCTGCCGCGAAGCGCTCCACAATTGCCTGGCCGATGCCGCTTCCGGCGCCCGTTATCAACGCCACCTTACCCTCGAGCCTCATTCTTAATCTTAATCTTTCTCTTAATCTTAATCCACGCCCTGAAAACCTCACCTGGAATTTATGATTTATGATTTATGATTTATGATTTACGCGCCGCGGTAACGAGTCTCTAATTCATTCGTGCAAATTCGTGAAATTCGTGTCTCATTTTCCCGTCTTCAATTTTCCTGTCTCCCCAAGCAATTTCTCCAAGACCTTCCTATGTGCGCTCGCAAACGGCAACCTCCGCAACTGCTCCGGCCGCAGCCATTTCCCATCCCCATTCGTTTGGCTTGTCCTCCAAAGCTTTAGCGAAGGAGGACCCCATTCGTTTGTCAATTCTCCCCTCGCCCTGAATACCTCCATCGTAATCCTGTAGCGCGTAATCGAATGTTTTATCGTGCAAAACGGCTCCGACACTGCCCCATTCTCTCCCAACATCCTCTTCGCCTCCCTCCTCCCATTGCTCCTGAGTCCTACCTCGACATTCGGAAATTCCCACAAGTGCCCATTCACTATTCCCCCCGGCCGTTGTTGGACAAAGAAGCTGCCCTTCCTCTGGAGTGCCACCGCCACAAATCTGCGTTGTGTGGTCCGTTGCCGCGCTCCCATAACCGGAAGCTCCTCTACCCGGCCCTCCCGGAACGCTACGCAATTTGTGGCTACCGGGCAGACTTCGCATCTGGGCCCCTTCGGCGTGCAAACCAGCGCCCCCAGTTCCATGAGGGATTGGTTCAGATGTGAGCAGCCAAATGCGTGATACGTGAAAAGTGAAACGTGAAAACTGCCTCTGCTCTGGGCGGTATCAGTGGTCAGTGGTGCTGTAGTCTCTTTTTGGAGCTTGGAATTTGAAGTTTCATTGAAGTTTGAAGCTCGAAGTTTGAAATTTTGTGCTTCCCCCACCAACTCCCCCGCCAGCTCCCAAAGTCTCTCCCTCACATCCTTGTCTCTCACCTCCCCCTCAACTCCAAACACCCTCGCCAAGACCCTCGCCACATTCCCATCCACGATCGGCGTCGGGTGATTGAACGCGATGCTGCAAATCGCTCCCGCTGTGTAGCGCCCAATCCCCGGCAGCGCCAGCACCTCCTCAAACTTTTGTGGGAATTTGCCCCCGTGTTGTGCCACGATCAGCCGCGCCGCCTTCTGCATATTCCGCACCCGCGTGTAGTACCCCAACCCTTCCCAAAGCTTATGCAGGGTCCGACTCCGGGCCCTGCCAAGCGCCCGCACATCCGGCATCGCCTTCATCCACCGTTCCCAATAGGGGAGCACCGTTTTCACCTGCGTCTGCTGGAGCATTACTTCCGAAACCCAAATCGCATACGCATCTCGCGTCCGCCTCCAGGGCAAGTCGCGCGCGTGTGCGGCAAACCACCCCAGTAGTGCGGGAACGATTCGGCGGGTTTTTCTTCGTTCGGACTTCTCCTTCATCTTAAGCGCAACAACTAGTCAACGGATTAATTCGGTTCGGGCCAGAGGCCGAATTGATACTAACCCGGCGACAATCCAACGCCACGGAAATCAAGTCGAGCATGGGCGGCGACGGGCAGCTTAGAAATGTGATGGGAATTTAATTTTTTGCTCAAACTTGGTCAAACTTGGTCAAATTGGATCAAAATGGGTTTGGATGGAATCCAGGGGATTGGGAACGCGTGGGGAAAATTTCTGACCTTAAATAAATTTAAACAAAGTTAAATCGAACAGAAGGAAACGAAGGGAACGAAGAATTGAGCGAAGAATGGCGGCTCAGGGACCCCTTCTGGGGGTTTTTAGCCGTGACACCGTGCCAAGCTCGGTTTTACCGAGGTTTTTGGGCGGTTTACCCGTGACAAAACCCGTGACAAGCAGTGACGGAACCGTGACGAGCGTTGGTATTTGAGGAACAACAAGGGGACTGACAGAAAAATTCACAGAAAAATTGGGAAAAAGTCAGTCCTATTCGTTTGTCCCCATTCGTTTGTCCTCCCTATCTTCTATGTTCGATCTCCCATCTTCACTCTCTAAACATCTAAACACTACCCAGTCGTGAAACGAGGTCACGCTCTTCCTCTGTTCCTCTGGGGTGAACTGGCGGGATGAACGCTGAATAAACACGCGGGGTTTGCCCATGCTGCGGCTGTGCACCGTGAGCTGCCAATTGGTGCCGTCGGGCATGACGCGATATTCGACCAGGTCTGAGGTTTGAACAGTCGGAATCCGCGGCAAGTAAGCTGGAACAAGTTGGGTAAGGTTCGTGGGCAAGGTGCCTTTGGATTGCCGAAACTGATCGAGCGCCCGGCTGAGAGGCTCAAATGTGCCCTCGAAACGGTCTTCAGACGCAAACCGCTGCCAGGCCACATAAAAGGCCTGGACAAAGCAGCCGATTCCAAGCATGAGCGCCGAGGCCATTATCCAAACAACAATCTTTTTGCGGGTCACCAACCGGCCTCCGTTCGCTTTAGCCAGGCTCGTATCGTGTTGGTCAATCCCTGGGGGGCGCGCCCCACGCTGGGAAGACGTACGCTCTTGCCTCCACGCAAGATGAACGAAGCGCCGCAACCTGCGGCCCAGGTTACGCCATCAATGTCGGCTCGTGGAATCGTCTGCGACCGAAAACCAGTAACAATCCGAACGCTATCGCTCCCAAGCACGATGCGCTCAAGGAAAAGATCTGTGAGACATAACAGACCCAGGACGTTGTAAATGGGCGCAATCCAATCTTTTAGGCGGTCCGGTATCCCGAACGGCAAGTGAACCCAAATCAGCAAACTACCGGCGAGATAAAGCGCGACGAAAAGGACTCGGACACCGGCTTTTGGACGAAGAATTTCATTGTCTGATTGCATAGTGCGATCCACTGCTTGGCGACCTTTGATGCCCTTGCTTTAGCGTGCGATGCTCTTTGTCCCATGTGACGGGAGCAAGGAGGACCAATCGCATTCCAACTTTGATCTGATGTCTGTGACGACGCCGTTTGTTGAGAAAGTGAGCGTAATGCTGCGGCATGCAATCGGGTTTAACGCGTCTCGCAAATAGAATCTTGTGCCCACAAGCCACACGTTCGTCGTATTACCACATACGGAGCACGTCGTCGCGTATGGCGGCATCCGTCGCTTCTCCTCGGCCTGCAAGCAGGAGCGAACTTCATCCACTGTTGAGCCGACGTGGAAATGTGGCCGGAGCTGAGCCCGTAGAATGAGGGTGACGGCCACGAATGCCAGAAAGGCCAGAGCGACCATTGTAGTCCATCGTGGAATGCGGGGCACCTTCATACCGATTGATTCTTATAGCAGAGATGAAGCTTTTCTGCAAAGTCAGCGGTGGCACGCCTCGGCTCTGCCT
>PSRM01000122.1 GCA_003176045.1 Verrucomicrobiota bacterium | reverse complement strand
CTCTCCCCTTCGGAAGGGGAGAGGGCCGGGGTGAGGGGTCTTTCCCAGGACAGCCGTTCGTGGTGAGGGGACAGGCCATTCGTGTCCCGCTGGTCCGCGCCAAATCGCTCACCGAACGCACCATCGAGCGATTGCTCGCCGAGCGCGAGCGAGGTGTGTTTATTTCCCTGGCCGATTTTCATCGGCGCGTCAAACCGCTGCCCGAAGAAATGGAAACGATCATTCGCGCCGGGGGCTTTGACGAATTCGGCCAGCCGCGTACGCGGCAATTCTGGGAAGCCCAATATCTGCATCGCGTTTTTGGAGACGCCCGGGAGCCGGAGCAAGGCTGGCTGCTACCGCCACCCTCGCTCGAAAGATTCCCAGGCGTGCCGTTGCGCGAGCCCACCCGCCGCGAGCGCCTCGAAGCCGAAACCGAATTATTTGGTTACACCGTCAGCGGCCATCCGCTCGAACTTTTCCCGGACGTAGCGTGGGATACCTATTGTCCGGTCGCGCGGTTAGGCGAGCATACCGGCGAAATAGTGGTCACGTGCGGTCTCGTGGTCGAGCAGCGCACGCATCATCAAATTACTGGCGAACCGATGAAGTTTCTGACCCTGGCCGACTGGACCGGCATGATCGAGACCGAACTCTTCGCGCAAACCTACAAAAGTTACGGTCTCGCCACCGTCCGCTACCCCGTCCTCGAAGTAACCGCCAAAGTCGAACCCTTCGACAACGGTCGCGGGCACACATTACGTGTGCTGCGAGCCGGCAGACCGAGAACAAGAGACGAACAGCACAGCGCCTCCGTTGGGGCTTGACGCGATTGGTTAGCAGGGCATGATGACAGAACATGAGTGCAACACCCGAGTCAGTCGCCTTGTTGATCGCCGAAGGACTTTCTCCGACTCAGATTTCGGAAAGGCTGGAAACCACAATCGAATCGATCATCAATGAAATAGCGATGGCAGTGGCTAAAGGTGTCATTATGAAATCAGAGGTTCTCTTTGCTCTGCAAGCCCACTATAAGAAATGGGACTGCCTTTTTAACGAATCTTTCCCCGGCATGCCTGCAGAGGCCATCTTGGAGTTCCTCGAGGCTGTGGAGAAGAAGCATTTTGATCTTGCTGAGATCCAACTTTTCAAGGAATTACTAGCCAGCAGAACCATTTTTGGCGATCTGTACGGACTGCTGGTGGAAATAGAGTGCTCGCTTCATACGAAAATCGCCCGCGCCCTTCGGACTCATCATCGCGGAGGTTGGTGGAGGTCTGGAGTACCCGAGAAAGCGCGAGTGGAGCAGTGAGCTTACTCGGCTCAACTCCATCCGCAATCGTGTGATGCATCCAGTCCGATCGGCGCCACCGACACAGCAGGATTTCGAGTTCGTTCGGGAGATGCACAGACGATTGCATCGAGCCCCATGGCGATGGAAACGGTAGGTGGTCGCTCATGGCGAATTCGCAATACCAACGCACCGTGATTGGGTTTCATGGCTGTGACGCCACGATCGCAAACGAGATGCTGGCAGGCCGACTGCAACTCAAACCAAGCGCAAACGCGTACGATTGGCTCGGTAATGGAATATACTTTTGGGAGCATGGCCCACAGAGGGCACGTGAGTGGGCGATTGAGCAGGCGCGGCTCGCCAGCAAGAAGATCACTGAGCCGACAGTATTGGGGGCGAAAATCGAACTGAGGGACTGTCTGGATTTGTTGGACATCGCCCACACTCGATTATTAGCCGAGTGGTATTCCAATTTTCGGCATTCGATGCAGGAGAAAGGCATCCAACTACCACAGAACCGTGACACGCCTGGGAGCCGACGTGGTGACAGGGTGCTGCGCTTCCGTGATTGCGCCGTGATAGACTTTACTCTCGAAGGACTCGCTCGGACCCAAGGGATCGTTTACCAGACCGTCCGAGGCGTATTCGTAGAGGGTCGGCCAGCTTTTCCAGGCTCCAAAATTGCCCTCAAGTCCCATATCCAAATCGCGGTGAGAGATCCTGCATGTCTAGCGCAGGTCTTCCGCGCTGAACACTGACTACCAAACGAACGGTTTGTTTTTGGCCCGACCTCCATAACGCTTTGTGAGCTTGCCCGTGCGGCTAACTATGCCGGCGCCCACAAGAAGCTCAAATCTTTCTTCAGCCGTCATTTTACCAACCGCGTTCAGCGCTCGCCTGTGTGCTGCAAGCAATTCCGCCCGCGTGTGCAGGGTTCCGTTCGCGCGCGGTTTGCTATTCGTGGAATTTCTCTTCATCTACTGCGTAAATGATAAGCTGCCACGGTCGCAAATGCGAGCATAAATTGACTTCCCGATTGGCCTCACGCGTTCGCTCACCAAAAACTCCACTGATGCCTCCAAACGATCCAACACCCCAGCATGAGATTAGTAACGGCATGGGCTGTCATTGCATCCCCCAGTCGGTTCTTCCGAACCACTAGTCCCTGGTAAGCCACGCCGCAGATAATTCCCGCCAGCCAGCGGTCAGGATGCATCAGGCCGAAGATCACTGAGGTGACCACAAACGAGAGCGCGTGAAAGCGACCCAGGGGCATCGAGAGAAAGTCCAGCTTCACGAAATAGCGGTAAAGCATGGAGCGATAGAAAATCTCCTCGACCGGCGGCACGATAATCGTCATGCCTCCGATGTGAACAACGATATAAAACCATGCTACCGCGGAACCCGCGCCAAACTGTTCGAATGGATTTGCACCGGCGTCCAGCTTAGACAATCTCGGATAAAGTCCGTCCAGACCGACCCATACTGCAAAAATTGCCACACCGACCACCACCGCTTCCCAACTCAGCTTCCAGCGCATCTCCTGCACGTAGGGCCGCACTGTCCACACCATCCACGCGCCGATGAAAGTTTTCGCGATGTAGAACCAGTAACGAGATTCAGCCCCCAGTTCCCCTTGGAAAAAGCCCAGCACCGCATAAACCGCGAACGGCGCAATGCGCGCAAACTCAGGCGAGCGCGCCAATCGCTGTTTGAATCCCGCCATGGGCTGCCCAGCCGAGTTACCCATTGGCCACCACCCTAAGAGCCTGAGAAACACCAAACACCAAACACCAAACACCACCTTGACAAACACCAAACACCAAACTCCAAAAACCAAATCTCAAGGCAGAGCCGCGGCGATCCTTGATGTTTGGAGCTTGGTGTTTCTTTGGTGTTTGGTGTTTGGTGTTTGGTGTTTGATCCGTGTTCATCCGTGTTCATCCGTGGTTGTATAAAGTCCTCCCGTTAAAGCTTGTCCACCCCAATATTCGACGAAAACTCCGTCTGTTCGCGCATGTGCCGCCGCAGGAGCAACCTTCCAGGGAGCAGATCGCATTTTCCAAGCAGCACAAGTTTTTCAATTTGCCGCTTGATCCTGGCGTAATTCCCGAGGGCTTTTCCCACCCAACCGGTAGGCACACCGTATTCCGCTCGGATCCGGTCCGTTTCTCTGGCCATATTGGCCACCACCCGTTTATCCGCCGATTGACCGTGTTGATGGAACCGGTATCGGACCACATACTCTTTAATGTGCCCTACTTCGCATTTCTCCCGCGCCATCCGGTAGAGGAACTCCATATCGCAAGCGTTCTTGAAATCCTTGTGCCGCAACAACCCAAGCCGCTGATAAGTAGCCTTGCGAACGAAAAGGGCCTGGTGCAACGCCACGCCGAACCCATAACGCACGATTTGCCGGTCCCAGCACGCCTCCTCACGGCGATATATCTCTTTGCCGGAATCATCCACAAAGATGAAGTCTCCGAATAATGCATCCCAATCGGGATGGTTTTGGGCAGCCTGAGCCACCTTGCCGAGAATACCTTCGCAGTAGCAATCGTCTGCGTTCAGAATCCCAATCCAATTACCAGTAGCCAATTCGATGCCCTTGTTCATCGCGTGGTAATGGCCCTCGTCCTTTTCCGAAACCAGGCGGATTTTCGGAAAACCCCGCACGATATCCAAAGTTCCGTCCGTCGAACCGCCATCCATCACGATGTGTTCCACCTCGGGATAATCCTGGCGCGCCACGCTTTCCAGTGTCTCCCGAATCGTGTGTGCGCTATTGAAGGAGGGGGTAACGACAGTGATTTTGATGCGCTCGGCCATTCAATTTAAACCGCTAATATACACTAATAAACGCTGATAAAGACAGCACTTTGGGAGTGCGGCGACATGTCGCCGCTTTAGGACTGCGCGACATGTCGCGCAGTTCCAAAGCGCGGACATGTCCGCGCACTCCACATCCCCCCAAAAACTCACAATTTCCACGGCGTAAGCACCTTCGTGCCCGGCGCGAACTTCACGTTTCTGTATTGCGGCCAGGGGCAGCAGATCACTGCTAGTTTCACGTCCGAGCGCTTCTCCAAAACGGCCGGATCATCGAGGTGCTCGAATTCATGAACGCTGGGTGCATTATCCGGTCGCGCGCCGTAGTCGTGGACCACCACGCGAAAACCATGCCGCTTGAGTTGCTGCGCCAGATAAAGTCCCGCGGCTTCTTCGGTGATGTAGGTGTCCGGCTTGTACGACAGCCCCAGCACCGCGATGGTTTCATCCTTTTTAGCCAGGTTCTGCACTTTCTGGAACAAATCCTGGTTCGCTTGCTGGTTGACCTTGTCCGATGCCTCCGCCAGTGGCGCGTCCAAACCGACCTGCCGCGCGGCATACGCGAGCAACCGGTTATCTCGCGGAAAGCACGGACCGCCGTAGCTTAATCCGGCTCGCAGGTATTTTTGTCCGATGCGGCTGTCACTACCGATGGCTTCGAGAATTGTATGAATGTCCGCCTTGGGAAACCGGTCAGCCACCATCCTCAACTGGTTGGTGAAACTGATCTTCATGGTGATGTAGCTGTTCACCGAAATCTTCGTCAACTCGGCGCTGATGATGCTCATTCGCGCAATCCGAGGGGTATTGCGATTATATTTCTTATACGCCTGCTCCAGTGCAGAACCGCTTTCCGGGTCGGATTCACCGATCAACACCATATCCGGTTCCAGCAATCCCCGGACCACATTGCCCAGCGCAATGAATTCCGGGTTGTAACAAAAACCAAAATCGCGGCCACAAACGCCTCCGATCTCCCGTTCCAGCATGGGGATGAGCACCTGGTCCACGGCACCAGGAGTCGTGGTTGAACTGCAGACGAACAAATGTCCGCGCTTGCCCTTTTGCTTCACCGCCCCGGCGATCGGCGCCATAGCCTTCAATAGATATTCATTCGAAAAACTTCCATCGGGCAGGCTCGGCGACGGCGGAATGAAAAAGGACGCATCCGTCTCGACCGCTTCCCGGTGGTCCGTTGTAGCCCTCAACCGGGCCTTGCCGGCTTTTATGGTCTCGGCCAGGAGCGGCTCTTCCACCGGAGGGAGCCCTTCATTGATCTTCCGCACCTTTTCGGGGTCAATATCCACACCCAATACTTCGAACCCTCGCTCCGCGAAAGTAGCAGCTATGCAGGCCCCCAGCTTGCCCAGGCCGCAGACCGAGACTTTTTGAATCGTTTTCATCAATTTTGCCCGGTGAAAATAGTGGTTGCGGCGCGATGGTCAAGCCGGAAGCCTCTTGGAAACCACGGATAAACACGGATGGACACGGATTCCGCCGGGAAGGGTCGAGGGAACAGCAGGTGAGCAATCAAATTGGCGGCTTAAAAAACAATACCAAATTCGCATGTTCTGGCTCAAGGCGGAAAACCGGCTTTTGCGCCCAGAGGTACTTTGGAGTTTGAATTTTGGAGTTTCCTTGGAGTTTTGGTGTTTGGAGTTTGGTGTTTGATTTTGGTGTTTGGTGCTTGGTGTTTGGTGTTTGCATTTGCCGCTTTTCTCCCGCTTGACAGACCATTGTTCCAACCTATAGTGCGTAATTAAATTTAAGGGATACCATGCACACTGACCTACCTTCACCAGAGGACCCAGAGGAGCCACCTTCGCGAGGGCGGCTGGCCTCGCTTAAGGAATTTCACTCAGCCGGACGCGGGTTTTGGGGCAATATTCCAGATGCTGACTGGCACGATTGGCGCTGGCAGCTCAGGCATCGGATCACCACCCTGGAACAGCTCCAGCGGCTGATGCCCACCCTCACGCCCGAAGAGTTCGCCGGCACACAATTGGCCAATCACCGGCTCGCCCTGGCGATTACGCCCTATTTTTTTAACCTGATTGACCCAGCCGACGAGAACTGCCCCATACGCTGGCAGGTGATTCCTCGCGTCGAGGAAACTCACACCGCCTCTTGGGAAATGAGCGACCCTTGCGGGGAGGATTCACATTCCCCGGTGCCGGGCCTCGTTCACCGTTATCCCGATCGAGTCTTGTTTCTCGTCACCGACCGCTGCGCAGCTTATTGCCGTTATTGCACCCGATCGCGGCTGGTCAGCAACGCCACCGGCTACGATTTCCACCCCGATTTCGCAGGCCAGATCGAGTACATCCGGCAGCATTCGGAAGTGCGCGACGTGCTGCTGAGCGGCGGCGATCCTTTGCTCTTCAACGACGAGAGGCTCGAACATCTCCTGAGCCAATTGCGCGCGATCCCGCACGTCGAATTCCTTCGCATCGGCACGCGCATCCCCATCTTCCTGCCGCAGCGGATCACGCCGCAACTATGCGACATGCTGCGGAAATATCATCCCTTGTTCATCAGCATCCACTCAAATCATCCGCGTGAACTGACAACCGAGGTCCGCGATGCTCTCGCGCGCCTTGCCGACGCCGGCATACCACTCGGCAACCAGTCTGTGCTTTTGCGCAATGTAAACGACGATCCTGTTGTGATGAAGGCGCACCTGCAGAAATTGCTGCTCTGCCGCGTCAAGCCCTACTACCTCTACCAATGCGACCTCATTTCCGGCTCGGCGCATCTGCGCTCCAGCGTTCGCAAGGGCCTCGAAATCATGGAAAAGCTCCGCGGCCACACGACCGGCTACGCCGTCCCACAATACGTCATTGACGCTCCCGACGGTGGCGGCAAAGTCCCGATCAACCCGGATTACATCCTTAGCCGCAACGCCGACCGCGTCGTCATCCGCAACTACGAAGGCAAGGTTTTCGAATATCCCGAGGGCCCCGACGGCACTCCGATGACAGCTCCACCTGTCGAAATCGAAGAAGCCCTCGTTTAGGAGCGCGGACGGCCTCGTCCGCGCGTTCCCTACGGCGGGAGCGTGGCCTTAAACGCCAAAGGTGCTGCCTGCTTCCTCCAACCGGGCCTTGAGATATTTTTCGACGCATTGCTGGCAGTGAAAGCAAATCGAGTCGCCCAGGATTTTCTTCCGCCGCATCAAGGCTGCCGCAGTTTCGAAATCGTTCTCAGCCTTCTTGACCCACTCACGAGTGGCTTGCTTCATTGAGTACCTTGCCCTTCTGAAAAACCTCCCGAGTAAAACTGTCGTTCCAGGAGCGCCGCTTTCGGGCGTAGCCAGGCGTCCATACAAGGAGATCAAGAGGAAATGGGGCTGCGCAACTTTGCCGGATCGCGACCGACTGACGCACCGGTCCGCTACGGTGCGCTGGCCGAGGCCGTCACTCAGAACCGGCAGTCTCTCGATCTTGCCCGGGACCAGTATCAGCACGGCCTTCAGGATTTCCTGATCGTGCTGGATGCTCAGCGGAGCCTTCTTTCTGTGCAGGATGCCCTGGTGCAATCCGATCAGGTTCTTCGCACGGATCTCGTAGCTCTCTATAAAGCTCTTGGCGGGGGCTGGGCAGTTGAACATTAAAGTCCGGACTCTCTGGCGCTCGCCTCGCCTGCGCCAGCCCTATTGGCCGCCATTCCGGCAATCGCTGAAATTCCTTGAACGCCTGATTGAGATCTGCGCCACTCCGTTTTGCACTCATACCTCTTAAGACACCACTACCTATCAGGAAGTTTCAGCGGTTGCGGGTATTTTGAATTACTTTTTTGTAATCCACTGCGCAAAACCTGCGCGCAGCATGAGAATCAATCGAACCTGTGCTCAGGCGACCAGCAGCAGTAGCAGCCGGCCATGCGCGCTAATCCTAATCGCTGGCCGGCTTCGGCCTATTTTTATACTTGTCATACAACTTCGTATGCCGGCTCTCCAGGCTCACTTCCTTGCCGGCGATCCAGAAATGCTTTACGTTTGAGCGGATGTCGAGGATGTCGCCGTCGCTCGCGAAAAGCGTAGCTTCCTTACCCGCCTCGATGGACCCCAGGCGGTCCGCAACACCGGCCATCTGTGCCGGGTAAAGCGTCAGCCCTTTGAGGGCCTCATCCGCCGGCAGGCCAAAGGCGACGGCCTGCGCTGCCTCATACGGCAGGTTACGCTCGAGCGGCGCGTTGAACACCTTCGGACTCAACCCGAAAGCCACCTGGACCCCGGCCTTGCGCAGTTTTTCAGGCGCAGTGAAATGCGCGTCATAAGATTCCGTGTCCCGAGTTGTGAGGCTGAAGGTCTCGCAGTAGATGACCGGAATATGGTTGGTGGCAAGCAGATCGGCTACCATCCAGCCGTCGCGAGCATCGGCCAGAATGATTTTGTATTGGTTGGTCGTGGCCCACTGGACGGCGGACTTGATTTGGCGCAGTTCCAAAGCGTGGACCATGATCGGGAGCTGGCCGCGCGCATACGGGAGCATGGCTTCCCACGCGGGAGTTTTGAGTGGAACAGGCGCGCTCCCCTTCTCCGCCGCGTCCCTGGCTTTGGCGTAGGCTTTGGCTTCTTCAAAAAAATCGGCCAGCGCCTGGAGCTTTACCCGGCGTTCTTTTGCCTGCTCCTCCAGAGATTTGGGTTTCTCTCTGCCGCGGCCGGCCCGCTCTCGCGGCGAGGTATCCAGTTCCATGCTGGGCCAGAACACGTGCAACGCCAGCGGTTTCTTGACGGACATCTGTTCCGAGGTCCAACCTGACATTGCAACCAGGCCGGACTGCCCTGCCACGACGCCGCCCTGGGGCACGGGTTCAAAATAAGCGATGCCATTGGCGCGGGTCACAGGTAGAAGCTCCGAGTCGGGATTCACCGCGATCCAGGATTCAACATCGGGCGTATAATCACCGACTTCGGTGTTGTCCTGCGTGGCGCGGACTGATTCGATTTCCGTGAGGCCAAGCGTCGTATTAAGCGCGATCATTCCCGGGTAAAGGTGCTGGCCTTTCAGATCCAAGGTGGTCGCTCCATCAGCGGAGAGGGATCGGCCGACCGCAGCGATCTTGCTGTCCTTAATCAAAACCTGCCCCGGCACCAGCGTTTCACCAGAAACGGTGTGGACGGTGGCGCCGGTGAGAAGGAGACTGGCGGCGCTGCTACCCAAAGGAATGAAAAGAACAGTCGAACTGGCCGCCAGGAACTTCAAACTCCAAACATCAAACTTCAAAGAAACTTCAATTTTCAAACTCCAATCCAGGCGGCACTGGCCGAATTTGAAGCTTGAGGCTTGATGCAGGACGCGTTCAAGAAAGGCAAAAAAGGAGCGCACAACTCTGTTGTGCGTGCCTGTTGGCTGCGTTTTCCCACAGGAGCCACGAACGACTCGCACAACAGAGTTGTGCGCTCCGATCTTGAACGCGCCCTGGGTTTGAAGCTTCCTTGAATTTTGAATTTTGAAGATTGAAGTTTTATCCGTGTTCATCCGTGTCTATCCGTGGTTTATAAAATCTTGCTTTTCCTACACGCCCACACGCGGGCAGAGAGATCGTATCTCGCACTGCGCACAATCCGGGCCGCGCGCGAAACAACGGTTTCTGCCATGCCAGATCAACAAATGACTAAGCATAGTCCATTCGTTTTGCGGGGCCAGCTTCATGAGCGCCTGTTCGATTTTATCCGGCGTAGTTTCCTTTGTCAGGCCCAGGCGCATAGAGAGCCGGGCCACATGCGTATCCACCACCACGCCAACGTTTACGTTGAAAGCGTTGCCGAGTACAACGTTGGCCGTTTTGCGGCCCACCCCATCCAGACCGATTAACTCTTCCATCGTCCGTGGCACCTGGCCAGCATGCTTCTCGATAATCCCCCGGCAGCAGTTTTGGATGCTCCTGGCTTTATTGCGAAAGAAGCCCGTGCTTTTGATTGCCGCTTCCAACTCCGCCTGGGGCGCACTAACGTAATCAGCCGCAGAGCGATATTTTTTGAATAGCTCGGCGGTAACGATGTTGACCCGCTTATCGGTGCATTGGGCGGACAATATGGTTGCCACGAGCAACTCCAGCGGATTGGTGTGGTTCAGTTCACAATGTGCGTTTGGGTACGCCTTTTTGAGCCCAGCGATGATTTTTTTAAGACGCGCGGCCTTTGTTGGAAGGCTTTCGCGGCGGGCATCGGCGGGGGTCATGGGGCGTGAAACGTGAAACGTGAAACGTGAAGGGAATGTTTTGACCGCGGATTACGCGGATCGTGTTGTGGGCTAGTTGTCCTGTTGTCTTGTGGTCAGTGGTCCGTGGTCTTCTCTTAGAACCTGTATCCGATTCCAGCCAGCAGCTTCAGGTCGTTTTTGAGGCGGGCATTAGAGGTGCCATAACCTGCCGGTCTGTTGTTGTAAGTATCGTCCACCACGAGGCGCACATCCAGGGCTTTGGTGATAGGCGCCGATACGCCGGCTTCAGCATCGATGAACCAATTGTCGAATTCAGTCGCTTGCGAGACCCACTCGACATGTTCCCAAATCTTGGCCCCGGTGCCGAACTTGTGTTCAAACCGTTCGGCGACGCGCTCGCCGACGTAACTGTGGTAATGATCGCCGATGTGCTCGGTAACAAAGGACGGTCCGGCCTCGACGGAGAAGTCAGTGTTGGTTTCTTTGATCAAGTAATAGCCGGCTAATGGATTCGCGGTAAGCCGGTAGTGAATGTCGGCCACGGCGTCATGCACACCATCCAGTCGGATACCGGCATAGAACCTCTCGGTGAAAAGATGGTTCCACTGTCCATAGCCTTTGTAGTAGTTAGCGGTGGTGGTGGTTACATCGCCAGTCGAAGTATGTGTAGTGGTATCTCCGTAGCCCGCGGATGCTCCGAGCAGGAATTCGTCAAAGTTATATTTGCCTTTGGTGTCCACAGTCGCGGCGGCTAAGAAGCTGCGGCTGTTTCCGCGGGTGAGAGCCACGCTAGCGGCAGCAACGCTGTCCCAGTGGTGCACGACGGGCGGATTCGTGGGGGCGGTTTGGGCCTGTGCGGAGGTGGCAGTCAGGCAGGCCAATGAAACGCACGCCAGGGCGCTCATTCGGACGTTCGACATGTATCTTGCGGTTCGTATCATGGTAGATTTGGTTTGGTTATCAGGTTGTGTGGAGCCGCAGAGCGATGAAACCGCTGTAGCGGTTGATCATTCAGAACTGCAAACTCCGCACCTCGCTGTATGGAAGGTGTTAGTGAGAGGGTTGTAGAAAAAGTCGTAGGAAGTCGAGCTATTTTAGATATGAATAAAACTCCAGGCCGCGTTCCGTTATTTTCCCGTCGGCGCAGCTTTCGGTTGCTCAGGCGCCGGCGCAGCGGTTGACGTAGCCGCCGCAGGTTTACGCCCTATCCAACCATCGGTCCACTTGAAGATATATCCTTTGTGGTCGAGCAGCGCATAGGCAGCCGAAATGACCAGCAGCAGGATAAGCAAGGTCATAATCCTGCCCCATGGCCCTTTCTTCTCCGCAAAGCGATCCACCATGTCATGTTGGGCGCCAGGCGGCAGGGTGGCGACACGCGTAAGCGACGCGCCGAATGGCACGTTGATGCGCGCTCGGGCATTAAGTGCCCAACCGTTGGCATCCAGGATTGGACCAAGATTGCGTTTGCGGAGCTTGAGCCAGGCAATCAGCATCGAAGGGCCGGAAATAATGAGGATGATTGCCACTACGCCCAGTGGCATCAGGCCGCCCAGGTTCAGAAAACCGCTCACCACGCCGCCGATCATACCGCCGATGCCCGCGGCGCCCACGCCCAGTGCAGCCACAAGACCCGGATCAATCGCCTTTGGCGGAGGCGCAGCCGCCGCGGCTGGGGCTGCCGCAGCAGCAGGCGCCGGCGCTGACGCAGATTGTTCCAGTTGCGAGGCAGCTTTAACCAGGTTGGCGGCCGATTGCTCATCGGCGGCGGCGGCTCGTTTGGCAATTTGTTCCTGGATCATCCGAGCCGCTTTCTTGTAGGGCGCCCAGAACGCCTGGCGAATGCTGATGGGATTGTCCACAATCCTGGAGACAGTTGCATCCCAATCGCGGCCCTTGCGGTCATAGAAAAGCCCGTTCCGGCCAACCATGAGATTGTCCGAATCGCCGTCGGTCATGCCCGACACGACCTGAAGCTTTTCCCCGGACCCTTTGCGAACGCAATCGCAATAGACCAGGTAAGTGCCGGCGAGACTGGCCATGATGGCGTGCTTGGCGGGCTCTTCGACGGTCAGGCACAGCTCGCAACTGCGCTGATCCAGGTAGAGCGTGCCCGCCTGGAATATCGCCTTGTCCTTGCGGCTGTAGAAATCCCGGAAGGAGACAAAGTTATTTGCCAGTTTGTAAAGGTCGCGGCAATAACGAATCAGCTTTTCCACCGCGGCGATGGCGTTCGATTCGGCTTCGACCGCTTTATCTTGTGCGATCAACGCCTCGATTTTTTGACGGCTGCCGCCGCTTAAGATCTCGCGAACGCGCGGCAGGCCCAGCTTCTCAACCGTGGCCCCGGTTTTGCCGGCCAGCCAGGTCTGGTAAGGAGCGAAGATTCCCGCGATGCGGTTCCATTCACCTTCGGTAAGGAATCCATGCCCATTTTCTCCAGGGCGCGGACTTGCCTGTCCATTACCCGTTTTGCCGCGAGTAAGCGGCGCAATAACCTCGGCCTCGAACTGCGCCATGGGCGCAACCCAGGCCGGGTTAATGCCTTCCTTCAGCGGCAAAGGCCTGGACGGTCCGACCTGCGCCAATGGGAACCCGGCAAGTTCGGTGGCGGCCAGGGTGAGGTCTTTCCCGGCGAACACCAGATACTCCTTCTCTTCCCTGTTTAGCGCATTGACCGCGCGTGGATCGAACGCAGCCAGGCGGCAGCGAGTGAAGTAGTCTTCGATTTTGCTCCTGATCGCGTTAAAGGCCGCGGCGGCGCTGGAGGTGCCGCCGTCCAGCGGCAGGATCGTCGAGTCCATCTCCGCTTTCTTCCACCAATCTGAGTAAGCAGCGGCCTCAGTGAAAAACTGCTCCACTTTGGTCTGGGACACGCCCGGCTTGCCGCTGCGATCAGTTTCGGCGCCCAGGCAGACGATGATATCAGCCACCACCGCTTTAGTTGCGTCGTCCTCGGCCGAATCCGCGGGCACGATGCCATCTCCGTTGAACCTGGTTTGAGAGAAAATTTTTGCCGTATCAGCGGTATCTTCCACAGAAATCGTTGTTGCCTGCGCTTTGCCCAGGCTGCTGAGAATGTGCCGGGCTGAGGCCAGCAGTTGTTTGCCCTCGGGCGTGGCATCGTTGAGGGCGCTGAGCGGCAGCTCAGGGGCGCTCTTGAGTAAGTCGTCCGGATCTTTCAGGCATGAGCCGGCCCATTTGATTGCCGCGATCAATTCCGGCGCGCGAATCCGGCCATCTTTGTCCGTATCAATAAGAGCCAGAGTCTTCGAATCGAACTCCAACCCCGTCGTTGGGCAAGCCAGGGCGACCCAGAGCTTTTGGTCCAGCTCGTCCAGTGCCATCAAATCGGACCCGCTCTCCAGCTTGACCTGATCAAAGCCGCCGGCGCGAAAGAATTTCCAAGTGTGTTTTGTGTCCATACGAAGATTTATGGTTTCTGTGGTTTCTGATTTTAACAGGAGCAAACGGAGAGAACAGAGATTTTTATTTCTCAATGCAGCTGCTCTTGAGCCTCTACTCCCGGTATTTCATACCCATTTCATTAACTCCGGGATTCGGCCCGGTGGAGGCGGACGCAGCAGGCAGACAGCCGTTTGGACGGCTTCCGTCGTCGAGTGTCATCTGACGCGTGTGAATAAGAAACCGAGCCAGAGATGTGCAAAAGTGTCGACCACGCGGGGCCGAAGATTTTTCATTTTTTCTCTTGACCGCCACCTTTTTTTATTATTAAATGACAGCCGAAATCGCGCGAGACATACGCCCGTGACGCGCAATTGGTGCAATTTACTATGAAAAACCCAAACCGAACCTCATTGAAACTTCTTCTCTCGACCGGCGTGTGCCTGTCGGCTCTTTTTGTCGCATCCTTCGCCCGCGCCGCGGTTACCTACTGGGACCCGCAGGGCACGGCGGCAGGCAACCCCTACACCGGCAACATGTCTGGCACCTGGGAGAACTCCTCCTGGAGCGCGAGCAGTGCCGGAACGGCCTCGCCGGTGCCCTGGGTCGAGGGCAACGCTGCTGTCTTTGGTGTTCATACCGGTAATGGCACACCCGCCTACACGATCACGATGAATGCCAACCATAACATTGCCGGGGCGTTCGATGGCTCGCTCACGCCCAATGCCTGCGATGTGACCATCAACGGCACAGGTCAATGGTTGCTGGCCAACGGCCAGGGCTTCAATGAACACAACTCAAGCGATGGCGCGATCGCCTATTTGCGCATCAATGTTCCGATCGTGGACGGCAGTTATGCATCGGCGACCACCGGGCAAATCGTGGCGCAGAACAACGGTCAAATTTTTCTCAATGGCGCCAATACCTATAGCGGTGGAAACTTCGGGATCGGGATTGGGGGCACCCTCCTGGGCTATTCTGGCTCTTCCTGGTCAGGCATTATCAATTTTAACAGCAGCCAATCTTTCGGTACAGGCAGCATCGCGCTCATGCGCGGGTTCTCTGGCTCCTTTGGGGCTCTGGTTGCTGAAGGCAGCTCTGCCATCACTCTGCCCAACGTGCTGGATTTTTCACAATCTCTTTCCAACGCTCCCTATTTAAACATTGTCGGAAACGCTGCCGGCGTGACCTTCAGCGGCGCCACACATTTAGGCAGCAGGTCTGTTAATCTCGGCTCGGGAGCGAGCGGTAACCTGGTGACCCTCGGGGGCGCGGTTGACGGCACCGGCAGCCTGACAAAGTTCGGCAATTCGACCTTGCAGCTTTCATCGGTAAACACCTACAGCGGGACGACCACCGTCTCAGCCGGCACCTTGAAGCTTGGCATCGCCAATGCCATCGGGAGCACCACGGGCTTGATCATGAATGGCGGAACTTTGGATCCCGGCGGCTTCAACCACAGTATGTTGTCCGCTCAACTGACACTTTCGGACAACTCGATAATTGATTTCGGTTCTGGCAACAGCCTTCTCAAGTTTGCTAACAGTTCCAGCGCCGTCTGGGCCGGCGGGAAGATTCTCAATCTGGCTAACTGGACGGGCACGGGCGGCCAGACTGGGCCCGACGAAATGGAATTCGGTATAGACGCAAGCGGTCTTACTCCTGCCCAACTGGCTGAAATTGAAATCAATGGCGACCCAACCACTTTGGGTTATGCGTCGCTCGATGCGCAAGGATTCCTGATCATTCCTGAGCCCTCCACGGGCTTGCTCGCCCTCGTTGGCGGTCTGGGCCTTGCGTGGGCCGCGCGCCGCCGCAAAGTCCAATAAAAATCAGTTCTTGGATTTCAACGGCCGCCAGCGATGGCGGCCTTTTTGTTTTGGCGCATCTTCATGCTACCACCTGGTTGGCAGAGGCCGCTGCACGGTGGCACTAATAAGATGCGCGCCTGCGGGAGGGGGCTGCCGCCAATTCTTTGACTTTTTCATCCGGGTTTCGCAGAATGAGTCAGTTCCCCATGAACACACTTTTGAATCGGACCTTCCCGGCTGGCGGCTCCACGGCGCGCCAATTCATTTTCGTTCCAATCCTCGGCCTGGCAGTCCTGGCCGCCGCCCCGCCCGCTGACGCGCTGGACATTGACGGAATTGTCGGTCGGCACACGCAAGCGCTTGGAGGAAGAGAGAACATCGATAAGCTCAAATCGCTTCGGCTCGTCGGCAAAGTCAGCTTCGGCAGCGGCGACTTCAACATTGACCTGATTTGGACCACGCTCTTTAAGCGCCAGGGAATGATCCGCGAGGAGGTTTCGCTGCAAGGCCTCACCGCTATTTCCGCTTACGACGGCAAGGGCGGCTGGCAAGTCCAGCCCTTTCAAGGGCGCAAAGACCCTGAGCACTCGTCGGCTGACGATTCCAAGCCCCTGGCGCAACGAGCTGATATCGAAGGCCCGCTGGTCAACTGGAAGGAGAAAGGCCTGACGGTAGTGTATCTCGGCCAGGAAGACGTGGATGGGACTGCGGCGCTGAAAATCAAGGTGACCCGGCCGTCGGGGGACTTTGAGTATGAATTCCTTGACGCGGATTACTTTCTCATTATCCGCACCGAGAAGCACAATTTCACCCGCGGCAGCGAGCAGGTCGATGAGACCGACTACGGCAACTACGAACGCGTGGCCGGCGTCTGGATTCCTTTCGCCATCGAGTCGGGACCCAAGGGCCAGCCGCGCGGCCAGCGCATCACCGTCCAACGCGCCGAGCCGAATCCTGCTTTTGCCGATGCTATTTTCCAATTCCCGGCCAGCAAGAACGCCGTCAAACCGACGCCCATTCCCCCGGCGGACGCGCCGAACATGGTCAAAGCCGGCAACTCCACGCCGCCCGCCCCGATGGGCAAAGCTGCAGCAAAATTCGATTCCGCAGCGATCAGCGGCCTGGGAGCGCGGAACATCGGTTCGGCGGCCATCAGCGGCCGCATCTCGGCCATCGCAGCCCGCAACGATGAAGGCAAAACCATCGTCTTTGTGGGCGCAGCCAGCGGCGGTGTTTGGAAATCGCTCGATGGGGGCACGACGTTCAAACCCGTTTTCGACGACCAGCCCGTGCAATCCATCGGCGCGATCGCGCTCGATCCTTCCAATGAAAAAACCGTCTGGGTCGGCACCGGCGAAGGCTGGACCCGCAACTCGGCCTCGATCGGCGACGGCATTTACAAGTCCACGGACCAGGGCGAAACCTGGCAGCACATGGGCCTGCCCAATTCCGAGCGCATCACCAGGATTGTCGTCCACCCAACCAAAAGCGACGTCGTCTATGCGTGCGTGCCCGGCAGATTGTGGAGCGACAGCGCGGACCGCGGCCTCTACAAGACCACCGACGGCGGCAAAACCTGGCTGCAAATCCTCAAAGGTCCGAACCTTTCCACCGGCTGCTCGACGGTCGCGCTCGATCCATCGAACCCGGAAGTTTTGCTGGCCGGGCTTTGGGATTTCCGGCGCAAAGGCTGGACCTTCCGTTCCGGCGGCAACGGACCGGATGCGCCCAGCGGCAGCGGGCTTTATCGTTCGACCGATGGCGGCGCGAGTTGGACCGAACTCACCACCACAAACAGCGCGGGACTGCCTCCCAAACCGTGGGGCCGTGTCGAGGTCGCCTACGCGCCTTCCGACTCGAAGATTGTTTATGCCTTTATCGAAGGCGAAGATTCCGCGCTCTATTATTCGGCCGACGGCGGCAAAACCTGGGAAGCCCGTGACAAAAGCCGCAATATGGTCTGGCGTCCGTTCTATTTCGCGCGGCTGGTGGTGGATCCGAAGAATCCTCAGCGTCTCTTCAAGATGAACGGCAACCTCATCGTCAGCGAAGATGGCGGCAAGAGCTTCTCGGTCACCAGCGGCGGCTCGCACGGCGACTGGCACGATGTTTGGATTGATCCCGAAAATCCAAAACACGTGCTCGGCGGCGATGACGGCGGCCTTTGGCTGTCGTATGACGGCGGCAACCGCTGGTGGAGAGGAGACAATCTCCCAATCGCCCAGTTCTATCATGTGACCGTGGATAACGCCGACCCGTACCACGTCTATGGCGGCCTTCAGGACAACGGCTCGTGGGTCGGGGACACCGAATATCCCGGCGGCATCCCCAATGACCGTTGGGAAGGGGTCTATGGCGGCGACGGTTTCTGCACCGTGCCGGACCCCACCGATCCCGACGCCCTCTACGCCGAGTCGCAAGGCGGCTACATTTCGCGCGTGGACCGCCGCACGCACGCCGCGCGCGATATTCAGCCCAAGGCCGGTTACAAAGAGAAGCTGCGCTGGAACTGGAACACGCCCATCGCCATCAGCTCGATAAACAAGGGAACGATTTACATTGGCTCACAATTCCTGTTCCGCTCGCGCGATCGCGGCGACAACTGGGAGCGCATCTCGCCCGACCTCACCACCAATGATCCCGACAAGCAGAAACAGGAGGAGTCGGGCGGCATTACAGTGGACAACTCCTCAGCCGAAATGCACACGACCATTTACACCATCGCCGAGTCGCCCCGGAACGGAAAACTGATCTGGGCCGGCACCGATGACGGCAACGTCCAGATCACGCGCGACGCCGGCAGGCATTGGATGAATGTGGTTAAAAACGTTCCCGGCTTGCCGCCCTGCTCCTGGGTCTCCTGCATTGAAGCCAGCCGCTTCGATCCCGCCGTTGCCTATGCGACTTTCGACCGCCACACCTTTGGCGATATGGATCCGTGGGTTTATCGCACCGCTGATTATGGCCAGACGTGGAGCCGCATCGCCGGCCCGCAACAGGGCCTGCGCGGCTACGCCCACGTCATCCGCGAAGATACCGTCAATCCTTCGCTCCTGTTCGTCGGCACCGAGTTCGGCCTTTGGGTGAGCGTTGACGGGGGCAAGAATTGGGCGCAATTCAAACCCAACCACTTCCCGGCCGTTGCCATTCGCGACCTGGCGGTGCAACCGCGCACGGGCGACCTGGTCCTGGGCACCCACGGCCGCGGTATTTGGATCATTGACGACCTGACGCCGCTGCGCGCGCTTTCCGATGCCGTGCTTTGCCGAGCGGCATCGTTCATCAGCGCGCGGCCCACCCAGCAGCGGATGCCCGGCACCGGCGGCGGCGTCAACGGCGACGCGAAATTCATTGGCGACAACCCGATGAGCGGCGCGGTTCTGACCTATTACCTCGGCACCCGCCACCTCTTCGGACCACTGAAACTCGAAGTGCTCGGCGCCGACGGCAAAATCCTCGACACCGTCAGCGCCGGCAAGCGTCGCGGCATCAATCGCGTGCCCTGGGCCATGCGCACCTCGCCCCCCCGCGTTCCGCGGGCGGCGCAGATCGCTTTCAACTCTTCCCAGGGCCCGCGCGTCGTCCCCGGCGCCTACACAGTCCGGCTCACCTCCGGCAATGAAACCCTCACCACCAACCTGCAAATCGTCCTCGATCGCCGCGCTCCGTACAGCGTCGCCGACAAGAAAGCGCAATTCGATGCTGCCCAGCGCGTCAGCACTTTGTTCGGCCGGATGAGCGCCACGATCGCGCGCATCGAAGCAGCGCGCACTGCCGCGTCCGAGAACGCCGAAAAGCTCGAAGCCAAAGATCCGCTTCGCAAAAAATATAGCGAGTTCTCCAACAACCTGGACGCGCTCAAGAAAAAGATCGTTGCTACCAAGGAAGGCGGCGCCATCACCGGTGAGGAACGCCTGCGCGAACACGCCGACTTTCTCTATGGCGCGTTCATGTCCTGGGAAGGCCGCCCCGGCAAATACCACCTGGCACGCATCGATGTCCTGGACCACGAACTTTCCGATGTTGAAAAGGATCTAAAGAGCCTTTTTGCCACTAGCGTTCCCGGCCTTGACGCCGAAGCCGGCAAAAAGCATCTGGAACACATCCCCACCGCCGCTGTGGCTTTGCCTGAGGAAGACCTCCCCTCCAGCGCCGACCTCCAGCGCGCTTTCGGTATGTTCTTCGGCCGGCAAATGGCGCCGGTGGAACGGGAAGAACGGGACTAATTTTACCAGGCTCTGAAGGAGAGGTCAGAGGTCAGAAAAAATTAGAGCCTCGTTACCTCGGCTGCTACATGTTGCGGGGGCGGGTGGCCTATCCGGATCAGCGCGCGGGACGCACCAGGACAAACCTGAGGAAATTATTGAATGAGCAATAGCCGGAGAAATACCCGAGGAAATCCTCAAATCCGTCCCAGTCCAGCCAAAATGCTGGCTGCTTTGCGAGAGGGTCGTTCGAAGCGGTGAACTCTTTCGTAATTGAGCTCAGATGAATCGCGCTTTCAGCGCTCGGAATGGTGATTGTGGCCGTGAACCCAGGGCGCCGCTACGCTCTGCCCTGGGCTGGTGTGAAAGACGCCGTTGGCGTCAAAAGGAAAGCGAGGTCAAATGTTCTTGCAGAATATGCCGCATTTCTTCGATAGCCGCAGGTGGCCGCTGCGTGCGCATTCAATATCCTTCTTAAGTGCTCACTATTTACACTTTGTGTTCCAAACTTTTTCACCCAGGACGCTCATTCGTCACCCGAGCGCAGCCGGAAGAAGCGCACGGGTTTAACGCCCTGGACGATGACTTTATTCTCCCCGTCCCCCTGGACGATTGGATTTGTGAGGGCCTGCCACTGGATCGGCGGCACCAGGGCGGTGGCCTCCTGCACCTCGAAACCATTGGCGGTGTCGGGCCAGGAGAGGACAATGCTGGCGCCATTTGCATTTGCCTTCAATATGGGCGAGCAAAGCGAAGGCGGGGCAGGCTGGACGGTGACGGTGAAGCTGCAAGTGGCCGCATTGCCCAGCGCGTCAATGGCAGTGCATTGGACGGTGCTGGTTCCGATCGGGAAGAGCGAGCCGGAGGGCGGCTGACAGGCCGCGCTCACGAGCGGGGCGCAACTGCTGCCGGCCAGCGGCGCGGAGTACCAGACCAGGGCGTTGGCGCCGCACGTGCCCACGACGCGGTTGGTCGAGCAGGCGATCGAGACACAATTATTGCAACAGGCGCTGTTGGTGATTTCCAGGCGCAGCCCGCTGGCGGACTGTAAATTCGTGACATAGCACAGCAGCGTGTTCCAGCCTGGGACGAAACCGGACGCAATGGAGACCGGCCACCAGGAACTGTAAGCGCCGACGGCGGTGATCGTGGGGCCGGTCGCGGCGCCATTGAGGGACATCATCGCGGTGTCGTCCACGGTCCATTGGCCGTAGAGCGCGGCCTGGCTGGTGCTGCAGAGGAAGAACCGGTTGCGATAGACATAGACGCCGGTGGGAGGGTAGTTCGTGTCGGGCCCGATCCACTGGGAGTCCGGTCCGTTCGGAAGCCAGGAGCCGTTCGGCGTAATGGCGTAAGGGTGCGGCGCGGTAAAGCCCGGACCAACACCGTCGAATTGCAAATCCTGGGCGCCCACGGGCAGCAGTCCGGAGGCGGCGCGGCCACTGAGGAGTTCATGGGCCACCGTGGCGCAACAGCCTGGTGAAGCCTGCGCATTGAGCACGATGACGCAATCGTGGCAATTGCCCAGGGCGTCGCAGACATGCACCGTCACGTTGGTTTGGCCTAACGGCAGCGGCGTGCCCGCCGCAATGCTCTGCGTCACTACCAGCGGGCCGGGCGGGATGCAATTGGAGCCGGCGAAACTGTTGGTCGAGAAATCCGGCACCAGGGGCGGGCAGCCGAACACGGTCTGGTCCAGGGGCGGGCAACCGATGCAGGGCGCGCAGTTGGAAATGACCGTGACCGTGAAACTGCAGGAGTCCACGATGACCGGGCCGTCCACGGCGGCGCAGGTCACGATATTGGTTCCGACCGGGAAAACCGAGCCGCTGGGCGGCGAACAGAAGAATGTGACATTCGAGCCGCACGACCCGCTGAGTATCGGGGGCGGGTAATTCACGACGGCGTTGGTGCCGCAAGTGGTGATGGCCAGGTTGGTGCTCCCGCAGGAAATCCGGCAGCCGCAAGGCTTGAGTTCGGCGAAGTAAAACCCGACGCCGTCGGCATTGGAGGCGCCCAGGCGGCCGGTAACCACTATCCGTGTGGCGTTGAGCGGGATCTGATTCCAAAACGCCGCATCACAATCAGTGCCGCTGCCTTTGAACTGGGCGGTGGAAAGAAAACCGTTGTTGGGGTTCAGCGCCATGTGGTACCAGCCGATGTTGCCGGTGATGGAGTCGTCATCATAACCGATGAAATTCCAATTGAACGGCGGCGAGATGAGGGTGCTGCCGGCATAAATTTGGATCTGATAGGAATTGGGCTCCTCGGTGATGTTCCAGATTCCGAACACTGTATCGGGAGTGAGGGCATAATTAGTCAGGTAGAACGTGTTGGTAAAAATGGCGTAGTTGTCCGCCTGCGCAATCCAGCCCTGGACGGTGCCGCTGGCGGGAAACAAATTGGGGAATTGCGACGAATACACCGTGTTGTTCGCGCTGAGAAAAGGCCCGCCGGCGTTGGTCACGGTGATGTAACCGTAGCCGTTTGGGCTGGTGAATCTGGCCCCGGGGCCGGTAATGGTGACGGGCAGGAAATCGTAGGTATTGCCGTACGCGGAGGCCAGCACGCTGACGGTGAAGCTGCACGAATCCACTATTACGGGGCCGTTGATTACCGAGCACGTCACCGTGTTGGTCCCTAGCGGAAAAGTCGAGCCGCTCGGCGGCGAGCAGACCACTGTGAGGTTGGACGCGCACGCCCCGGCCAGGATCGGCGGGTCGTAGTTGACGATGGTATTGCTGCCGCAAGTTCGCACGACCATGTTCGTTGGGCAGAGGATTCCACATTCATTGGTCCGCGCCTCGCCAAAATAGAACACCACCCCGTCGGCATTGCTGGCGGCCAGCGTACCCGTGACGACGATCTTTTTGGTTTGGGGCGGGATTTTATTCCAAAACGCGGCGTCGCAATCAATGCCGCTGGTCTTGAACTGGTAGGTCCATAGATAGCCGCTGAGGCTCAGCACCATGTGGTACCAGCCGATGTTGCCCGAGTTCGAGTCGTCGTCAAAATTCATGAAACTCAGGGCCGGCACAATCGCCAAACCCGCTCCGTCGAACAGCTCGATCCGATAGGAATTCGATTCCTCGGTGATGTTCCAGATGCCGAAGACGGTGGTGGCCGAGAGGTTATAGTTGTTCAGATAAAACGTGTTCGTGTAAATGGCGTAGTTATCCGCCTGGGCCAGCCAACCGGGCACAGTCGCGCTGGCGGGGAACAGGTTGGGGAACTTCGAGGTGTAAACGGTGTTGTTGAGGCCCAGGAAAGGACCGCCGGTATTGGTCACGGTGATAATGCCATTGCCGTTTGGGCTGGTGAATTTGGCCCCGGGTCCGGTGATGGTCACGGGCAGGAAGTCATAATTGACCGCGCGCAGCGGGACGGCGGCCAGGCTGACTGCGAGGAATAGTGTCTTGAGAATGGTTGTTTTCATATGTTTGGCTGGCTTTGCTGTTGCGCGGCCTTATTTCTCGGCGCACGACTGTCCGCGATGTCCTGACCCGGAATATTGGAAAAGGTGCGGAGAAAATTTGCGGCTCTCAGGCCGTTGGCAAGCTCTGGCACCCCTTCGGGGTGCCGCTCATTCCGGGGCGGCTGTCCGGGGGTCGCTCCGCTCGGCGCGGAACGACCCCCGGCTACCTTCTGCCAACCCTCCGGGTTGGGGAAAAGACAGCAAAGGTGTCGTGCAATGAATGATATGCGCCCCAGCTATATAGCAGGCGGTGACAACCTCCACCCCCGTAGGGCAGGCTTTCGAGCCTGCCGGTTCAGGGGGCTTTCAGCCCCTGAACACCGCCATCCAGGGTCGCGCCGCTGGAAAGCGGCGCAACCGGCAGGCTGGAAAGCCTGCCCTACAGACTTTGCAGCAATTCTCATTTTGACTTGAAGGCGTGGAGCGCGACCCGAGCCGGAGTTGGGTGGCGCGACTGAGGCGGG
>PSRM01000363.1 GCA_003176045.1 Verrucomicrobiota bacterium | reverse complement strand
CCTGCCCTTGACCGGGGGTCGTCCGTAGAAAAATCCCATTCACGTTGGCAATTCGCCCTTCTTTGATGAATCGAACCCCACCCCTCAAACTTAGTCGAGACCTTAATCGCGAACTTAGTCGAACCTTACATTTTGTCGGGCTGCACCGACGTTTCAACATTTTAACCCTTTTAACGTTTTTCCCAGCTTTGACCAACAGCCAACAGCAACTGAGAGCAGTCCAGAGCAGACGATCAAGCTCAGCACCCCACCCCCTTTCGTACTCAGGCGCAACCTTCTCGTCCCGCCCAAACCTTGGCGCAGGCCGTTGGACTTTGGTCTTTGGACTTTGGACCTTGGACTTCGGAGTCACCTGACACCTGACACCTGGCACATGAATTTGGCCGGTGCCTTTAGCTCCGGCTCCGTTCTTTGAAAATTTAATAGGGTAAATCCGAATCCCAGCAGGACCAGACGCAGCCGCCCGGGCGAGGCGCCGGCCACCGGCGCCTCGCCCGCCAGGGGCGAGGACGGCCTCGTCCCCGCGTCTGTGGGTGCATCCCACTTTACAGGGCAATACCCTCAATGCGCTCGTAATTGCCATACACAAAGTGAGTGCATCTACAAAGAAAGCCGTTGCAAATTGACCCTTCGAAGCGCAGAGTGGGCTCATGCGTAGATTTACATGGTCCAAGCGAGAGATGGCAGTATGCCACCGGATCCGGCAAATGCGAGAACGGCTGGGGATGACCCAGGAAGAGTGCGCGGGGCAAGTGGGGATCGAGCGCAGCGCGCTGGTCAATTATGAGCTGGGGCGAACGCCGCTCCGATACGACATCGGGCTGAGGATATGCCGGCAACTGATCGTGAGCGAAGAATGGCTGGCGACTGGGCGATATGACGCGTGCCGGGCGGCGGCGGTCGGGATGGGTTTTCCGAAGGACAAGGACTGGAAAGCAATCGAGGACGGGGTGTTTTTCAGGCAATGCGTGGATTTGTTATCGGAAGGGATCGCGTTGCACATCATGCCGGGCACGCTGTTCAGCGATGCCTACGAGCAGCACCTGCATGGCAAATATGCGGAGTTGGTGCGCCAATTTTTTCATTATCCGCGGCTCTGTTTCAGCGATGCGGACAAACCGGAGCTGGCGGTGGAACTAATAAAGGTAGTGAACGAGCGGCACCTGTTGATGCTGCTTAGCATGGCGGGGCACGCCGAGGGGCAGCCAGCGAATGCGAATGTGTGGACGGCCTATACGAGGCAGGTGATAGAGGCAAATCATGCGATATTGCAGAAGATGCTGGGGAAGTCGGGAAAGGACGATGAAGCGGCGAGGGGGCGGGAGGTGTTGAGGCGGTAGGGTTCAGGGTTCAGGGGTCAGGTGGGCGGGTTTAGGTGTCAGGTGTCACGTATCAAGTGTCAGGTGTCAGGCGCCAAATCCTACAGAATCAATCGGTTTGAACAACCGTTCCTGGCCAAGTGGTTTGGCGGGTTGGCGCGCAATGAGGGCGCCTGCACATTCGGCACCCACCGTTGAAATTGAAACGGTGGGCTATTGTCTGTCGTCCCTCCGGGACTCTTACAAAGAAACTCACGCACAACTTTTTTCCACACGTCGGGGTAGGCTGTGAGGATGGCTTGATGGCGGAGGCGTGGAAACTCATGGAAGTGTTTGGGAGCCGGGACGGCGTCGAAAACGCGGCGCGCTTCTTCAACCCGAGCGCGTGGGTCGGCGGCTCCGTGCAGGAAGAGGATCGGGCATCTGACGGCGCTGGCGTACTCGACCGGATTATGACGAAAGCCATTAAAGCGGGCCTGGCGACCGCCCCAAAACACCAGAAGTTGCGCGCTGGGAAAGGATGGCACGCCCATTGCCTGGAATCGGTTCCGAACCGTGTTCAACAAAGTATCGAACACGGCCTCGGCTATGATGGCATCGGGCTGCACAGCACATCGGTGAACCGCGCACAGAATTGCCGCCGCTCCCATGGATTGCCCATAGAGAGCAATCCGGCGATGGGGCAAGTTCGTCCGCGCGTAGCGCAAGGCTGCCGCTACGTCTTCGGCCTCCGCAAAGCCGACGGTGGTATAGGATTCCGAAGAATCTCCTGAGCCGCGGAAGTCAACCAGCAGCACCGACATGCCCATCTCAAGGAAGGCTTTCGCCTCCGGAACGGTGCTGGACTTTTCGCCCGCATAGCCGTGAAAGAGAATAACCAACCAATCGCCAGCCGGAGCAGGACAATACCAGGCGCCGAGCGTGATACCGTTGGTGCAGTTGATTTTCAAGCTGCTGGCGTTGGTTCCCAGATCGAGCGGTGAACCACGCGACTCCGGGCGTGGTATGGTGACGCCACAGAACAACGCTTTGGACTTTTGAAGGAAGCTAAGCTTTTCGGGCTCATGTGTCCGCGACCCGCCTGTGGCAAAACGCATCATCGCTGAGGCGTGCCGATATGCTGCCACGTTCAGCAGGATGCAGCCCAGAAGGAGGGCAGCCGAGAATCCAAGCAGCCGGCGTTTGGTTTTCGCTTTCAAGGCCAAGGTGGCGAGCTTAACGCAAAGGCGCCAAGGGGCTAATTTTGAAATCTTTGCGTCTGCATCTTTGCGTCTGCGTTAAATCCGGGCATGCGTTTTAAGCCACCAGTTCGCGTGACAGCCGAGTCTTGGCCCAGCGGATGAGCAGCAGATAAACGACGATGCTCGGCAGCGGCGTGATGAACCACCGAACCGCCCAATAGAAGGTTAGAACAGACCAGACCGGGCGCAGGAACACAGCAGCGGTGAAGCTCACGAACTGAGGCAACACTACGCCCAGTGCAACACTACAGATAATGGCGCGACTTTGGGTTCGGAAACGCAAACCGAACCAAAGCGCCAGCCAACACAGAGCGGCCAGCGCGAGGACCGAACTCATAAGGCTCAGCAGTATCGAAACGACATGCGAAAGAAGCTCGTAATAATGCTTCTGCTCAGAACCGAAGGCATAGCGTGGACTGGAGAAGAGCATCGTGACTGTGAAGAAGCTGTGGAGGCAAATCGGGGCCAGGATCAATAACAGCGGCGCGATCAGCAGACGCTTGAGGTGAGCCCACTGTGCTGAAACAATTTCACGCGCTCCAACGGGCGTGGTCAACAGGATCTCCAGCTCGCCGGTGCGGCGAGATTCGATGAAGAAGCGGCTGAAGGCCCAGGCGAACAAGGCGCCGGTGATAGCGCTGGCCGCCAGGCCCAGAGACCAGGAGAGGATGTTGAAGAACCCAAAGTAAAACGCGCCCCCGCCAAACCCCATGAGGAATGGACTCACAAAACCGAAGAGCAACCGGTGGAAAAAGCTGAGCAGGGCTGCGGCCCAGATGATCCTTCTGGTTCCCTGTTGGCGCTGCAGCAGGTGCGAGATCGGGTGCAGAATCGGTTGGCGGAGCCAGTAAGAGGTGATCCTGGAAGGCAGTCTGCGGATTATGGGAGGAGATTCAGAGGAAGTCTCATTAACACCGGGCTTCAGCCCGGTGTGGCCGATACCGGCTGGCAGAAGCCGTTTCAACGGCTTCTCGGGGTTCGGAGAAGCCTTTAAAACGGCTTTGGGGCCTCTGCGCACATCCCCACCGGGCTGAAGCCCGGTGTTAATGAGAGGGGTGTGAAATGTCAGGGCTGAGGGGAGGCCGATAACCGGGCTCCTGGTTTCCTCCGGATCGAGCGAGCCCAGCCTGCGCATCGCGGCATTGGCGCCGAGCAGCAGGAACCAACCGGCCGTCCAGACCAGCAAGAGCGAGAGCCAAAACCAGCCCGGTTCGCTGCGATAAGCGAGGTCGGAAGCGCGGCTCAGGGCCACTAACGGGCTGAGCGACCGCACGGTTGAGGCGAGCGGCTCAGGCAACAGGCTAAACACCAGGGGCCCCAGAAGGAGGACGCTAAACACGCCGAGCGAGGACGTAGCGGCCTTGGCTTTTTCCCGGCTCCGTGCCGAAGCCCAGAGCCCGGCGGCTAAGGCCAGAAAGAGCGTGTCGGTCAGGACCAACTCTTTGCGGAAAACCTCTCCGCCGGTCACCCCGCCGGCCAGCAACGGGATCATGAGCAAAGGCAAAAGAGTCACGAGGGCGAAGAACGACGCGAGGCCGGTTGAGGCGATTTTTCCCACGACAATCTCAAAGTGCCGCACCGGGGTGAGCAATAACAGGCCAAGGGTGCCTTCGCGGCGCTCGGCGGCGATGCTGTCCGCGCTCAGCAGGCAAGCCGAACAACAGAGCAGAAAGGCGGCTGAGATCAGCCCGGTGAAGATGCCGTGGCCGATTTGCTCAACCGTGATGCCAAACGGCCCGGGGGCGAAGCTGATGCAGACATATAGCAGCATCCCCGCCAGCGCGACGCTGAAACGAGCCCAGTGAGCCGCGGAGCCCCGACTCCGAACGCACAGTTCGCGCCTGACGAGAGGGAGAAGTGTCATTGTAGATCGGTCAAAGTGGGTAAGACTTAACGCAAAGTCGCCAAGAAGCAAAGGCGCAAAGGAAAGCGGCGATTGCTATCGGGACACTCCGAAGAGCGTCTCTCAGAAGTACCGTTACTTGCCTGGAGCACATGCCCAAGGCGCCGGGTGAGGGCACCCGGCCTACAGGCGTATCGCCCTGGACATGTAGGCCGGGTGCCCTCACCCGGCGCGCACGGAGGGAACTGTCCGGACTAACGGCACATTCAAGATGCGCCCCTCTCCAAACAGATCATCGCTATTAGCTTGACTCCCGGGGTATTATTTGTATTATGAGCCATTAGCGCGCGGGATAACCAAGTAATGAAAGGTTTTAGAATGAAAGCGTCAGACTACCAAAGATTGGAAGGAAGGAATACCACGATGAATTGTTCACATCATTCCTGGTCGCCAATACTACTAAGCGCGAGCCGGACAGCTTGCATATTTTTCTGCCTGGGACTTTTGCCTTTGGTTTTTGGGCCTTCTCTGCGGGCTCAACCGGATCAACCGGCAGACGGAGCTACGGTGAAAGACGGAAAGGCCTTTAGCGTGCGAGGCCAGGAGCTGGAGGTGCTTAAGAAGGTCCTTAAACTTCCCTTCGACGTCGAGGTATATACCAACGGGACCTTTAAAGTGGCTGGCGGGAAGGAACGGGAGCTGCACGAGGGGCAAATTCTTCGGCGGGACGGCTGGATCTTGAATACCGATGGCTCGATTGAGCCGGTGTTCGATCATGTGACTCAGGAAACCGGCCAACTCCTTGTGGTGCGTGACGGGGAACCGGCGAGCATCGGCGAGGAGATGACTTTTCCCAACGGCCTGACGATTTTTCCCGATGGGTGGTGCAACTATCCCTCAGGCGCCCACGCGCGCCTGGCGGACGGCCAGTTGTTTGGGCTGGACGGCGGCGCGGTTCCCGCCAAAGACACGGCCACGTTGATAGACGGCGTGGTAGTAGTGCAAAAAGACGGGATGATGATTTCGCTGAACCCGGTCAACATCATGGGTATGAACGACAGCACCAAAGTGTACGGGACGGGCTTCATCCAATCGCCGGACGGCACGATGTTTCCGCTTGAGGAGGGACAAACGGTATTTATCGAAGGAAGGGCGTCGAGGAGTTGACTAAGTGCTCCAAGCCAATAATTCGGTGACGTATCGTAGGGCAGGCTTTTGAGCCTGCCGGTGAGGGCGGCTTTCCAGCCGCCCGATAGTCGCCGGGCTGAAAAGCCTGGCTCACCAGCAGCCTCGAAAGGCTGCCGTACGTCACAGTTATTATGCCCGCGCCCATTAAGGACTAATCGTCACCTGCGTCGCCCCATGATGGCGAATGCGCAGCACGTAATCACCTTGCTGAGGGAGCGGTCGAATCGTAAAACCCGGCTCCTGCAAGTTTACATGCTCCCTCAATTCAGCGTCGCCGGCGCGGACGTGGGCTGGGCGGAAATTCAGGCGTAAGACTTCGGTAGCCTCGGGATCAAACGTGCGATAGCTGACGCGGTCGGCGGCATAAGTGACCTGCTGCACGACTGAAGAAGAGCGCAGGAGGTGATTTTGACCGACGGGCGCCAACTCGGGCAAAGCGCCCATGGTCCAGGTGAAGTTGCGCAGGTAATCGGAGTAGCCGTCGCTGAACCAATAGGGATTGTGATAGCCCTCACCGCAACAGGACACACGGCCTTCGGAGTCAGTGAAGTAGGTTACATAATTTAGCGAACGGAAGGCGTCTTCGCGCGCCTGGGCGTCGCCGGCCCGTTCGGCATAGAGGGCGCTGACGGCGGCCCAGCGTCCGGTGTGGCTGCCCAGACCGGCGCGCGAGCAGCAGCCGTGGCCGTCGGGGCGGCCCTGCTCATCAATGCCCCAGGCGCCCAGAAATGGGCCGCGCCCGAAGCGCTGACGCACCCAATCGAGCATCTCGCCGACATGCCGCTTCCAGTCCGGGTCCACAGCGGCGGGGTCAGGCCGGGTGAGGATGTAATAGCAAACCATCGTGGGCAGCATTTGGTTTACGTTCTCCGGGTTGTACGAGACGTCTTCAAAGAATCCGCTCCAGTGTCTCCAGGCTTTGCTCTGCGGATTGAGCGGGTGGCGCAAAATCCAGTTCCAGGCCAGGTCGCGGGCTTTGCGATATGAGGCGGCGTCACCGGTTCCGAGGCGCAGCAGTTCGTCGAATAACCGAACACAGGAGGCAATGTCGCCGCCGAAATCCGCGCGAGCCAGTGTCGTGCCGCTCCGGCCATCCACGCGGAAGGGCCAGGGCGTGTGCTCATCATCGCCGGCGCGAACATGGCGCGCCAAAGTGTCGGCGCAGCGGCGGGCGGCGTCGAGGTAGTTGGATTCGCCAGTCATTTGATAGAACAAAGCGTAGCCGACTCCCATCTCTCCCACTTTGTCAGTTTCCAACCCGCCGTAGTAGTCGTGCGGCAAATCCGCAATGCAGCGGCCATATTCGCGCTCGCCGCCGCAGCTTGTGGCAAAGGGCACGCCAGCCCAGTCCCAGTTAGTCGGCGTGGTGCCGTGGGCCAGTTGGTAATCGAGCATTTCGCGCACGGTTTGCACGGCGGTCATGTCACCCGAATAGGGATACCACCCGCACAAGCCGTCCACAAAACTGGCGAAGACCATCGCAGGATTGTGCTGCCAGTTTCGGCCTTGCAGCGTTTGGCCGTCAAAAGTGGAATCCAATAGATAAACCTTGAGGCCCGTCTGATGCACCGTGTCAGCAGGCACGCGGTGCTCGATGAATTCCCAACCCAGGCGGAGAACCTGGTCGTAGCCAAGGTTTTTCTCGGGCTCGTACCAAGCCAGAAGCTGGCCGCGGGAATCCACGCGGGCCGGGTGCCAGGGTAGTTCGGCGTTCACGTAGTGAGGTTCCTGGGCCACTAGCGGAGAGGCGAGCGTTAGCGCAAGAAGAAGGCTGAGCAGTGGATTGATGGATTGCTGGATTGTTGGATTGTTGGCAGGGCGGGCCGCCGCTGCGCGGCGGTGGCGGGGAGGAGCGGTCATGAAGGAAGATTAAGATACGGCTAGTGAAGCAGCGAGCGGATTTTGGGGCGCGGCAGGTCTGGAGAGTGGCTTGGATGATTTGGGGATTGCACTGCTTGCAATCCACTTCGGCCTGGAGCATGATTTATACGAAATGAAAGCAAACGGAAAGCAGGACCCGATTGAGCTTGGCCGATTTATCGTGGCTGACCCAGGTATTTGCCACGGAAAACCTACTTACAAAGGAACGCGGATCATGGTTTGGCAAGTTCTCGATGAACTGGCTCACGGAATGTCTTCGAACGAAATTGTGAAGGCATGGGGCGGTCGCGTTTCTGCCGATGCAGTGGCTGAAACGATCCAGCTTGCTCGCCGATCATTTCTGAACGAAAAAGGCAGGCTGCGCGACAAGCCTGGACGCCGCCGGCTGCAGCGAGCGTGAACCTGCTGGATGAAAACATCCGGCAGGACCAAGCTGGGCTGTTGCGGAAGCAGGGTGTTAAGGCCCGGCACATTTCTTTCGATTTAGCTCTCCGGGGAATCGCGGATGAAAATCTCATCCCTTTGCTCCACCGGCTTAAAACTACCACTCTATTCACGCACGACGAAGACTACTTCAAACGCGATCTGGTCCACTCGGGCTATTGTCTTGTCTGGTTGAATTTGTACGACGGCGATGCAGGCGCAGATTATCCGCGCCTTCCTCAAAGACCCAATCTTTAACACCAACGCCAAGCGAATGGGTATTGTGGCTCGGGTTCGGGTTGGTGGCGTAGAGTGGTGGCAGAAGGGTCGTCCTGGCCGGCAATTTATGGCCTGGGCAAATCCCTGAAACCACGGGCCAACCACACGGAAAGATTTCAATTCAACGCCGTAGCGGCGACCATCAGTTCGCGCCATAGTGTTTGCACCTGACATGCATAAAAAATATTCCAGGCGTGCTATGCTGCTGCGGACCGGCACTGCCCTGGCCGGCGGGGCGCTGGGGCTTTCATTTGGCGTGGGCTGCGCTGCCAGGCGGAAAGCAAAGCCGAATCCGGGCACAGTGGTGACGCAGGCAGTGGCGGCGCAGGCGGCGGAGGTGGGCCGGCGCGTGCTGGCCGACGGCGGCAATGCGATTGACGCAGCCGTAGCAGCGGCGCTGGCAGCCGGCCTCGTGACTCCCTACAACTGCGGCCCGGGTGGTTATGGCGGACATTTGATTCTGAAGCGCAGCCATGAGCACCGCGTCCGCTGCATTGATTTCAACACCATGGCGCCAGGGCAGGCGCGCGCGGACATGTATCCGGCCAATGCGATTGGATCGCTGAACCGCTTCGGTTGGCTGGCCGTGGGAGTCCCGGGAATTTTGGCTGGGCTGGACCTGGTATTGAAGCGCTATGGCACGCGGTCCTTCGGCGAGATGGCCCAGCCCGCGATCGAGTTGGCCCGTAATGGAATTGTGGTTACTCCAGGCTTTGCTGGCAGGATCCTGCTGGCGCGGGCCCGGCTTCTGAAGGACCCCGGTTCGGCGCGGGTCTACTTGCCGGGCGGCGCAGTGCCCGAGCCCGGAGAACTCTTTCGCAATCCGGAATTAGCGGAACTGCTTTCCACTCTGGCGCAACGGGGTTCCGTCGAGAGCTTCTATCGAGGCGACATCGCTCAGCGCATCGCCGAAGCTTTTCAAGAGCATGGCGGACTGGTCACGGCCAAAGACCTGGCGGCATACCACGCGCGCGAAATCGAGCCGCTGCGAATCAGCCTCAATGAGTGCGAAGTTTTTACGGCACCACTGACGGCCGGCGGATTGACCGTGCTGCAAGCGCTGCAGGCCTTGCGAGAGATGGGGTGGGCTGCGGAACAATCCACACACGTTGCAGAAAGTAGGACAGGCGTCTCACCTGTCTCGAGGGGGTCGTCGCACCAAGGGGCAGGCGAGACGCCTGCCCTACTGGCCACTCACGCGCGGCTCGAAGCATTGCGCCTGGCGTGGAAAGACCGGCTGGAGCTGCTCGGGGACCCGCAACAAATCGCAGTGCCGGTCTCGCGCCTGCTCTCGACAGAATACTGCCGGGAACTGGCGATGAGGGCGCGAATGGCCTCCGAACAAAGGAAGCTACTCGAAATCCAGATCGGGCCCGAGTCGGAGCCCGGCACGACCAATCTGTCCAGCGTGGATGGCGACGGCAACCTCATGGCGGTAACGCTGACGCACGGCGGTTCCTTCGGCGCGCAAGTTACGGTTGAAGGATTAGGCCTGACACTGGGTCACGGGATGTCGCGATTCAATCCCCACCCCGGCCATCCCAACGCACCAGGTCCGCACAAACGTCCTATACACAACATGTGCCCGAGCCTCGTCAGGCGAGGCGACCACAGACTATTGGCCCTCGGCGGATCTGGCGGAACGAAGATCCCCAACGCGATATTCGATGTGCTGACGCACTATGCTCTGCTGCACGACGAAATCGAGGCGGCGATGGCGGCACCACGCTGCCATTGTACCGGCACCCGTGAAGTGATTCTGGAAAGGAGTTGGCCCGAGGAGCAGAGGCAATACCTGAACCAGTTGGGATTTGATGTCCGCACCGGTCCGAGTGCATTTGTTAGCGCCGTCGAGTTTGACTCGTCAGACGGCAAGATCCGATGCGCCGTTAGATGAGCGAATGGGTGTTGCAAGCAATGCAAGCAATGCTATATCCGAACATCAGGCGGACATCGGCTGGATCACGCGCCAGTTGCTGAAATTGGAAAACCGCTTCGCTGACGCCCATCCGCCTGATATTCAGGTGTTCCTCTGACGCCTGAGAAGCATTGAGAGAGAGCCAAGCACCAAAAGGCCGACTGTTGAAGGCTCGGGCACCGGCACCATCGCTCGATCCGCATAAAATTCCCCGCTGCCCACGGTGTAGAGAACGAACTCATTTGGGCCGCCGCTGGTCAGGGGCAGCGTCAGTGTTTGCCACGCGCCAGTGGTGGTGCTGTCCACCTGGCCGAGATTTATCGTCCCGCTGTGGAACAGATACAGCCGGACCGTGCCCTGAAGCACGTAAACGTCAACGGAAGCAGTTGTACTGATTTGCTCGGGGAAATTCTGGTAAATGCCGTCAAAGCCTCCGGTGCTGTTGATATGAATCATGTAGCCTGTGGCCAGAGGATCCGTGGTGGACAACAACTCACTGGAGGTGGTGGCCGAAGAATTATTGTAAAGGGACCAGCCATTTGCGGACGCCGAACCACCCGAGCCACTTCCCGAAATGGAGGTTGGAAAGTTGGGAGGGGACAGGCCGACAGTGGGTTGGTCGAAGCCGCCATTAACCAGAAGTTGCGCTTGCGCGCAGAGCGCAGACGTGAGAAGGCCAAGGACAAGGATGGAGCCGAAATAGAATGGGTGGAGCGCAGGAGCGAGGCGAGAGCCAACTAGGCGGTGAATCATTGGGCACATTCTACATGTGACGCAGGGAATCCGAAAAGTCCCATGCTCAGGTGTCGCCTGCAAAGGGGACAGCGCCGGGGCAGCTACTGGGCCGTGCTGTGGACGCTGGGCCCTGGAGCGGAAGAACCAATGGGGAGCAAAGCGGCCTGCGGAGAAGTGGCCAGGCTCAAAAACCGGGCGGTGACGCGCATCACCAGTTGAATGCGGTTTTTAACGGCGAGTTTCTGGTACAGGCGGTCGAAATAAGTATGCACTGTGTGAGGCGAGATTTGGAGTTGCGCGGCAATGGCAAATTCGGTTCGATCGTCGAACACGGCCTTGGTGATTTGAAGTTCGCGCGCGGACAGGTTGAGCGAGCGCGCGATGTCCGACCACGCACTCTCAGAGAAGATTGAAGACCCCAACGGTGACGATTGCGAATAGCCATCGTGGGTTTCAGGTGTCACGAGCCGAGACTGCCAGTGTGTACCCGAGGCGTCAAGCCGGAATTTATTGACTTTCGCGGGTTTATTGCATCTTTCCCCTGCCTTCGATTGGCCATCGATCTGTGACCGCTCCATTTCGATGCGCCACGAATTCCGAATACAAGTTGCTGGTGGTACAGCCGTGGGAAGGGATGATCTCGGTCCGGTCTCCCACCTTTGCGGGGGAATCTGGCGGGATAGCGATCTTCATGTGTTCTTCAGAGCCGAAGCCGGTGACTTGCCATCCGGGCTGGCCTTTGACGCGTGGGGCGCCCCACTCGGCTCCGACGCCTTTGCGGCCAACGTCTATGACCATCAAGCTCCGCTTTGGGCGGCTGATGACGGTGGCCAGTATGCTCATGGCTTGTTTGAATTCGGGTTTGATGTCGGAATACCACCAATCCATGGCGGCGTAGGAGCCCGCCTGGACTTCGTCAACGCCGGGGTGATCACCCGTAATGGTGTAAGTGCCCGTGCCGCCGCCGCTGACGGTGTTCACGGCGATGCCGGATTGCTCGATGAGCCTGCGGGTTCCGACAAGCAGCTCCAGTGAATGGCGCGTTTGGCGGGTGCGCTCGGCTTCGTCGCGCAGGTCAACGCAGTGGCCTTCGTATCCCTGGAGACCCTCGAATCGCAATCCTGGCGATGAAGAAATAAGTCGCACCAACTCGAGCGCCGGCGGTCCAGGCGCCACTCCGCACCTGCCCATCCCGACGTCCACTTCGACCAGGAGGCCGAGGGCGACACCAGCATGCGAGGCCATTGCGGAGAGCATGTTTACGTTTTCCGGGGAATCTACGGCCACTATGACATCGGCGTGGCAGCGCAGTTCGAGGAGGCGGGCGATCTTAAGGGGGCCGACGATTTGGTTTGCGACCAGGATGTTGGTGAAGCCTGCGTCCACGAGAACCTCGGCCTCGCCCAGTTTGGCGCAGGTTATGCCCACGGCCCCGGCGGCCATCTGCATTTTGGCGATGGTCGTGCATTTGTGGCTTTTGAAATGAGGGCGCAGCTTGCACGGGCGGCTTTTGAAAAAGGCTGCCATCGTCTGGATGTTGGCTTCCAAGGCGTCTGCGGCTATTAGCAGCGCAGGCGTATCAATCGAGTCGAAAGGCGATAAAGGTAGTCTTGTGTCAGCCATGTCAGCACACAGGTGATAGAGGTGTTTTGAACAGGAGTAACCAAATGGTTAAATAAGTTAATTGGGTTACATGGCTGCATGGGAAAAGCCTGTCCGGTTCGAGACAACTTTTATGCATCGTGTTACAGGCAATAGTGGTTTTTTGAACAGGAGTAAACAGAGAAAACAGGGGGGCCGGTATCTGGGGGAAAGCATAAACTGTTGAAACAGTTTATGTGGGGTTCAGAGCCCGCTTCACCTGGCTGAAGCCAGGGGTTAATGAGATTCTTCCATAACTGAAAGGTTGTGACACCAGGTAGCAGCCGAGGCAACGAGGCTCTGTTCTCCGTCCTCTGTCCTCTGTTCTCCGTCCTCTGAGTTAGTGCCTCGTTACCAGGGCTGCTACCAGAGTGGCGCTTCTGCACTGGCGCTTGGGCTGAAACGCTGCTAAGTAAAAAGGGTATGCTGGACCGTAATGAGTCTGTTGGCGGGATGGAGGGTGGCATCTCGATTCATGGCGCTCGCGAGCACAATCTGAAAAACCTTTCGCTGGGGATTCCGCGCGATTGCTTCGTGGTGATTACCGGCGTGAGTGGCTCGGGCAAAAGCACGCTCGCGTTTGATTTGCTGTTTGCGGAGGGACAACGCCGGTTCCTGGACTCAATGAACGCATACGCGCGGCAGTTCATCGAGCAGCTCTCGCGGCCGGACGTGGACTTGATTACAGGAATCCCCCCCACCGTCAGCATCGAACAACGTACCAGCCGCGGCGGGGGCAAGAGCACGGTCGCGACTGTGACGGAGGTGTACCATTTTATTCGGCTGCTGTTTGCGCGGCTGGGCACGCAGTACTGCCCAGACTGCCAAATGCCGGTCGAGGCCCAAACCCGCGACGAATTAGGCCGAAGATTACAGCAGGAGAGGCGCCGGCGCGGCGATTTGCTTTTGTTGGCGCCTGTGATCAAGAACCGCAAGGGGTTCCATTCGGACGTGGCAGCCTGGGCCGCCGCTCACGGTTACGCTGAAGTGCGCGCCGATGGAAGAATTTATAACACCGATGAACCTTTTCGGCTGGACCGTTTTCGCGAACACAATGTGGAGATTGTAACAGGCGTGTTGGAAAAAAGCAGGACAGGCGTCTCGCCTGTGCCGAAAGGCGATCGCGGCGCCAAAAAGGGCAGGCGGGACGCCTGCCCTACTCTTATAGACGAAACGCTTAAGCTGGGTAATGGAACGCTTTTCGCGCTGGATAATCACGGCTTGCTCACGGTCCATTCCACGGAGCGGGTGTGTCCCAAATGTGGCCGGTCCTTCGAGCCGCTCGACCCCAAGAACTTCAGCTACAATTCGCCCCAGGGCTGGTGTCCGCGGTGCCGCGGTTTTGGTGAACTTTTTTATCTGCCTGACGTGGAACGCGGCGCTCGCGCGGAGGCAATCGAAGAATCCTGGTACGAATGGCAGGAAGGCGAGCGGGAACCCTGCCCGGAGTGCGAGGGAGCGCGGCTGAATAAGCTCGCCCGGGCGGTGAGGCTTTCGCCGATTTGCGATTTACGATTTACGATTTGCGATTTAAAGGCCGGACCGACCATTGACTGGTTTTCCAGCTTGTCGGTTGAACAAGCCAGCCAAGTATTCCAACACGTAAAACTCGGTGGCCGCGCTCGCATGATTGCGCGGGACATTCTTCCGGAAATTAAAGAGAGGCTGAAATTCCTTTGCAGCGTGGGGCTCGGCTATCTGCAACTTGGTCGAGGGGTGCCGACCTTGTCCGGTGGGGAATCACAGCGGATCCGATTGGCAGCGCAGTTGGGGTCGAATTTGAGCGGGGTGCTTTACATCCTGGATGAACCGACCATTGGTCTGCACGCGCGAGATAATGAGCAGTTGCTGGCTGCTCTTGAACAATTGAAGGCGCGCGGCAATTCGGTGCTCGTGGTCGAGCACGACGAAGAGACGATGCGCAGGGCCGACTACGTCGTGGACCTCGGGCCAGGAGCGGGAGTGCATGGAGGTGAGGTGGTAGCGACGGGAACGCTACCCGAACTGATGCGCCACGAAAACTCGATCACAGGCCAGTGCTTGCGGACGCGGAAAAGCTTTCCCAGTCGCGGGCGAAGGCGGTCTGTGGTGGTTTCGTCTGGCCGGTCCGACCGGTCAGACGGTAATTCGTGGCTTACCCTCCACAACGCCCGCAAGAATAATCTGCAGAATCTCACCGTCCGGTTTCCTCTTGGCCGCCTCGTGCTCGTCACAGGTGTGAGCGGCTCAGGTAAGAGCACCCTGATTCGAGAGTGCCTCCTGCCGGTTCTAAGCGATGCTCTCAAACCTGCACGCAAACGAGGGTCCGGAAGCGCGGCTGCAACAGAATCACGTTTCACGTTTCACGTTTCAGGCCATGAGTCCATCCAATCTGTTTACGAGGTGGACCAAGCGCCCATCGGCCGCACGCCGCGTTCAATCCCGGCAACCTACGTCGGTTTTTTTAACCTCATCCGGCAACTCTTTGCCCAAGTCCCCGAGGCGCGTCTCCGGGGTTACTCGCCGAGCCGTTTTTCTTTCAACAGCCCGCAAGGACGTTGCCCCGAATGTGAAGGCGCAGGCAATATTAAACTCGAAATGAATTTCCTGCCGCCGGCTTTTGTGCGTTGCGAAGTCTGCGCGGGCACACGGTTCAATCGCGAAACGCTCGATATTGAGTACAACGGCAAGAATGTGGCGCAGGTGCTCGAAATGTCGGTCGAAGAGGCAATTGTTTTCTTTAACAATCATCAACGAATCAAACGGGCCTTGCAGGCCCTTTGTGACACGGGACTCGGTTATCTTAAACTGGGCCAAACCAGCCCCACGCTCAGTGGCGGAGAAGCGCAACGCGTCAAGCTGGTCACTCACTTGCTCTCGGGTTTAAAGGAACCGGATCTGTTCGATCCCAAACCCAAACGCAACCTGTTTATTCTGGAAGAACCTACTATCGGCCTTCATATCGCCGACGTGCGCAGATTGGTTGAGGTGCTTCAGAGGCTGGTGGATGCCGGCCATTCGGTGATTGTCATCGAGCACAACCTGGATTTGATTGCGGAGGCGGATTGGGTGATTGATCTGGGGCCTGAAGGCGGGGAAGGCGGGGGACGGGTCGAGGCGGAGGGTCCGCCGGAGAAGATTGCGAGGTGTCGGGGGTCTCATACCGGGCGGTTTTTGCGAAAGGTGCTCTCCTAAGGCGGGAGCGCGGCATTTATGCCGCTTCAATGTCCTTTGCAGGAGCGCGCTGGATAAATCAGGCCCGCACTCTGCTCGTGCGGTGAAGCGGACTAAAGTCCGCGCTCCTTTGGGCAACGGTGCTTTCGGAAGCCCTTCACCGTGGCCAGGCGGTGGCCAAATATCTTTGGCAGTCGGAGCGCGGCATTTATGCCGCTTCAACGTTCGAACTGAAGTGCGGGGCCATTTGGTCGCCCTAGCCTATTACGGGCGCCCTATCCAATTTTTGCAGTGAAGCGGCATAAATGCCGCGCTCCCGGGTGTCCGTGGTATATCGGATTGGAGATTGGGTCGAATTATGCTAAGATTGGGTTCGAAAAATGAGCTATCCGTATCCTGAGACACTGGAGGGAACATTCCTCATGCGCCTGGCGCCGGGACCGCGGCACGAGTTGATCTGCGCCCGGCTGCACCAGTGCGTCCATGCCAGTGTTGCCAACCTTTCCAGCACGCGTCTTCTGACGCCGCGCTCGGAGATTTCCCTCTCTGCGGCAACGACGATTTGTCCGGATCTGGCGCTGGTGACCACCAAGACGGGCCGGCTCTGGCTGGCGGCGGAAGTCATCAGCTCAGATGATCATCGCACCGATACCGTCATCAAGAAACAAATCTACGAGGAGATCAAGGTGCCGCGCCTCTGGATGATTGATCCGCGATACGACAATGTAGAGGTCTATCATGCCAGCTCTTATGGGTTGGTCCTAAAGGAGATCCTGGCCGGAAACGAGATACTGACCGAGAAACTCATACCCGAGTTTCAATTGACCGTAGCCGAGTTATTCAGTTAGACTCAGCGGTGTGTCCCATGAACAGGCGCAGGCTTGATGTCGCCTCGCCGCTTTACCTGATACTGGTTTGCTTGGGCTGCTGGTCGCTAGCGCTTTCCGCGCCTTCTTCAACCAACGCTCCCCTGCCCTACGCGACCCGCACCTGGCAGACTGATGAGGGCCTGCCGCACAATGAAGTCCACGCCATTACCCAGACGCAGGATGGTTTTCTGTGGGTAGGCACGAAAGAAGGCCTGGCCCGTTTTGATGGCATCCGGTTCACCGCAATTGATGACCGGCAAGCACCCGAGTTGCGGCGGGGCTCGATTAGCGCGCTTTGTGCCAGCCGCGACGGCAGCCTTTGGGTCGCTTGCGAAGGCCACGGTTTGTGCCGCCTCAAAAACGGCGCCTGGACCCATTTCACAGAGACCAACGGACTGGCCAGCTCCACCAATTCTTGCCTGTTGGAGGCCCGGGATAGCACGCTTTGGGTCGGGGCGAGAGAAGGCCTGGCGCGCTTCACGAATGGCGTCTTTATTCGCGTGCAGCAACCGTTGCAGGTTCGAGGATTGTGTGAAGATCGGACAGGAACTCTGCGAGTTGCCACTCAGCAAGGTCTGAGCCGTCTCAACCAGAATGGGATCATTGGCACGATCAGGCCCGGCGCCGGTTATTCCGGCAACGCCTTGCGCTTTGTCTGCGAGGATAGCCATGGGGCCCTCTGGGTTGGCTCGAATGACGGGCTAACGCAAATTGACGGCGCTAAATACATTTTTTATGGAAAAAAAGACGGTCTGCCCGGCGCGGTCATCAATACCGCGTTCGAGGATCACGAAGGACAACTTTGGGTTGGCACGTACGGCGGGCTGGCGCGGATAGTGGACGGCGAAATTATTGCTCGCCGCTCGCCGGACCCGATTTTCTCCGATCTCATTTTCACAATTTTCCTGGATCGCGAGGAGAATCTGTGGGTCGGTGGCAGAGACGGCCTCTACCGGCTCAACCCCGCCCGCTTCACCTGCTACAGCCAGCAGCAAGGCCTGACGCAGAACAACGTCATGTCCGTTTGCGAGGATACATCCGACGGGCTATGGGTGGCGACCTGGGGTGGCGGGCTCAATCTGATCCGTGATAATAAAATCACGACATTCGGAAACACTAACGGCCTCACCAACGATAAGCTGCTCTCGCTGTGCGAAGCCAGGGACGGCAGTCTTTGGATTGGACTGGAATATCCTCCGGGCGGATTGAATCGCTTTAGCAAAGACGCTTACCAGAACTGCTTTCCCAAACTCAATGATGCTCCTAACAGCCAGGTGATCGTTATTCATGAGGATCGGCAGGGCGACCTTTGGCTGGGTACCGACGCAGGGTTGAAGTTGTGGAGAAATGGAGGGTTTGAGACCTTCACGGCCGCCAACGGGCTAGCGGGCAATATCGTGCAGGCGCTTTCTGAAGACAACTCTGGCAAACTGTGGATTGCCTGCCAGGGAGGCTTGACGTGCCGCGAAAATAGCCACTTTACCCGGTACACCACAAAGGAAGGACTGTCGCATAACGCGGTGGACGCGCTTTATGTGGACCAGGATCAAACTCTCTGGATTGGCACTCGAGCCGGGGGGGTCAATCGCCTCAGAGGCGGAAAGCTCACGGCTTACACGACACGCCAGGGCCTTTTCAGTGATGAAGTCTATGAAATTCTCGAGGATAACTTCGGGTATTTCTGGATGACCTGCCGCAAAGGCCTGTTTAAAGTCGCGAGAAAAGACTTCGACGAATTGGACCGCGGCGCACGTAAGAGCCTCGCCTGTACGGCTTTTGGCAAACCCGATGGGTTATTGACGGTTCAGTTCAACGGCTCGGCCAAACCTGGAGGCTGGAAGAGCAGAGATGGCCGGCTCTGGTTTCCTACCATTCGCGGCGTGGTGGCAGTGGATACGCGCATCAAGACGAATGAAAAGCCGCCACCGGTTCTAATCGAAGAAATCATGGCGGACCGCAAGATTGTGGCTGCTGCCGGCGCGGACGGCAGGACGGCCTCTGCAGTTACCATCCCGGCAGGCCGGGGCGAACTCGAAGTGCGGTTCACAGCCCTGAGCCTGCAGGCGCCGGAAAAAAATGCTTTCAAATACATGGTTGAAGAAATGGACCCGGCCTGGATAGAGGCAGGCACCGAACGGACCGCCAGGTACACTCATGTTCCTCCTGGTCAGTACCATTTCCGAGTCATCGCGTGCAATAATGACGGCATCTGGAACGAAACTGGCGCGTCCCTGGCCTTGATCTTCCTGCCGCACTTTTGGCAAACCTGGACTTTCAAGGCGGCTTGCGTCGCCGCCGCAGGGCTGACGCTGGCGGTGCTCTATCGGCTGCGCGTTGCGCGGCTGCGCGCCATCGAACGGCTCCGGATTCAAATTGCCGCCAATCTCCATGATGATGTCGGCGCCCGATTGACCAAAGTCGCCATGGTCACTGAATCCATGCAGCGTGAGCCTCCCGTCGTGGAGAGGATTAAACCCTACGTTCAGACAATTTCCCAGACAACCAGTGAAATCATCCAAGCTATGGATGAGATTGTTTGGACCATCAATCCCAAAAACGACACGCTGGACCACTTGGCCAACTACGTGTTCCAATACGCCCAGGAGTACTTTGAGGACACGGGTGTGCAGTGCAGGCTGGATCTGCCCGCTCAGCTACCCAATTGGACGATGTCCACCGAAAGCCGCCATAACCTCTTCATGGCAGTCAAGGAAGCCCTCAACAATGTACTCAAACACGCCCAGGCATCAGAAGTGCGCATCACCCTCTCAACTTCTGGTTCAGCCACCACCATCATTATCGCAGACAACGGCTGCGGCTTTTCCCCCAGGGCCGCCAGCAAATCCGGCAATGGCTTGGAAAATATGCGCCGCAGACTCGACCAAATCGGGGGGCGGTTCGTGCTTGAGACCGAGCCGGGGAAGGGGACGACCATAAGGATGGAAGCGCGTGGGGGGTAGGCGCCGTGAAACGTGAAACGTGAAACGTGAATCCGCCAAGCCCGGTCCTATTGCAAAAGGACGCTTGTTCTACGCTCGGACATGTAGCCTTCGGGATGCGGGGCTGCGGCCATTTCACGTTTCACGCATCACGTTTCACGCATCACGTTTCACGTTTCACACTCCCCCCACACATATTCGTGTGAATTGCCAGAAACCGTCCAAGCTGTGATGATTATCCCGACCGAGTATGGAAATTAAAGTTTCGATCATCGAAGACGACGATTGGATTCGAGAGGCCCTGGCCAGTCGCATCAAGCATACCAAAGGCTTTCGCTTCACGGGCTCCTACCGATCGGGCGAAGAAGCTCTGGCCCAGGTACCCCAAAATGTGCCAGATGTAATTTTGATGGATATCAACCTGCCAAAGATGGACGGGATTGAATGTGTGCGCCATCTGAAGACCCTTGTGCCTTCAGCCCAGATCCTGATGCTCACGGTCTATGAAGACAGTGAGAAGATATTCGATTCCTTGTGCGCCGGCGCCAGCGGATATTTGCTCAAGCGCACATCGCAGGACGAAATCCTCACGGCGATCACCGAGGTTCAACAGGGCCACTCTCCCATGAACGGGCACATCGCCCGGAAAGTGGTGCAATACTTCAACCAGAGAGGCCGCTCAGAAAACGACCTGCACAAACTTTCCAAACGCGAACGCGAAGTGCTTGAGCACCTCGCGAAAGGTGTGCCTTACAAGGAAATCGCGTCCCTCCTGACCGTCAGCATTGATACGGTTCGCATGCACATCAAAGGCATTTACGGCAAACTCCACGTCCATTCCCGTGGCGAAGCGGTGGCCAAATACTTGTGGCAGTAGGAGCGCGGTCCCGCTGGGCGCGCTGGGCGGGACCGCTTCAATGTCCTTTGCAGGAGCGCGCTGGATAAATCAGGCCCACACTTTGCTTGTGCGGTGAAGCGGACTAAAGTCCGCGCTCCCTTTGGGCAACGGTGCTTTCGGAAGCCCTTCAACGTGGCGAAGCGGTGGCCAAAGACTTGTGCCAGTAGGAGCGCGGCATTTATGCCGCTTCAATGTCCTTTGCAAGGAGCGCGCTGGGAAAAATCAGGCCCGCACTCTGCTCGTGCGGTGAATCGGACTAAAGTCCGCGCTCCCTTTGGGCAACGGTGCTTTCGGAAGCCCTTCACCAATGGGCCGAGAGGAGCTGCTCGCTACCTGGGAACGGTCGTTCCATTCGCGACGCGCATCAAATCCCGGTTGCCCGATGCCTCCGTCTCCCTCTCCGCCACAGTGAAACTGCGCGGGTCGGTCAGGTGCCAGGCATCGGCATGTCCGTCAGCAAACGCAAGCGTGTAGCTAAAATTGTGGCGATGGGCAGAAAGCGCGGGGAAGTCGTACCAAAGGTGTGCAGTTGGATCGGTAACAAAAGAGCCGTCGTTAATGCTTCGCTCGTCCTCATCTATGAAGACCCAAAGCTGCTCGGGTTTCCGAATCTCGTCTTCGCGAGAGAAGTACAAAACATACTGGCCGTTTTCGGTATCAGCGCTCCACGGAATCGCACCAAGATTCGGACTGCGAGCGCCCATGAAACAATTCATGGAGTAGCTGCGCACACTAGGCACGGGTGTGCCGTTAATCGTCACGCCTTTATCCCCTGGACAGTGGTAAACCGAGGTGCTCAAGCTCTTATCATAAAGCTTGCCCGCTTTGAGCAAATCACTATTAGTGGCCTCGGACGAAACTGTCATGTTTCCCTGGACCCAGGCAGCTTCATTTGTGGGATACGACTCAACTAAAAGATAGTTGTTATCCAGAGTGTACATATGCCAAGCCAGGTAAAGCTGCTTCGTGTTTGAACGGCAATTGGTGAGTTGGGCCTTGATCTTGGTCTTGTTCAGCACCGGCAGGAGCATGGCCACCAGCACCCCTATTGTTGCTATAACAGCCAGAAGCTCCAAGAGCGTAAACCCTCGGTGCCGAACTGATCGGTTCCAGTTCATGCGCTGCTTATAATGTGCAAGTTGTACGGCTTCTTATTAAAGTAGGTGATTTCCCAATCAATGACAAGCCCTTTTTTCACATTTTTTAGGAGGCAAATACCCCAGGCTCGCCAGTTCTCACCGAGAGCCCGCCTTCGAAGTTGCTTCACAGAGGCTTAGACACCCAGTCTTTCAACCCGTTCATCGCGGGCCTGACCCGCAAAGTTTCAGGCGCGCTTGAGCAGCTCCAGCACCTCCTCATCGGTGGTTTGGCCAAACTCTTCGTAATAACGCCCCACGGCTTCGAAATCAGGATCCATAAGCAGGACCACGATGTCATCGGCCAATGGCGTCAGGCGCTCGACCGCGGTGGTCGAAGCGACAGGAGCGGCAACCACCACGCTGGCAGCGTTTTGTTTGCGAGCGGACGCAATGGCCGCTTGCGTTGTGGCGCCGGTGGCCAAGCCGTCGTCTACTAGAACTACTGCCTTTCCCCCCAGGACCGGCGGGCCATTGAGGTGGAACTCCGCCTGATAAGTTTGCAGCCGTTGTTCTTCTTCCGCTACGACTTTGGTTAATTCAGCGCGGATGATCGGGTTTGTGCCGATCACAGCTTCGTCGAACAGCACGACGTCCGGCTCCGCCAATGCGCCAACGGCGAATTCACGCTGGGAGGGATGGCCGATTTTGCGCACGATCAGGACGTCCAGGGGCAACCCCATCTGGCGGGCGACCTCGGCCGCGACGACCACACCTCCGCGGGGCAAGCCGAGGATAAGCTCGGCCTGTACATGGCGCTCCTGCAAATATTGGCCCAAACTTTGGCCGGCTTGATGGCGGGAGGCGAACATGACCTAACGGTAAACACCAAACATCAAACTCCAAACTCCAAATTCCAAACAGATTTGCGCCTGCAATAAGCGCCGATACATTCGCTTTAGCTCCAAAAGACGCTGGTGCCGCGAAAGCGGCGTTCACGCTGCTTCAATCGTCGAACAAATTAATGCCCGCAGACACTCACTCGGCGCACAGGCGCATTGATTCAGTAAAGCAGCGCCTGGAGCCGATCCCCTCGATCCTCGACCCTCGAACCTCCACCCACTACCCCGTGACCAGCGTCCCGACCTCCTCGCCCATGACCACGCGCTTGAGGTTATGAGCCCGGAACAAGTCGAAAACGATGATGGGCATTTTGTTGTCCATGCAAAGTGAGAAAGCCGTAGAATCCATGACCTTGAGCTGTTTCTGCAAAGCTTCGAGATAGGTGATGCGCGCGAAGCGTTTGGCTTTGGCGTTCTTTTTGGGATCAGAATCGTAGATGCCGTCCACCTTAGTAGCTTTCAGAATGACTTCCGCGCCAATTTCATTGGCGCGCAAGGCGGCGGCGGTGTCGGTTGAAAAATAAGGGTTGCCGGTGCCGCCGCCGAAGATCACCACCCTGCCCTTTTCCAGATGGCGGACAGCGCGCCGGCGGATGAAGGCCTCGGCTACCTGCGCCATGCTGATCGCGCTTTGGACGCGAGTGGCAACGCCGAGCTTCTCGAGGGAATCCTGAAGCGCCAGGGCATTGATAATCGTGGCCAACATGCCCATATAATCGCCGGTTGCGCGTTCGATGCCCCTTTCGCTCCCGGGCAATCCGCGGAAGATGTTGCCGCCGCCCACCACGATCACGATTTGCACGCCTAACTCGCGCACCTCCCGTATTTGCTCGGCCATATCGCGCAAGGACTCAGGCCGGATGCCGGCGCCGCCCTCGCCCCCAAGCGCTTCGCCGCTGAGTTTGAGAAGGATGCGGCCGTATTTAGGGTGACCGGTTTTCATTCAGCGAGGGGAAATAATGGAAACGATAGAATGATGGAATGGTGGATTTTTGGATTGATGGATTTCTGGATTACGGGATTGATGGAGGAACGGGCATAGCTGGGCAGTTGGTTAGGTACGATTACCGTGCTCATTCCGGACTGGTGGTGTAGCATTGCAGGTGGGTTTTGGCAATAACCCGCTCTAAATTTCCTAAATTTCCTAAGCTTTGGCTTGCTTAATGGCTGGGGATTCTTAGATTAGTCGGCTCATTTGGTTATATGAATTTGATGGGTTTGAACACGGTGCTGGCTACGGGTGCGCCGATACAACTGGCTCAACAGCCGGCTCCAGCCTGGAACATGACCGGCCTCGTGCCGATCATTCTCATGGGCGTGGTGATCTATTTTGCCCTGTTTCGGCCACAGCAGCAAAAACAAAAGCAACATGCCGCTTTGCTCAAAACCATTCAAAAAGGCGATAAGATCCTCACCAATGGCGGGATTATTGCTGAGGTCATCACCGTGAAGCAGGAAACTCTTATGGTCCGGTCGGCGGACTCGAAATTCGAGATCGCCAGGAACGCCGTGGCGCAGATTACCGAGCGAAGCGGCGCAGCACCCAGCGCCGCCTAGGGAAACGAGCTTTTAAACCACGAATGGACTATTCGAAACTTCAAACTCCAAACTCCAAACTTCATATAAGCTCCAAGCATCAAGCTCCAGTAGAAGTCAGAATTGTGGGCCAGCCGGGGCTGAATTTAGTCGCTGGCGCCTTCGCTGAAGCTTGGATTTTGAAGTTTTTTTGAAGTTTGATGATTGAAATTTGAAGTTTTTACAGCATGAACCGAGATAATTTCTGGCGATTCACCTTCATCATCCTGTTCCTGATCCTGGCGCTGATCTTCATGTATCCGCCCACCAGCCAGGACCTGATTGAGACATTCCAAAAACGGGCTTACAAGGCCGACCAAACGTTTTTGAACATTGTCAAGGAGGCCCAGACTCTCCAAAAGGAGAAGCCCGACCAGCCCTACGACAACCTGCGCCAGGCGATCGGCACCAACGATGTCACGCGCTACTTTCCTTACTTCGAGGCCAAAGATGATCCGCATCCGACCGAGCGCGTCCTGATCGAGCTGGAAAAGCTGGCGGCGGGCAAAATACATCTTGGACTGGATCTCCAGGGTGGTTCCTCCTTCCTGGTACGAATGGATACGTCGGCGCTGACGAATGTGTCGGACATAAAGACAGCCTTGAACGGCGCGGTCGAAGTCCTGCGCAAGCGGGTGGATAACCTGGGTGTGGCCGAGCCAGTGATTGAAACTGTGGGGGGCGACCGAATTTTGGTTCAGTTGCCGGGCTTGTCGCGCAGCGGTCTGGAACGGGCCAAAGAAAATATTAAACGAGCTGCCCGGCTGACTTTGCACCTGGTTAATCCGAACAGCGACCAGGACATCGCCACCGATACCGCGGAACCCACTTACGTCATTTTGAAGCACAAGGAAATTCGGCAGGGCCGCGAAATAACGGAGAAGGCGGAAATCAAAAAGCGGCCCGAAATGGATGGCAGCGGAATCACCCACGCCTGGGTAAGCCGCGATAACATGGGCAAACCGGAGATTTTGTTTAGCCTGAATGACGATGGGGCAGCGAAATTCGCCAAACTAACCCGCGAACACGTGAAGGAGCGCATGGCGATCGTGCTGGATGGCGAACTCATGTCTGCGCCAGTCATCAACGAACCCATCGAAAACGGCAGTTGCAGAATCACGGGCAGTTTTGAGGACAAAGAAGCGTTTGATCTGGCCAGCGCTCTGGAGAACCCTTTACGCGCCTCGCTGCAGATCGAGCAATCACAGGAAGTTGACCCGACCCTCGGCAAAGCCTCCATCCGCAGCGGCATTCAGGCCTGCATCTACGGCACTGCGGCCGTCGCGATTTTCATGCTGGTGTATTACATGCTGGTGGGAATGGTCGCCAATGTCGCGCTGCTGGCCAACTTGATCATTCTCCTGGGCGCCATGTGTTCCATAGGCACCACCCTCACGCTGCCAGGCATTGCGGGCATTGTCCTGACCGTGGGTATGGCTGTTGATGCCAACGTGCTGATCTACGAGCGCATCCGTGAAGAGCGGGCCAAATACAAATCCCTGCGCGGGTCCATCGCCGCCGGTTATCAGCGGGCCTTCGGGACGATTTTCGATTCGCACGTCACTACGCTCATCTCCTCAATCATCCTCTGGAATCTGGGCACCGGCTCGATTAAAGGTTTCGGCGTAGCGCTCACGATTGGCGTGCTGTTTAGCCTGTTCACTTCCCTGGTGATCACGCGCGCGATTTTTGATTTCACGTTGGATAAAGGCCGGACTCATTTGGTTCTGCTCTTAATTGAGGCGCCGGCATTTTTATGGTTCTTCTGGGCGGTAGCTTTGAAATACACTTACGGCCAAGGCTTCCTCGCCACAGGCCTCGCCGTGGCTGGCACTTTGGGCATGATTTGGCTCGTCTCGCGAACCTTGCACCGCTTCTTGGATGGCCTGATCGCCAAAGGCGCGCTACCGGTGTTCCCACTGCAGGATGTCAGCATGCTCCATATCATCCGGGCGGCGAAACTCAATTTCATGAGATGGGCCGTTCCGGCGTTCGTGACCTCCTGGCTGCTGATCGGCATCGGCGTGGGTTGGGGCTTGCATCGCGGCAAATCGGCTTTGGGTGTGGATTTCCTGGGCGGCGACACGACCACTCTTGAGATCCAGAAACGGCCATCGGAACAACAAGTTCGAGATGCGCTGGCCAAGGCTGGCGTTGCGGACCCGACGATCCAATTCCAAAAGGACCCAACGAGCGGGCGCGAGACACTGCGCGTCGTCTCCGCCAGCGACACAGGCGCCAAGGTCAAAGCGACCCTGGAATCGTTCCCCGGAGCGGGACTGCGGGTGATTGGTCAGGACCACGTAGGCCCGATCGTCGGCGAGGAGATCAAACGCTCGGCCGTCATTGCCTCGCTGGTTTCCCTCTTTTGTATATTGGTCTATGTGGCCTTCCGTTATGAATTCTCGTTCGCCGTGGGAGCGGTGCTGGCCGTTATCCATGACGTGCTTATGACTGTTGGCTGGTATTGCCTGTCTGGCCGTGAGTTTGATGCCACAACCGTGGCCGCCATCCTGACAATCATCGGCTTCTCCACCAATGATACCATCGTAATTTTTGACCGAATCCGCGAGGACCTGAAGCTGGGAATCCCCGGCTCATTCCGGGAAGTGATGAACAAGGCGCTGAACCAAACATTGAGCCGCACGATCATCACCTCCGGCACCGTCTTCCTGGCCACGCTGTCCCTCTACATTTTCGGCGGCGGCGCGATCAACGCATTTGCCTTCACGTTCCTGGTCGGCATCATCACCGGCACCTATTCCAGCATCTACATCGCCAGCGCTTTGGTGCTCTGGTGGCACAAAGGCCAACGCCCGCGCATCGGCACGGGGCCGATCCCGGTGGCGAACGTGGCGACGGTTAAGGCTTAAACCAACAGCCGATGATTGCCGCTCGTCGTCGTCCTCGTCCTCGTCCTCGGGGACTGCCAGCCCAATTCGAGGACGAGGACGAGGGCGAGGACGAGGAGGATTCCAAATCCAGGTAGTGCCTGGACATGATGGCTCACCCGGTCGAGATCACCTGCTGGCACTGGGTGGGTTTTATCTCGTGCGTGCTCCTTTTCCTGGCGGCTGACCTGGGCCTTTTCCATCGGCGCGCCCACGTAGTCAAAGTCCGGGAAGCGCTGCTCTGGTCGGTGGTTTGGTTTTCTCTTGCACTGATTTTCGCCGTGGCGGTTCACATATTCCGCAGCCCAAGGGAGGCTCTGGAATTTGGCGCAGGTTACCTGATTGAGCTTTCGCTCTCGCTGGACAACGTCTTTGTGATCGCGTTGATCTTTGGCTACTTCCAAATCCCGCCCGAACATCAGCACCGGGTGCTATTCTGGGGCATTCTGGGCGCCCTGCTCATGCGGGGCGTGATGATCGGTCTGGGCCTGGCGCTCGTTTCGCATTTACACTGGGTCCTCTATCTCTTTGGCGCTTTCTTGCTTTATACCGGCCTGAAAATGGTTTTTGTCAGGCCAAAGGTTGAGCCGGAGAAAAACCCCGTCATCCGGTTCGCCCGCAAGGTTTATCCGATAAGCCCGAAGCTCGACGGACAAAGGTTCCTGACGACTTGGAACGGACACCGCGCCCTGACACCCCTGGCTCTGGTACTTATCATGGTCGAGGCAACCGACCTGCTTTTCGCGGTAGATTCGATCCCGGCGGTTTTTGGCGTCACCACTGTGCCATTCATCGTTTTCACCTCGAACATCTTCGCCATACTCGGATTGCGTTCGCTCTACTTCGTGCTGGCTGGAGCGATGACCTATTTTCGGTTCTTGAAATACGGCCTGGCCTTTGTGCTGGTCTTTATCGGCGTAAAGATGCTGATCGCGCGGCACGTGGAAATACCAATTTCCGTGTCACTGGGAACAGTCGCCGCTATTTTGCTCATTTCCATTGGGCTCTCTGTAATCACAGCACCAAGAAATAAATGAGCGCCAATGAGGGCCCATCTCATTAACACCGTGGCTTTAGCCCGGTGCCAGAACGGGTTCAGAGTGAGCAAACTGTTTCAACAGTTTGTGCCATGCGGCAAGCCGTTGAAACGGCTTACCTTCATCCGCCTCTATCTGCACCGGGCTAAAGCCACGGTGTTAATGAGATTTGTTGTGCCAGCTCAGACATTTGGGTTTTCGTATCGGAGATTGGAATTTGAAGTTTGAAGTTTTTATCCGTGTTCATCCGTGTTCATCCGTGGTTAACTAACCGCGGAAAGATGAAATACCGCTGGCAGCTCCGCCCACCTCAACCTTTGCTGGCCGGCCAACTAGCCAGGGAGTTGAGGCTGTCTGCATTGTTCGCGCAATGCCTTCTGAATCGTGGGCTCGACGAACCCGTTGCTATCCGCGGCTTCCTGGACCCGCGTCTCAAACTGCTTGCCGATCCTTTTCTCTTGCCGAACATGGCACGTGCCGTTGAACGGCTCTGGCGCGCCCGCGAACAGGATGAGCCGTTCGTGATTTTCGGCGATTACGACGTGGACGGCGTGACCTCGACCGCGTTGTTGCTCGAAGTGTTTGGCCGGCTCGGCTGGCGCGCCCAGTCCTACTTGCCGCACCGGATGGATGAAGGCTACGGCCTGAGCCAGGAAGCCGTGGAAAATTGTCTGAAGAGGTTCCCGGTGACTTTGCTCCTGGCTGTGGACTGCGCCTCAACCACCGTCAATTCGATTGCGTGGCTCAAAGACCGGGGTGTGGATGTAATCGTGCTAGACCATCACCAGGTCTCGCGCCCTGCGCCAGAGGCAGTAGCTCTCGTGAACCCGCAGGTTGCGATCATGTCAGACCGGTCGGACCAGTCTAACAAAACACCCCCGTTCACCGAGCTATGTTCCGTCGGCTTGGCCTTCAAGCTTGCCCACGCCCTGGTCAAACGCGGTCGCGAGAGCGGCCTCACCGACGCTACGGATTTCGACCTCCGCCCTTTGTTGGACCTCGTGGCACTCGGGACCATAGCCGATCTCGTTCCGCTCACTGGCGAAAACCGAATCCTGGTTTCGGCAGGACTCAAACGGCTGAACGACACCAAACGGCCAGGACTGCTGGCTCTTAAACAAGTAGCGCAATGCCTCGTACCACTTGGAGCCTACGAGGTCGGCTTTCAACTTGCTCCCCGCCTCAACGCCGCCGGCCGCATGGAAACTGCCCAGGACGCGCTGACCCTGTTGCTGGCTCAATCACAGGCGGATGCGCTGCCACTGGCCCAAAAACTGGATAACCGCAACCGTGACCGCCAAACCATCGAGCGCACCATACTCGAAGAGGCACTGGGCTTCGTCCACGCAAGGTTCAAGGAGCAAGATGATTTCGTTATTGTCGAAGGCCAATCGCCCTGGCACATCGGCGTTTTGGGGATCGTGGCCGCCCGAATGGTGCAGCAGTTTTATCGCCCGGCAATCATTGTTGGCGGTGATTCCGAAGAATGGCGCGGGTCGGGCAGAAGCATCGCCGGGTTTGATCTGGCGGCGGCTTTGCGCGAGTGCGGCGACTTGCTGGTCCGCCATGGGGGCCACGCCATGGCCGCCGGCCTAAGCATCCGCGCCACAAATCTGGATCCGTTCCGGTCGCGCCTCGGCCAGATTGCGCGCCGCAGCCTCAAACCGGACGACCTGCAGCCTGCTTTACGGCTGGACGCGGAAGTCGGTCTGGAAGAAATCACATTGGCATTGTTGACTCAACTGGATGGTCTCAAACCCACGGGCCAACATAATCCCCCCGTCCATTTCGTCGCCCGCGGCTTGACGCATCAACGTCCGCTCCAGCGGATCGGGGCTGAAAAACAGCACGTCAAAATGTGGGTCGCCAATGGCCTGGGCGCGCTTGAAGCCGTCTGGTGGCGCGGCGGCAACGAATCGCTGCCCGTCGGCCGATTCGACCTGGCTTTTTCACCGCAAGTCAACGAATACAACGGCCGCCGCGCCGTCCAGTTGAAGGTGCTGGACTGGCAGGCCGCCGAACGACCACTGACCACGGAGCACTGACCACGGACTGCCAACACGAAAAACCTCGTAGCAGCCGCGACAACGAGGCTTTGAAATTCTCGCGCAAAAGCAGGTTACAAAAGGATTGGAGCCTCGTTACCTCGGCTGCTCAGTCTTCTTCAAGCATAGCACATCGCAACTTTTTAGCTTAGAATCCCCAAAAGCGATGGCGTTTCCCACCACGAATTGGAGCGCGCTGGCCAAAGCCACCTTGCACGGGGACGAGCAGGCGCGTGGCGCGTTGGAGAGTTTGTGCCGTGATTACTGGTCGGCGGTACACGCGTTTATCCGGTCACGCGGCGTCATTGAGGCCGAGGCGCAGGATCTCACGCAGCGGTTTTTAGCGCACGTGGTTGAGAAATCGCTTTTTTCCCGCGCCGATCCGCTGCGAGGGCGGTTCCGCTCGTTCCTTCTGGGCGCCCTGGTGCGATTCCTCCGGGACGCCGCGCAGAAACGAGAAGCCTTAAAACGGGGAGGTGGAGTCCCGCACGTGAGCCTCGAAGGCTCCATCGAGCAATCAGGAGTTGAGCCTTCCACGTCTGAGGCTGACAAAGTGAGCAGCTTCGATCGCGAATGGGCCTTGAGCATCCTGGAACGGGCTTTGGGCCGGATTCGGTCCGAACTTTCGCAAAATCGCCCGCAATCGCACTACACCGTCCTCAAAACGTTTCTGCCCACTGGCGCCGACGCCCCCTCGTATGAGCAGGCGGCAAGCGATCTGCGAATCTCGGCATCCGCGCTCAGATCGGAAGTGCATCGGCTGCGCTTGCGCTTTCGAGATTTAGTGCGGCAGGAGGTTGCGAAAACGGTGTCCGCTCCGCATGAGGTCGTCCCCGAGATGGACTACTTACAGTCAGTGCTCCTGGATAAAGGCAGCCAATTTAGCGATAAAACCGAAACTCCGAGAAGTTAACGCCTGAGAATGAGTTATGTGTAGCAGCCGATGTTGGTCGGATGTCAGTCGGCGCTAATCAGATTGGGCGCGAATTCTGTGAGGCGAACTAACATTCGCGGCTACGGATTTATTTAATCCGTTCTAACAACGCATTTGAAGAATTCTCATTCAGCAACAGAAGCACCGGTGCGATGCCCGAACTGTGGCACGGCGTTGGACGCCAACCGCCTCGACGGCCTCTGCCCGGCTTGCACCTGGAAGGCGCTTAGCCTGTTGCAGGATGCCCGCGCCGAATCTACCCCGAAGGCCGCGCGGGATGCCGGTCTTTTCTCGGTTCCCAATCACATTGTGCTGGAGGAGATCGCGCGTGGCGGCATGGGGATTGTCTATCGGGCGCAGCAGCAGGACCCGGCGCGGTTGGTCGCGCTCAAGATGCTGCTGCCTCACCAATCCGGCTCAGCGCAAATGCTCGATCGGTTTCGTCTCGAGGTCCGAGCCCTCACGGAATTGGAACATCCTGCCATCCTCCCGGTGTATCAGATGGGACAGTACGAAGGGATGCCCTACTTCACGATGAAGTTGGCAACCGGCGGCACGTTGGCATCGAGGGTCGAGGCGTTTAACGGGAAATTCCGGGAAATAGGCCAGTTAATGCTCACCCTGGTTCAGGCCGTCCGCTTTGCGCACGAACGCGGGGTTTTGCACAGGGATTTGAAGCCAGGTAATATTCTTTTTGATGAATCAAACCGTCCGTATGTAAGCGATTTCGGTTTGGCCAAGCTGGCCGATGGCACTCTGGAGACAGATGGGTCTGTGCGAACGGGGTCAGGTCTGATGTTAGGCACGCCCGAGTTTCTTTCTCCGGAGGTGCTCAGCGGTGGCGCGGCGGCGGCCACGACTGCAACAGATATTTATGGCCTGGGCGCCGTCCTTTACCAGTTATTGTGCGGCAGACCGCCGTATGCGGCCGAGCAACTGCCGCGATTGCTGAGGCAAATCTCTGAGCAGGAACCGGCGCGACCGAGCACCTTAAGGCCAGGCGTACCGCGCGACCTGGAGGTGATCTGTCTGAAGTGCCTGGCCAGGCTACCCTCGCAGCGATACCGGACCGCCCAGGAGTTGGAAGAGGACTTGAAACGTTGGCTTGCTCATCGCCCTATTTTGGCGCGGCCAGTTGCACTGTGGGAACGAGTTGGGCAATGGGTACGAAATAACCCGGCGCTCACCGCCCTTTCTGTGCTGCTGGCGATCTCGCTCGCAATTGGGGGCGCGCTGCTGGCGCGCGCAAACCAGCGCCTCAGAACCGCTTTGAGCCAAACCGAGACCGCATACAGCGCTGCACGGCAGAACCTCCACTCGGCATTGTTGGGACAATCAAGGCTCTTGCTCGAGAGCGGTGACTCGGGACAACGCGGGCGCCTCCTGGCACTCCTCAAGCAAACTGCTGCCCTGAACCCTTCTCTGGAGGTGCGCAATCAGGCGGTCGCTGCTCTGGCGTTGCCAGACGTTGAAACCGTTGGAGCGTCAGAGCGTGGAAGCGTGCGAGCGTCGAGCGATGACCTGAAACGTTCCGACGCTCCACGCTCCGACGCTTCACGCTCTGCCGCTGCCGCTCCCGTCTTCTTCCGCTTCCCTGCTCCGGACGACTATCACGCTTGCACGCTGGACATCAGCCGGAACGGCCGTTTGCTGCTGACCGGCACCATGCAGTCAGTCGCGCTCTGGGACACAATTACGCGGACACAAATTTGGTCCCGGTCTCAATTTGCGCTGCCGTGGATGTATGTGGCGTTTCCGCCTGACGGAAAGTCGCTTCTCTACAGCGCCCGCAATTTTGGGATCCAGCGCAGCGAATACAGCTGCGTAGAAAGAGAGGTAGCGAGTCTCAATTCCTCAAAAAACCAAAATCAGAGCCTCGTTACCGTTCATGTCAACGATCCGGCTACTGTAGGCTCCGCGCAAGAGGCGACCATCCTCGGATTCACTGGGCGCGGGGCTGATTGGCTGGTTGCGGCCGAACGTACCGGCTTCTATATCTCCCGTGTAGAAATCTGGCCTGGAGGCGATCCCGGCCAGGCTCGAGCCGTAGCGCAGGGCGAACGCATAACGTTTTTCGCCCTTAGCCCCGACGAGGCGTGGGGCGCCTCGACAACAGTTCCTGGCACGGATGTGTGTTTGTGGGATGCGAAGCAGGTCAGAATCATCGGTCACCTTGGGCAAACTAACGCCATCATTGCCGAATTCACTCCGGATTCCCATTGGCTGATCGCGCGGATGCCAGACCATTATGGCCTATGGGAAGTCCCCGCCGCTTCTGAATCGGCTAAAGGCGACCAGCCTTTGGCGGAAAAGAAGGAACCGCATTGGCGCCTGGTAAAGCAGTGGCCGGTGACTTTCGGCGGCTGGATGGGCAGCCGAATTGCCTTCTCAAGGAACGGCCGATGGGTCGCCGCGCCCTGGGGCGGGAGCCGGTTTCAATTACTCGATGCCCGCGACTTTTCGGAGCTGTGTGTGTTTAAAGCACCGCTTGGCTTCGAAGCCATCTCGGCCGTTTGGAGCCGCGATGATTCGAAACTCTATTTGCTGGATAGCGGTCACCGGCTCTATGAGTGGGATATTGCGGCGTTGAGGGGCGCGCTGCGGGAGCTGGGATTGGATTGGAAGGACTAGCCCACGATCACCTTGCGCCAGCGCTCGGGCAAGCCGGCCCAGGCCGCACCGTACGTGGCTTCGAGCGGAACATTTATGTAATGCTCCGGGGCCAGAAAAAGCGGCATTTCGGGCAAGCTTATCCCAACCTTGATCGGTTCGACATAGGCGTTGAAGATGCCGGGAGCGCGGACTTCATACGCGGCGAGGGTCAACGGACGATCAGTTGAGATGCTGCCCACGCGCCCGCCCACGAGAGACCAAAGCGCGGCATGGATGCCAGAATGATCAAACGGTCCTGGCGGCCACAGATCCAGAATGAGCAGATGATAGCCTTCGTGCAGGGCAGCAGCAGCTTTCTCGATGAACGCTTTGAGCGTCACTTCGGTTTCCTTGTTGCCCAGTGACACGATTTCAATGAGCGCCACGATGCGGTCTCCGGTCGCATGGCGGATGGTGATGCGCCGCCCGCGCAACGCAAGCGCAACTGCTTCACTGGTTGTGGCCGTTAGGCTCACCTGCGGGGGCGCGTCGGCAACTGTCAAAACCATGGTTCCGCCACCAGCAGACCTGTCGTGCAGTTCCATTGCGTCCGTTGCGCCGCTGGCTTGCTGAAGTGTCAGCACATCGGGAATGATGTCTCCGGCGACTTGCTCAGCGAGCGCGTAATAGCCCTGCGGCAGCAGCCCGCCGTTCAAGGCGCGGCGCAACTCCGCAATCCAAGCCAGGTGGAAATCGTGGAACGTTCCCGCCGTGACTCGCGTCCAGTCGTGCACAGGCATATCCAACCATACCTGCGCTGGCCCATGGGCGCAATCCCGCGAAAAAATCCGAAACTTTATCCTCCACTTTCCTGAGAACCCATTGAGCAGCAGTTTATCTATGAATAACCCTTTTTCCACGAAAGCCAGCCTTGCCTCCTCGTCATTCGGATTTCGGATATCGATTTTCACGCTCTTGTTCATCCTGGCCAACGCATTGCCGGTAGCGCGGGGTGCGACGCGTGTCTGGATTGGCCTCGGCAGTGATCCGTTCTGGACCACGCCGGGCAATTGGCAGGGCGGGCTTTTTCCTGCTGCATCCGATGACGTACTTTTGCTCAGCGGGCAGACAACAAGCAATGACAACCTGCGCACGAACTTAAACTCGATCAGCTTCGGCGCGGGCGGATTTCTGGTTATCGGCAGCCTGTGGCTAACCAACGGGGTCAATGCCACCAATTCCAGCGGTGCGAACGTGCTGGACGGTTTGATCGACCTGGGCGCCAATCAATCCTTCACCAATCTCAACAGCGGAACGGAACTGCTTTTTGTTAACCTGGATATGAAAGGCAAGGGCGCGACGTTTCGTGGAGCTGGAACCAACGCGATTTCAAACGTGATCGAAGACACAGTCGGTGGCGGAAGTCTCACAAATAACGGCACGGGTGTGTTTCTGTTTGTGGGCACCAACTCCAATTTCACCGGCCCGATGGCCTTGAACGCCGGCACGAATTTATTCACCGGTTTCCAGTCGCGCAGTCCCATTACCTGGACGGCCGGCACACTTGGAGGCACAGGTCATCTCGGACAGGTGACCGCCTTCGGCACAAGCGCAAAGCGCCTTGTGCCCGGCTATACTGCCGGCCCGGGCGTTCTCAACACGACCGCCCTTGTGCTGAACTCCAATGTGACCGTGGTTATGCGCGTCAATGGCACCAATGCCGGAGTGGATTTCGACCAAATCCTGGCCAATGGCAACGTGACCCTCACCAACGCCGCTCTGAGTCTCTCCTTTGCCACCAATCTTTCGCCCGTGGTAGGCACTACCTTCACCCTTATCAATCCCACGGTCCTGATCAGTGGCCAGTTCGCTGGTTTGCCGGAAGGCTCAATGTTTACCAACAACCATGTCGTCTATCAGCTTACGTATGATTCTGGAAACGACGTGACCCTCACTGTCTCGGCCGTCCTTTCCGCAGGCGGTTCAGTGGTGTGGAGTGGCGCCGGGACCAACGACTCGTGGATGAACCCCGCCAATTGGGTGCTCAACGTCGCCCCGCAGCAGGGCCAGGCCCTGCTTTTTCAACCGTTCAGCGCGGTCGCACTGACCAACTCCAACGATTTTCCGCCTGACACCACGTTCGATTCGATTCACTTCCAGATTCCGCAGATTAAATCCACCAACCTGGCTTTACTTGGCAACCCGGTGCGCCTCAATAACGGAGTCCGGCTGGAGCCCACTTCATTGAATCAAGTCACAGGCGGCGGGAATTACACCGTTAGCAATTACATTTCCCTGAACTTCTCTCAAACTTTCAGCAACGGAATTACTGGAAACCTCCATCTGGCTGGCGGCGTGGCTCTGGAAAACAATACTCTCACCGTTCAGGGCGGTGGCGTTTCATTCGATGCGCCGATAACTGGTGGCGGCGTTTTTAACGTAGCCGCCTTCGGCTCCCCTACCCTGAACGCCAGCAACGCAATCACAGGCTCGATTGAAGTCGGGGGAGTCCTGATCGCTCAGCACCCCCAGGCGCTCGGCTCGGCGGCAACCGGCCCAGTCCACGTCGGCGCCAACGGCTCGCTGGAGCTTGCTCTTTCAAATACCACCTATACCGGCTCCTCTATCGTGCTGACCGGCGCACTCAAAGCCCTCTCCACCAACATCGTCCTGACGGCTCCTCTGGTGGTGGCCGGCTCAAATGCACTGATTGCTCCAGGAAGTCTTTCGCCGTTTATTGAGGGATCACTCACATTGTCTGGCCCAGTGACCAACAGCATGCGATTTACCAATAGCTCCGGATTCTTCGGCCCGTTGCATATTGCTCCCGGCACCGTCGTTCAAGGCGGCGGGCTGCTGGTGAACTCAGGGACCCTCGACGCTGACGGAATTATTCATAACACCGTGCTGCTGGGCGGGAACGCGGACGGTTTCTTGAGCGGCGCCGGCCAGATTGATTCGGTGAGCAGTATCAACCCTGCCTCCATTACACCTGGCTCAGCTTCGCTCACCAATCTGGCTTACAACCCGCTCGGCATCGGGACTCTGGTGATGGACAGCAGCACCATCCTGGTTATTTCTCTGTTTCCAAACCGGCCGGGCGGCGGTCCCACCAACACAATGCTGATCGTCACCAACCCTCCCACCCTGGGTAATGCCGGCCTCAGCCTGACAAATCTCGCGCCGCTAGCGCCAAACCAGCAGTTTACAATCCTGCGCAATCTCAGTTCAGCCCCGGTGACCAACACGTTGCTTAATTTGCCTGAAGGAACTTTCCTCGGCTCACATGGCGGCAACCTGGGATTGCGCATTAGCTACGTCGGGGGCGCTGGCCACGATGTCGTTCTCACGGTGCAAAGTAATACACCGCCGAAGTTTGCCAATCCCACAGTCACGAACACGGTTAACGAACTTAGCTCTTTTGTTTATAGCAATGCCATTACGGATCTGGAACCTGGTGAAACCTTCTCCTGGACCCTTGTGCCGCCATTCCCCAGCGGCGTCGCCCTCAACCCCACCAACGGGGTACTGAGCTGGATCCCACAAGAAGGCCAAGCGCCATCCACAAACGTCATCCTGTGCAAAGTGACCGATTCCGGCACTCCAGCGATGAGCAGCACCGGCACGGTGGTCGTGATCGTCCAGGAAATTAACCAGGCGCCCGTGCCGGTCCCGGTGCCACTCATGACCATTTTCGGTGGTTCGAACTTGACCCTCCAACTTCAGGCCACCGACGCCGACGTCCCGCCACAGCCGCTGACCTGGACAAAAAACAGCGGCCCCACCAACGCTTCAGTCACGAGCGGCGGTCTCTTCACCTATGCATCCACCATTTTCGAGACCGGCCTTAAGACCAACATCCTCAGGGTATGCGATTCCGACCCCGGCGCGGTCAATTCAACCTCGCTTTGCAGCAACCTGACCGTGGTCGTCCAGGTGGTCGAGCGCCAGATCGTGACTAATACCAATAACTTTGGCATCGGCTCGCTGAGCAATGCCATCGCCCTCATCGCCACCAATCCCTTGGGCGGCCACATCGAGTTCAACATTCCGGGCACTGGCCCGTTCAAAATCGCGCCGACGTCTCCTCTGCCCGAGCTGGGAGCGAACACGCTGGTTGATGGCTACACTCAGCCTGGCTCGCAACTAAACTCGAACGCGATCGGCACCGGAGCGAAGATCATGATCGAGCTGAGCGGCGAAAACCTAGCGTCCAGTGACGGCCTCAACAGCACAGTTGACGGTATTGTGATTCGCGGCCTGTGCATCAATCGCTTTACCAATGGCAACTACGCCATCAACTTCCATGCCTGTTGCGGCTCCGCCTGCGGCAATATGAGCGGGTGTGCCATCGAGGGCTGCTTCATCGGGACGGATACCACGGGTACCAACGCCTTGCCGAACACCTTCGGCGTCTCCCTCGGATGCGTCTCCAGTTCGCGCCTCGGCGGCCCGGACCCGTCACAACGGAACCTGATCTCAAGCAGCGTCCAGGACGCGGTTGAGGCCGGCGGGCACCTGAGCGGGCTGACGATTCAAAACAACCTGATCGGCACCGATCGCACAGGGACCAACGCCATGCCAAACGGGGGGCGGGGCATCAACCTGGGGACAGACAACGGAACCTTCTCATGCACCGTCGCCGACAACGTCATTTGCGACAACGGCCTCTACGCCATCCAGAATAACGCCAACAACACTGTTATTGTCCGCAATAAAATTGGTGTTGGCGCCGATGGCCTCACGCCTCTAGGTAATGCCGCGGGGCTCATTTTTGGCGGCGATGGCTCCGGCCACCTCGTCGGTGGCACTAATATCGCCGACGCGAACACCATCGCTTACAGCAGCGGCATCGGCGTGGATATCTCCCTCGCCAGCCTTGTCAGCGTTCTCGGCAACTCGATCTTTCGCAACACGGGTCGCGCGATTCAACTCGATAGCGGCAACAATGGCCAGGGCGCCCCGGTCCTGACCAATGCCACCCTCGGATCCGGCAGCGTGAACATCAAAGGCACCCTCACCAGCAATAGCAACACCACCTATCGCCTTGAATTCTTCCATAACCCGGACTTTCTGCCCGGCAACCAGCCACAAGCCTGGATTTTTCTTGGTTCGACCAACCTCACCACTGGCTCGAGCAGCAACGCCAGCTTCGCCATCACCTTTAACCAGACTCTCACCGGCGGCTTTGTCACCGCCACCGCAACCGATCCCGCCGGCAACACCTCCGGTATCTCGAGCGGCCTTGCGCTACCGAGCGCTGCGCGATTGAACATCACGTTATCGAACAACTTGGCCCGAGTCTTCTGGCTCACCAATCTCACGGCCTTTACCCTGCAATCCAACGGCAACATCATTCTGCCCTCAGGCTGGGCGGATGTCCCCACCCCCTACGGAACAACTGGTTCCAACTTCTTCCGTGATTTCGCCCCTTCCGGCCCCCCACTCTTCTTCCGCCTGCGCTCACCATAATCAGGAGCGCGGACGCCCTCGTCCGCGTGTCCCTTCGAGCACGGGTCAGTTCTCCACGCTGCCATCGAACTAACGCAAGCACAGGGGGCGGGCTTACTTAATCAGCTTATAAAACCGGCTCGCGTTGGTCGCCGAATTGGTGACGGTATAAAATCCGTTCAGGATGACGGGTGCGGGCGAGGAGGTGGCCCAGGAACCGGCTGACGTGAGGCTGGTTTTGGTCAGGAGGGTGAAGCCGGGGAAATTGGTGGGCCAGCTAATGACGACCCTGCCACCGGCGCGGGCAATGGACAGGCTGGGCGGCGGAGGAGGAAGCACGCGTGTGTAGCCGATCGCATCCAGCGCCCTGAGCTCAACGCCCAGCACCGGGAACACCCCGGCGGACAGGTAGGCGTCCTGGACTTCTGGCGTGACCCCGCCGTAAAAGCTGTACCAGTCGTGAAAGTCGCCGCCTTGATGTTGATTGAACCGCGCCAGCAGGTTGATTCCATCCAGTGAAAAATAAGCCGCCGCGTTGACGTCGCTCGTGAAGCTGCGGGCGCTATTGGTGCCGTATCGAAAAAGGTCCTCCGGAGAGATCGGCCCGGTCGTAGCGGGATTTCCATTGGCGATACCGTCCAGGGCGGAACTAAATCCAAGCACTTCGTTGATTTCGTGACAGGCGACCGCATAAAGCGAGCATTTTGAGAAGTTGGTGCTCGAACTGGAAAGGTTCATCATCGAAGTGTTCAAGGCGATCGTCCCATCTGATTGTCCGGCGGGCGGATTGGCGCCGCTGAACCCCAAAGCCCGCGCCAGCGGGAGATTGAGGTTTATGTTGGCGTTGCCGTTGACGGGATTGGCGGCGGTGTTGGGCAAGTGGGCCAGCGCAGTCGTATCGTCGGGAGTGGCGGCATGCGAAGCCAGGGCCGCGCGATAAGCCGCGTAGGTGAAGCTCTGCAAATAGGAACTGCTTTGCCCAAGCCCGCTCGAGGTCTCTACGAAGTTGATCGAGACCGTAATCTGGTCGGAAAAATTGGTTTGGTATGCGGCGATGGCGGCACTGATCGTGGCCTCGATAATTGCCGCCTGCGGATCGGTCGTAATCGAGGCGTCAAACGTGGGAATGATGGTCAGACCAGCCGCCTGGCCGGATGAGCCGCCAAAAGTTGCTACGAGGGTAAACAAGGCGGTTGACGCTCCAAAGCGACGTGCAAAGCGGCTCGCCATGGCCCGAGCCCGCTTGATCTGGCCAACAGTTTCCAGGATACCGATTAAACCAGAACCGAACGCAGTCGTCAAGATGTTCGACTTGACCCAAAAACCTCGCCTGAGGGAGCTTTTTGCCCGCGAAATACGCTAAAAGACGCGAAAAAAAATTGCTTTAGTGTATTTCGCGTGTTTCGCGGGCTAAATAGATCTTAGAAATCACAAAAATCACAACTCCGATTTGTGGTCGAAAGCGAATTTGACGAGGCTATGGACCCCCGTGCAGTTCGAGCTTACGGATGGGGTGAAGGGGAAACCGAAAGAGTTAATTGGGTTAATTATGTTAACTAAGTTAATTAAGGTAAATGGCTCAAGCGAGGCAGGATGCGAGCTTCTTCGGTTCATTAACGCGCCGAAAGGGAGGCCCGGGGCGAACTGGCCTTGAGCGCTCCGTCCGTTGGCGCCGGCAAATCGATCTTGAGCCGTGTTCCACCACCGGGCGTGGATTGGATCTGCAGCCGCCCGCCTAAAATGCGCACTCGTTCAGCTATGCCATCCAAACCCATCCCGCCGGCGCGCTCCGGTCTCTGGGTGGCCGCCGGCAAATCGAAGCCGCGGCCGTTGTCCTCGATTAATAAACGCACCCGGGCGGGCTCATGCGCCAACGTGACGCGCGCCTCGGTGGCGCCGGAATGTTTCAGGATATTGTTCAGGCCTTCCTGCACGATCCGATACACGTTGATCTCGGCCTCCGGCGGGAACACTTTGTCGAGCGGAGCGATATCGGCAACGCATTTGACGGCTGACGAGGCGCCGACCTTTTTGACCAGACCGGCCACAGCGCGCGTCAAGCCGAGCCGGTCCAGTTGGTAAGGGCGGAGGTTCTGCGAGATCTCGCGGACTTCGTCGAGCGCCTGACCGGCAACACGGGAGATCTCGCCAAATTCTTCACGCGCGCCCGATGCCCTGGCCTTGTGCGCAATGTCCGCGCGGTTCTTGATGACCAGCAAATTTTGGCCGAGGCTGTCGTGCAATTCGGCGGCGATGCGTTTGCGCTCCAGCTCCTGAGACTCGATGAGCCGACGCGAAAAATTCTGTTGAGCGGTCCGTTGGGCCTGGAGCCTGGAAACCCGGCGCCAATAGAAGCCCGCAGCACCGCCCGCTACCAGCATCGCCAGCAAAACCCGGAACCATGAAGTTTGATACCAGGCGGGCAGCACAGTGAACGCGAGCGATGCTCCGGGATCAGCCCAATCGCCGCCCGCGACCGAAGCTGAGACGCGAAAATGGTAGGTCCCGGGTGCGAGGCGCCAAAAGTCTGCTAGACGCAGGCTGCCCGCTTCGCTCCACTTCTCATCCAGACCCTCAAAACGATACCGGAATTGCACCGTTTCAGGAGCGACACACTCCAGGGCGGTGTAGCGAACGGCGATATCGCCAGTGCGAGCGGGGATTTTCAAGGGTCCATCCGTTGCGCCTGGAGGGTCCATCTTACGGCCATCCGCAAACACTTCTTCGATTAAAACCTTGGGTGCGGGTTCCGCCTTTTCGAAGTCCGCGGGATTAAAGCTAATGGCATCCCAGACTCTCGGGAAGAATAACCGACCATCCGGCCCCCGCAGGGCGCCCGCTGCGATACCTGTCGCAAATGGAAGGCGAGTCAATCCAGCGCTGCGGCCCACCAGCAATGGATGCAATACCGATGCTGTTTGCGCCGCTACAGCTTCCAATTCCTTTTTGCGCAATCGGAACAAACGGCCGTTGGCCGCGCACCACAGACCACCGGAGGCATCATCCACCATGTTGGCTAGAGCCTCCTCGGGCAACCCGTGCCTTTCGTCGAAAAGCAGCAGCCTGGACTTGTGCCACCAATACAGTCCCATCGGCGATCCCATCCATAATCCTCCTTCGCCATCTCCAAGCCAGCATCGGATGGAGTTCACCGGCAGCCCTTGCCTGGCGCCAACGCGCTCGATTTCCTTGCCTTGCGCGTCCAGCCGAACCATGGCCGTTCCTTCAATTCTCGCCCACACTCCGCCTGTAGCATCGCCGAGCAAGCCGACGACTATATGGTCGCCCTCCCATTTCAACTTTCCCAGCAAGTTTGTGCTTTGCCCCATCAGACGCCCGATATTTCCCTTTTCATCCCCAAACCAGAATCCACCCGCTGCATCTTCGGTGAGCAGCACACCGGTTATGTCTTCCTTGTTGCCTGTTAATCTCTGGATGGGGCCCGCGTGGCGATCAGGGTCGTACTCCCATAATCCCTTTCCCGACATGCAGATCCAGATGCCGCCCGCGGGGCAGGGCTTGAGCACTGAGATCCCAAATTGTTTCAGGCTCGGCGGGGGTGGCACTTGAACCAACTTTCCTCCCTGCTCGAACCATAATCCCTGGAAGCTCGCAATCCAGAACCGGCCGCGATCATCGAACGCCATTCTTGCCAGGCGCGCGTGATCGCTTCCGGGAACGACCCGCACGCGCGGTTGCCGCAGCCGCAACAAGCCTCGACTGGAGGTGCCGACCCAAAGATTGCCCAACTTGTCCCGTTGCAGCGCATGGACGCCATCCCGTTCGGTGCCCTCGTTCAAGGCGACGGGAGAGCCACGTTCGTCGCGGAACAGGAACAGGCCGTGCTCCAGAGAGGCGCACATGAACCCGTCTTGGCCCTGATCGAGCACCGCCCTGATGTAGCTGCCTGGCAGCCCGCTTTCCGTGCCGAACAGACGCCACTGGCCTCCTTCCATTCGCGCCAGCCCGAATGGAAAGGTTTGACTCCAGAGCTGCCCATTTCGCGCCTGGAAAACCTTGTCGAAACGGAAGCCGGGTTTTTGGAGTTTTGGCCCTGGTTGCCACCTCCCATTGCGCCATTCGCGCAGGGCCCAATCATCCCCCACCGCCCAGACTGAATTGCTTGCGCAGCAAACCGAGTTGCATCCCGGCTGATTGGCCTTCTCGTGTGGCATTTGCATATCCATCAAACGGTTACCGTCCCAACGCGCCAACCCCTCATTGTCCGCGACCCACACACGGCCCTCGGAATCTTCCGCAAGTTGGCGCACTCTCTCTTCGGCAAACCCGTTGGTTCGCGACAAGGCCTGGAAGCGCCCGTGCTCGCGCAGCATCAATCCTCCTTCTTGAGTTCCAATCCAAAGCCGCCCCGCGCGATCCTCCAACAGTTCCCCGATTTGCAGACTCGTGAGCCCGTCCCACCTGTGGAAGCGAACGAAGCGCACACCGTCAAACCGTGTCAGGCCATTCGGGGTCCCGACCCATAAATAGCCATCCCTGGTCGGCGCGAGGGTTAACACCGCATTTCCAGGCAGGCCATCCTCCATCGTCCACGCGTTTACGGTCAACTGGTACGCTGGATTAACCGTGATCTCGCTCGCCAAAGCCGGGCCGTTTAATGACATGGAGCGACTTGCAACAAAGATGCAAATCAAATGATTCCTCAATGCCCCCTTGATAAAGGCCAGAAAGAGTTTTTCTCGCCCGCCAGATTTCACGAGTCCGATTATGCCACCAGCCCCATCGCGCGCATCATAAATGTGATGGCGTCGCCTCAACGGCTGCGCGACGCGCTTCTGCGCCGTATCTTCGCTCACGCCGAGCGCCCGGCCCACGTTTCGAAGGTCGTGGTTCTGGAAAAAGCGCAAAACCAGCGCGTCGTAGTCTGCTTCGGCGAGCTCGGCCATGGCAGCATCGAAAATGGGTCGCAAGCCTTCCCAATCAGGAGAGCTTTCGGCTCAAGTGCCGCGTGAAGCCGTTGGAGTGCGCCACATTCCCGCGCTTTCAGAAACCTGCTATAAACGATCCGATGATAAAACCAATTACGAAAAGTTCGAAACTCAAAATCCGGCGGTTTCATCCTGATGACGAGCCGGCGGTCATTTCGCTCTGGCAGCGGTGCAATTTGATTCGGGCCTGGAACGATCCGTCGAAAGACATTCGGCGCAAGTTGAAGGTAAGGCCGGATTTATTTCTGCTTGGCCTTCTAAACGGAGAGATTGTCGCTTCGGTAATGGCTGGGTATGAAGGGCATCGAGGTTGGTTGAATTATTTGGCGGTTCACCCGGACCATCAGCGGCGAAGTTATGCGCGAGCGATTGTCGAGGAGGCTGAGCGGCTATTGCGCAAGGCCGGCTGTCCAAAGATAAACTTGCAGGTGCGAACCTCGAACCTGGGAGCCGTCGAGTTCTACCGCAAGATCGGCTACGTCATGGATGAGGTGGTGAGCATGGGGAAGAGATTGGAACAGGACGCCAAAACGGGCTAAGTTGCTACAGTTGACGGACCTGACGAGGGATCCTACGCCCGAATTCGTTCGCGATGGGAACTCCGAATGACGAACTCAGAAGGTGATTGCACCCTAACCCTAATCGAGCAGTAGCACGTACCGCCGTGGCCCATTACGGCGCGTGCAGCATCGTCACTTCTTCCGGCGGGTTTTGCGTCGGGGCACCTCGAAATTAATCCCGCTAACATGCCAGGTATCAACGGTCCAGGGCAGCCCGCGTGAATCCAGCACCATGCAAACATCGGCGCTGAGTATCACACAATCCGGATGAGTGACCGGAATTTTTGCGCCATTATCGAGCAGGATATTGAAGGGCCTGAAAGGGGCTTCTTTGAGGGTCCGTTTGATGGTCGTCAGCAGTTTCATTTCCATAGAACCATAACCCTTTGTCTGGAAAGGCAAAACAAAATATGCGCACAGGCGGCCTGCATCAATTTCGTTCACTATCGCGTCGCCTGCTCCACCTCGATCCGTGGCCGACTGGGTCAATGCCTACTTTCGAACCTGGTGTGTAGCCGTTATTTTGGTTTATGCAAACCGCAGTTCTTGAAGACTTCATTGACCAGGAAGTGGTGGACATCAAGGGCAAGCCGGTTGGGGTGCTCGAATGTTACTGGGAATCACATTCCGGCAAGCTCTACCTTGGAATCAAACCAAAGGGCCAGGACACCGTTCGCGTGGTGCCCGGCGCAACTGCCGAAGTGGACGAGCGTCATTCCTGGGTGCAATTGGGCTTTGATGCTTCCCGGGTCAGAACCGCTCCGCTGTATGACTGCGACAAAGAGCTTTATCCAAAGCTCGAGCAAGCTGCGGACCACCACTTTCGACATTAGCCTCACTAGTCCCGCATTGAACGATATAACCGGGCCGGAAAATTGGACGCGCTGGTGTCCAAATACAGCCAGGCCCCATCAGCGCCTGCTGGATTCGTGGCGAGCGGCTGCCACAGAACCGGCGCAGAAAGACTGGTCGTAACGAGGACTGTGTTCGTGGAATTCGGTGGACTGACGAAATTAAGTGAGACGCTGCCATCAGAATTTCGAAGAACTCCGGAAACGAGCGGAGATGTAGCGACAGTTAAAGTGGCTACGCTGCTGGTCACGCTGCCTCCCGAGCCAGTCACGACGACCTGGTAATCGCCCGCGCTGGCCACGGTGACCTCGTTCAGGGCCAGAATTGGTCCCCGGTTGTTGGTTACTTTACGCACCTTATGGCCATTCAATTCCGCGATGAACAGGTTTCCAGCGACATCAACCGCGACACCATAAGGAGTGTAGAGATATGCGCTCGTGGCCGGAATACCGTCATGCAGATCATCCGAGCCGCCACCTGCTACAGTCGTAATGACGCCAGTCGCATCCACCCTGCGGATACGACCGCTTCCAGTATCAGCAATAAAAAGGTTATTATCGGCGTCCGCCGCCAGGTCCCTCACGGAACTCAAAGTGGCATTAGTTGCTTGGCCGCCGTCGCCGGAGAAGCCGCTCGTTCCGTTCCCGGCCACAGTCGTGATGATACCGTTGGTATCTATCATTCGAACGCGGGGGTAGCCGTCAATGAGGAATAGGTTGCCTGCGGGATTAAAAGCGAGTCTATAGGGGCTATAAAGACTCGCGTTAGTGGCCAGCCCACCATCCCCAGTGTAGCCGTTGGTGCCGTTACCCGCGAATGTCGAGATAATGCCATCAGTGTCCACCCTCCGAACGCGATGGTTGGAATCATCTGCGATATACAGATTCTTTAGAGCATCGAGGGCTACTCCCGCGGGAAATGCCAGATTGGCATTGGTGGCGGGACCGCCGTCACCGGAAAAGCCGTTCGTCCCCGTTCCCGCCACCGTTGAAATAATTCCGTTGGTGTCCACCTTGCGAACCCGCTGGTTGCCGAGGTCTGGAATGTACCAGTTACCTCGATCATCCACTGCAACGTGTGAAGGGTCCCCTAAACTCGCATTGGTCGCCGGGCCCCCATCACCAAGTCCATTAGTCCCTCCCCCCGCGACGGTGTTAATTATGCCGCTGATGTCCACTTTGCGCACGCGCAGGGGGCCATCAGGCAGATACATGTTGCCTGACTTATCCAGCGATACGGTCTGGATATTTCCCAGAGTTGCATTGGTAGCCGGTCCCCCATCACCCGAGTACCCGTTTCCGCCATTACCGGCTACAGTACTGATGATGTTGTTCGAAAGGTTTGTTCCATTGAATTGCCATTGATAACTGAAAGGACCCGTTCCTGATACGCCCACGGTGAAAGCGACATTGCACCCGGCCCACACAACCCGGCTGGACGGCTGGTTTGTAATGATGGGAACCTGCGCTCGGAGGGGCGGCTCGGTAAGGGCCATTAGCTGAGCACCCAAAAGTAAAGCTAGATGGCCCAATCGCAACATATCACTTCGAATTCCTGGCTACAACCCACCGAGCGTCGCAGGACTCGATACCGGCCCCCAGCCAGCGGCATTGTGCGCCTGGACAGTCACGGTCCAGTTTGGAATGTAATCCACGTTGAAGTACGCTGTCAGCGTCGTGCCAGACACCGTTTGCGTAAACGTGCCGCTGCCGTCACTGCCGACGATCTTTACAAGGTACTGGTCCACCGGGCTGTTGCCGGGCACCGCGGCGTTCCAGTTTGCGATAAGTGTGTCAGTCGTGCCTGTGGGGTCAGGGTTCGACCAGCGATTGGTAACTCCGGTTGGTGCGGAAGGCAGGATAGTCGCTGGGGATGTGGTAACACTGATTGGAGGCGAGGCGGGACTGGCTCCGCCAATGGTTCTGCTCACAACTGTGAGTTGATAAGTCGTTTGTGGTTGCAGTGGTTCTATGGATGCAGTGCTAACAGGACCCGCGATGGTGTTTGTAAGAACCGCTGCCGAGGAGTTGACCGGGCTTGCGATCAAGGTGGAGGAAGTGACTGCGGCAGGGTTCACGCCGTTGATTGTCCATGAGACGTTGAACTGATCGTTCGACTGAACAGCGGTCACGCCTGTGGGCGCAGCGGGAATTGGAACAACCAGATAGGCCGCGTTGTTCGCGTTGTAAATCGTGTCGCTGTAGGCGTCAGTGGCATAAAAGGATGGATTGATTGTTACCGAGTTGGAAAGCACCCCGTAGGAAACCACGTTACCGGTGAAGTCCCAGGTCACCGACGCCCAGGCAGTGTAGGTAGCGGGATGGCTGCCGATTCCACCTGTGCTGCAAGTAGTTGACAGATACACGACGCCGGTCGGATTGCCGCTGGTGGAATCAAACCCTGTCACGTGCGACTGCTCCTTGATGCCGCCGCAATCGTGGCCAAGGATGGTGAATGCGTCGCCCTGCGGCAACACCAGGCTCGCAGGGCCCTGGATCAGGAGCCGATAAAAGCCTTTGCTGTCCAGGAGCGCGTTAGTGACCGTAACCTTCTTCACTGTGCCGTCCCCGCGAATCCCGGATTGAATAGTCGTCCATTGCTGGCCTGGGTCCGGAGAACTTTGGATTGTGTAAAGTCCCGGGCTTACGGAAGAAAAAGACAAAATTAAATCGTTGCCTGATTTTGTGGCGCTAAGGCTGCTGGGCGGGATAGCGACAGTCGCTGCCGCAAGCGATGTACGCCAAGCCGCATCCAGAGCCAACACAATACCAAGAACGGCCGCAGAACTCGTTCTCATAATGGTTTTTGTAAGGGATTCTGAATACAATACCCCGAATTGCAGAATAATCAACAGTAACGACCACGCTATGTAACCCCTCAGTGAAGGCGGGCCGCAGCGCGGCCAGGAGCGCACAACTCTGTTGTGCGCGTTGTCGGGCGTATGTCGGGGCTCGCACAACAGAGTTGTGCGCTCCTGGCCACCCGCCGTCACTGAGGCCATACACGCTATGAGCCCGCCCGCCATCGTCTTCCAGGTACCTGGGTCCACGAATCCCGCCGCAGCCTTTCACGGCAAACTGACCCTTAGTGTCTCAGCCCAGGCCGGCGGACAATCCAGCGGCGTCCCGCTTACTTACCAATGGCGGTTCAATGGGAAAGATATTGGAAGAGCGACTTCGAGCAGCTACACGCTTCTCGGGAGCCAGGAAGCGACCGGAACCTATACGGTGCTTGTCGCCAACGGAGCAGGCACGACCAGCGCCACCTGGAAGGTTTCCATGACGTACGCTGGCAGCTACACCGCGCCCGGGACACTGGCCTACCACCTTTCGACTAACGCGGTTGGTCATGCGGTGGGTTACTCGGCTGTTTACAGCAACATGCTTGAATTGGCGAACTGGGCTCCGGCAACCTACTCAGGGACCAACCTGGCCCTGCTCACCCACGCCGTCTGGTCAAGCCATTGCTGGCTGCATGGCGTCCGGGGGCTGAGCGCGACCTGCATTGGATACAGCAACGGTTATTCCGGGCAGTTCCTGGTGACGATGATTTCGCCGCGGCATTATTTGCGGGCGCAACACACCGGAACCCCGAGAAGTCCAATCGCCTTTCTCGCCACCAACAATGTCCTTTACTGGCGCAAAGTCGTGGACCAAATTCAGGTAGGCGTTTCCGATACAGCGGTTGGGATGCTGGATACAGATTTGCCCGCGTCGGTGGGGTATTTGCCGATCCTGCCCGCAAACTACACGAATTATCTGCCCACAACAGGTTCCAGCTACGTTCAAGCGATCGGGCTGCACCAGGACCTGAGCTTGTTTAGTCAGCCCATGCGGTTTTGGGACCCGAATTCTGTTGTGTGGGACAGACTCATCGCGCCTCCTTTTGGGCTGACGACAAACTGGAACATCGCTTTGTATTCGGGCGACTCCTCCAATCCCGACATGCTGCTGATCGGCAATCAACTCGTTCTAGTCACGCACCATGCCGCCGCTGACGGGGGGCCAAATTATGCCCCTCAAATCAGCGCCATTAACCAGCGAATGCATTACCTCTCGACTAACAATCACGTGAGAACCGATTACCGGCTGACAACGTTTCCCTTAGGCAACTGGCCCGTGATTCATTAAGCCGGTTTGGCAGCTTCTTCTTTGGCCTCGGCGGGTTGAGTGACTTCCTCGGCTTTGCTTTCCCCAGCGGGTGCTTTCTCGGGCAGAGGGGTGTCCACCCATTCGAGGATGGCGGTTTGGCTGGCGTCGCCCTGGCGCTGGCCGAGGCGGACGATGCGGGTGTAGCCGCCGTGACGCTCTTTGTGAGTAGTGGCGATTTGGTCGAAAAGGATTTTGACGGCGTCTTGCTGATGGAGCCGCGAGGCGGCAAGACGGCGGTCGTGGAGGCTGCCGCGTTTGCCCAGCGTCACCATTTTCTCAGCAACAGACCTGGCCGCTTTGGCTTTGGCCAAAGTGGTGGTCACGCGGTTATGTTTGATCAGGCTGCAGACGAGGTTGGCAAGCATGGCGTTGCGATGCTCGCCCGTGCGGCCGAGTTTAGCGGTTCGTTTGAGGTGGCGCATGGCGCGAAAATGGTTAAATGGGTTAAATAAGTTAAATGAGTTAGATGGGGGTAGGCCAGCGAGAGAGTGAAACGTGAAACGTGAAACGTGAATGAGTTTATCCGACCGGTCAGAATGGTCTGACCGGTCGGACGAATGCTTTAGCGCAGGAGCGGGCTGGCGGTGGTTTCGTCTTTTGGAGTTTCAAGGAGGTCCTGCTCGAAGGTCATGCCGAGGGTCAGACCCAGGGCGGCGAGCTTCTCCTTGATCTCGTTGAGCGATTTCTTGCCGAAGTTGCGGTATTTGAGCATCTCCTGCTCAGACTTCATGGCGAGCTGGCCAACGGTGGTGATGTTGGCGTTATTCAGGCAGTTGGCGGCGCGGACGCTCAGTTCGATCTCGTTGACGCTCATATTGAGCAATTTCTTGAGCTTGGTCTTCTCTTCGTCCTGCTTGTCAACGACTTCCTCGAATTCGACGGCGTTCTTGTCGTAACCCACAAACACATCCAGGTGATGCTGGAGAATGGCGGAGGCTTGCGTGAGGGCGTCATCAGGGGAGATGCGGCCATCGGTCCAGATTTCCAGGACCAAACGGTCGTAATCGGTGCGCTGGCCGACCCGGGCGTTTTCGACCGAGTAACGGACGCGCGTCACCGGGGAGAACAGAGAATCAATGGCGACCACACCAATCGGTTGGTTGGGCTTTTTGTTCTCGTCACCCGGCAGGAAGCCGCGGCCCACTTTGATTTCAAGCTCCATCTCGAATTTCTTCTTCCGGTCCAGCGTGCAGATGTGCTGGGTCGGATTCACGAGTTCCAGATTTTGATTGAGCTGAATATCGGCGGCGGTCACTTCGCCTTCTTTGTTCGCGGAAAGCAAAAGGGTCTGGGAATCGCGGGTGTGCGCTTTGAAGAGCACCTTTTTCAGGTTCAAAACGATGTCGGTGACATCCTCGACCACGCCGTCAATGGTGGCGAACTCGTGCATGGCGCCGTCCACCTTGATGGAGCTGATCGCGGCGCCTTCCAACGAGGAGAGAAGCACGCGGCGCAGAGAGTTTCCAACAGTGTGGCCGTACCCGGTTTCAAAGGGTTCGGCAACGAATTTTGCGTAGGTTTCAGTTGCGGTGCCTTCTTCTTTGGTCAACCGCTTGGGCATTTCGAAACGTCCTAGACGTACTGGCATACTTTCCTTTCAACAATTTTAAAC